>DATGDT010000366.1:0-14882 GCA_035310725.1 Gemmatimonadales bacterium
GGGTTCTCCCAGGGCACCGCGACGGCGGCGCGCTGGCTGGCGGAGGGGAGCGCGCGCGCCGACCGGCTGATTCTCTATGGCGGTGAGGTGCCGCCCGACCTCGATCTTGCCGCGGCACGGGAGCGCTGGGGACGCACGGAGCTGATCCTCGCGGTGGGCAGCCGCGATTCCTACATCACGCCCAAGATCCTGGCGCGCGACGAGGAGCGCTTACGCGCACACGGCATCGCCTACCGCGTGGAGCGATTCGAGGGAGGACACGAGATTCGCGATGACGTGTTGCGGAAGCTGGTCGATGATCAGAGCCCTGACGGCTGACGGCTGACGGCTGAGGTCTGACGGCTCAGCATGTCTCTCAGCGCGTCTCCCACCAACGTGCACCCGATCACCACGACCACCAGCATCCCACCCGGCGCCGCCGCAACCCAGGGCGCGTTCACCAGGGTATCGCGGCCCGAGGCGATCATGTTGCCCCAGGAGGCCGTGGGCGGCTGCACGCCGAGCCCGAGGTAGGAGAGCCCGGCCTCGAGCAGGATCGCGTTGCCGACCCCGAGCGCGGCGGCGACGATCACCGGCGTCAGGGCGTTGGGGAGGACGTGACGCCACAGCACCCGCAGTGGACGCACGCCCAGGCTCCGGGCACCCTCCACGAAGGGCCGTACCGCCAACGCGCGTACCTCGCCGTGCACGAGCCGGGCGACCGGCATCCATCCTGTGGCGGCCAGCAGCAGTACGACGAGCAGCGCGCTGGGTTGCCACAGCGCCGCCAGGAGCAGCAACAGGACGACGCGGGGCAGCGCCAGGGCGAAATCGGTGAAGCCCAGGAGCAGCATGCCCGCCCAGCCGCGCCACCAGCCCGAGAGACCACCGATCGTCACACCGACCGCGACCGACAGGAGGACCGACAGAAATCCCACGGCGAGGGAAACCCGGGCGCCGTACACGAGTCGCGTCCACACGTCGCGGCCGAAGCGGTCGGTGCCGAGCAGGTGCAGGGTGCCGTGTACGTCGCGCGACAGCAGGCCGAGGAAGCGGGTCGCGATGATGTCGCCGGGCGCGTTGGGGTCGCCGCCGGTGACGAGGGGCGCCGCCAGGGCTAAGGCGGCCACGCCGGCGAGCAGCGTGAGTCCCACCGTGAGACGCCGGTCCTGCAGGGCCGTGTTCACTCAGGTGGCGCCGCCTCGGCGGCGCGCAGGCGGGGGTCCACGAGTCCGGCCGCCACATCCGCGAGCAGGTTGCCGGTGACCACGAGGAGGGCGCTGATGGCGGTCGCCGCCATCACGACCGGGTAGTCGCGTGCCTGCACGGCCTCGACCAGCAGGCGTCCGACGCCCGGCCAGGCGAAGACCGCTTCCACGAACACCGCGCCCGAGAACAGCGCCGGCAGGGAGAGCCCCAACAGCGTGACCACGGGAATCAACGCGTGTCGCAGCGCGTGGTGCACCATGACGGCCGAGTCCCGGAGCCCCTTGGCACGTGCGGTGACGACGAATGGCTGCTCCAGCGCGTCGAGCAGGGCGCCGCGCACGAAGCGCGCCGCCGCGCCGATGCCGATCAGCGTCAGCGTCGCGAGCGGCAGGGCCAGGTGACGCGCGCCGTCCGCGAACCGGGCCCAGCCGCTCAGGTAGTCGGCATCGTAGCCGGCGGCGCCGAAGGCGGGGAGCACCCGCAGCAGATAGGTGAACACTGTCACCAGCATCAAGCCGAGCCAGTAGCCGGGCAGGGCGACCAGGGTAACGCTCACGACCGAGAGCGCGGTGTCCAGCCGGCGCCGATGCTGCGCCGCCTGGACGGCGCCGACCACGAGTCCCAGGCCGTAGCTCAACAGCAGCGAGAGGGCCACCAGCCGGACGGTCGCCGGCCAGGCCGCCGCGATCATCGAGCGCACCGGCCGGCCGGTGGCGAAGCTCGTCCCCCAATCCCCGCGAACGAAGCGGACGAGCCAGGCGACGTACTGGGCGGCGAGTGGACGGTCGAGGCCCAGGGCGTGACGCCCCGCGGCGAGCTGCTCGGGGGTGGCGGTGGGGCCGATCAGCTGCTCGGTGGGGTCGCCGGGCGCGGCGTGCAGCAGCAGGAAGGTGAGCGTGACGACCCCCGCCACCACGGCGATCCCGGCCAGCGCGCGGCGGGCGAGCATCCGCTGCATGCCGCAATCTCGCGCGGTCGGGCGAGCGCCGCTAGAATCCTGCGCGTGACGCGGCGGATGATCCGAACGCTCTGCTGGCTCGGCATCGTGGGGACGGGGGCGTGTGGGGGCGCCGCCGGGGCCGCGGCGCGCCGCGGCGCGACCGTGTTGTACGCCGCCGGCGCCGACCTGGTGAGCATCAATCCGCTGCTCACGGACCATCCGCTCGCCAGGCAGGTGCAGCGCTACGTGCTCCTCACGACGCTCGTCCGCTACGATTCGACGCTCGCGCCGCAGCCCTATCTCGCGCGACGCTGGGAATGGTCGGCCGATCGCACCGCACTGACTCTCACGTTGTTCGCGGGGCTTCCCTGGGACGACGGCCGGCCCACAACGGCGCACGACGTCGTCTGGACGCTCGAGGCGGCGCGCGATCCGGCGACCGGCTATCCGCGCCTCACGGACCTCGCGGCCGTGACGGATGTGCGCGCCCCTGATGACACGACCGTCATCGTTCACTTTCGCGCTCCCCAGCGCGGGCTCCCGGACGTGTTCACCGATCTGGCGATCCTGCCCGCCCATCTGCTCGAGCACGTGCCGCACGCGCAGCTGCGCCAGGCGGACTGGAACGAGCGGCCGGTGGGGAACGGGCCGTTCCGCTTCGTGCTCCACGAGCCGCACCGCCGCTGGGTGTTCGCGCGCAACACTGCGTTCCCCGCGGCGCTCGGTGGTCCGCCCCGGCTCGAGCGGTTCATCGTGGTCGTCGTGGACGAGCCGATGACCAAGCTCGCCGCCCTGACCGCGGGGGAGCTCGATTTCGCCGGCATCAACCCGGCCCACGCGGAGTTTGTGCGTCGCGATCCGGATCTGACCGTCCTCAGCTATCCGCAGATCTTCGTGTACGGCCTGATCTTCAACACCCGGCGTCCCCCGTTCGACGACGAGACCATTCGCCGCGCCGCCGCCCTCGCCATCGACCGCAACGAGATCGTGCAGGGATTCCTGTTCGGGTTCGGCGAGCCGGCCGACAGCCCCGTTCCCCCGTTCGTGCCGGGTTACGTCGCGGTGCCGCCCGTGCCGTTCGCACCCGATTCCGCCCGCCGCCTGCTCGCGGGGCGTCATCCGCAGGTCGTGCTGCTGACCGTCGGCAGCGGCGAAGCGGCGCTTGAGCAGTTGCTGCAGGCCCGGCTCGCCGCGGTCGGGTTCGACGTGTCGATTCGCCAGCTCGAGCTCTCGGCGTTTCACGCGCGCGTGTACGGTCCACGCCACGACTTCACCGCGGCTGCGATGGGGATCCCCGGCGATCCCGGGATCGGCTACCTCACGCGGATCGCCGAGATCGCGGGCCTCGCGGTGCCGGCCGATCCAGCCGCCGCCCAGCGTGAGCTCGTCGCCCGTCAGGCCGCGGCCTGGCTCTACGTCGCGCGGGGAGGGGCAGGGATGAACCGCCGGATCCATGGTGTGACCATGGACATGCGTGGTGATCTGGTGAGTGTGGCCCGCTGGTGGACCGCACCATGAGGCTCCGCGATCTCCCCACCGCGTTCCGCGCCACCGCTCCGGTGCGTCTCGACTTTGCCGGCGGCTGGACCGACGTGCCGCCATTTTCCTCCCGGGCCGGCGGGGTGGTGGTCAACGCGGCGCTCGCCCTGCATGTGACGGCCGAGCTGCAGCTCGGCGGGTCACTCGTGCGCCTCGTGTCGCACGATCTCGCCGAGACGGTTGAGTGCACCAATTCGGGCGGGCTGGTCCTGGACGGCCGGCTGAACCTCCTCAAGGCGGCGTTGCGCATGTTCCCGGTGCTCGGGACCCTGACGCTCGAGACGCGCTCGGAAGTGCCCCCCGGCTCAGGGCTCGGCAGCTCCGGCGCGCTCGACGTGGCGCTGGTGGCGTGTCTCGTCGCCGCGCGCTCCGAGCGGATCGATGCCCGCGAGCTGGCCGAGCAGGCCTGGCGACTGGAGGTGCAGGAGGCGGGGATCCCGGGCGGACGGCAGGACCAGCTGGCGGCGGCGCTGGGTGGATTTCACCGGTTGAGTTTCCGGGACCCCGACGTCGGCATCGAGCCGATCACCCTCGACCCGGCGTTCGCCGCCGCGCTGGAGCGGCAGCTGGTATTGTGCTACACCGGCCGCTCGCGGCTCTCGGGCGATACCATCGCCCGCGTCATGAGCGCCTACGAGCGGGGCGACCGGACGGTCACGGGCGCGCTGGAGGCGATGAAGGACATCGCGTTCGCGATGGCGGAAGCGCTGCGGGAGGCCGACCTTGCCAGGGTGGGGGCGTTGCTCTCGCAGAACTGGACACGACAACAGGAGCTGGATCCGGGGATGCGCACCGACGACATGGCACGCCTCGAGGGGGTCATGCGCGACGCGGGGGTGCTGGGGGGCAAGGCGGCCGGGTCGGGCGCCGGTGGCTGCATGTTCTTTCTGGCGCCCGGCGCGGTGACACAGCCGCTCGAGGCGGCGCGCGAGGCAGGCGCGACGATTCTCCCCGTGCGGTGGGCCTGGGATGGTGGTCGCGCATGGTGACGGCGGAGCAGCTCGCCGCGCGCCGTGACGCGATCGTCGCGTCCCCTGACCTCGCCGGGCTGGCAGACCACCTCAGCCGGCGCAACGCGCCGGTGCTCGAGCGGATGCCGCCCGTACCGGAGGTGAAGGCGTTGCTGTCGGTGGATGGAGGGCGCTGTCCGGCCGACGGGGCCGTGCTCCGCTTCGATCCCTGGAGTCCCGACGAGCACGTCTGTCCGGCGTGCAGCCGCAAACAGGGGGGCCCGCGCCATCATCGCACCTGGGCCAGGTTCCAGCACCTCTGGCTCGCCGAGCGTGCGGTCGAGCTTGCCGCGCTCGCCGCGCTCACCGACCACCAGGCGGATGCCGCGGCGCGACGGGCCGCCGACCTGCTCCGCGCCTACGGCGAGCGCTACTTCCGCTATCCGAATCGCGACAACGTGCTCGGTCCGTCCCGGCTCTTCTTCTCCACGTATCTCGAGTCGATCTGGATCCTGAACTGCCTCTCGGCCGCCCTGCTGCTGCGCGAGGCGGGCCGGCTCGACGAGGCGACGGAACGGTCGGTGCACGAGGTGGCCGAGGAAGCCGCCAACCTGATCGGGGATTTCGACGAGGGATTCTCCAACCGGCAGACGTGGAACAATGCTGCCTTGTGCGCGATCGCCGTGTGGTTCGAGGACGAGGCACTGGCGCAGCGGGCCGTCCAGGGGGAAACCGGGCTGATTGCGCACCTGCGCGGTTACCGCGGCGACGGGTTGTGGTACGAGGGCGAGAACTACCACCTGTTCGCGCTGCGGGGCATGCTCACGGGTGTGGGCTGGGCGGCGCTCGCCGGCGTGGACTTCTGGGGCGAGCCGGAGCTCGCCCGGGCGCTCACCACGGCGCTGCGGGCGCCGGCGCTCACGGCGCTGCCCGACTTCACCTTTCCCGCGCGCAAGGACGCCCGGTTCGGTGTTTCCCTGGCGCAACCGATGTACCTGGAGCTGTGGGAGACGGGCCTGGGACGGCTGAAGAGCCAGGAGCAGGGAGCAGAGAGCACGGAGCAGGGAGCCGACGGTTCCGCGGATCAACTCGTTGCGTGGTTGCATGCGCTGTATTCGAGCGGGCCGGTCCGGCAGGAGTTGTTCGAGTCGTACCTTCACGACGCACCCCTGCAACTGCTCCCTGCTCCTTGCTCTCGCAGCCAGTTGTCCTGGTGGTCCCTGCTCGAGATGGCGCCGGAGCTCCCCGCGGCCTCCGAGGCATGGGCGCCGCCCAGCGTGTTCCTCGAGGGGCAGGGCCTCGCCGTGCTGCGCACCGGCGGCCGGTACGTGAGCGTCGAATGCGGCGCGTCGGGCGGCGGCCACGGCCATCCCGATCGGCTCAATCTGACCGTGCATGCGGACGGCATCCACTGGCTTCCCGACTTCGGCACCGGCTCCTATGTGACGCGCGACCTGTTCTGGTATCGCTCCACGCTGGCGCACAATGCGCCGCGCCTGGACGGGGTCTCCCAACCGCCGGGCGACGCGCGCGTAGAGGGGTTCGACGAGCGGACGGGCTGGGGATGGGCGCGCGCGCGCTTCGGGCCGGTGGGCCGGTCGGTCGTCGTGGGCCCGGGCTATCTCCTCGACGTGGTGGATCTCGCGGGCAGCGAGGAGCGTGTGCTCGAGGTGCCGTGGCACTTCCAGGGGCGGGGAGACCTCGCCGGCGGAACCTGGCAGGAGGACGCACTCGCCGACGGTGAGTTCGTCACGCGCGTCGAGCGGCTGGCGCCGGCGGGCGACGGGCCGCGGGCGGTCGAGCTGTCGGCCGACGGACGCTCGCTCGTCGCCTACTTCGCGTCCGCCGCTGAAGTGTTGCGCGCCGAGGCGCCCGGCCGCCCCGGGGAAGCACGGCAGACCTTCTGGGTGCAGCGCATTCGCGCCCGCAACGCGCGTCTCGTGACCGTGCTCGAGTTCGGCGCGCGGGGCAGCGTCGTGCGGGCGGTGCGAGTGCGCGGCGATCTGGTGGAGATCGACACGAGCGCCGGTACGGAGCGCCACCGCTTCGGCGGCAAGGAGTGGGTGATCGAGGGACCGACCGGCCGCGTCGCGCTCGGCGGCGCGATCAAACCGCTCGACCGGCCGGAGCTGCTGCTCGATCTCGAGCCGCCGACCCGACCGACCGGTGCGGCGCTGCGCGCCGACGAGCCCCCACCACTCGACGGCACTACGGCCGGCTTCGACACGTCCGAGCCGCTGCGACTCGAGCTCGAGGACCAGTACCGCCGTTCTGAGGATCCGTACCCGGGACGCGAGGATTTCAGCGCCCAGTGCTACGCCGCCTGGGACGAAGCCGCCCTCTACCTGGCGGTGGAGGTGACCAAGCCGGAGGTCGTGATCCGCCCGGCCGACGCACCGCCCCTGCTGCTCGACAACGAGCCGGACGACATCCATTCCGACGGCATCCAGGTGTACCTCTCGGACGCGGGAGCGGAGTCGGAGACGACGGGCTACCTGATCGTGCCGGACCAGGGCGGCGCCGGTCTCCGGGTGCGTGCCGTGTCGGACGCCGCGGGCGATCCGGCTACGGTGCGGGGAGCATGGCGTCGCGCCGACACGGGGTATGTGCTCACTGTGGGCATCGAGTGGCCCGAGGGGCTACTGGCCCATGTCGGGGGCCGCGCGGGATTCGACCTGATCGTGAACGAGCAGTTGCCGGATCGGGAACGGCGCGCCGGGCAGCTGGTGTGGAGCGGTGGCAACGGATGGGTCTGGCTGAGAGGGGATCGGCAGGACGCCGGTCGGTTCGGGGTGTTGGAGCTGGTCGGATAATGAGACGACGGACGATGCGACGACGGGCGATGAACCGACGGCGAATGAGACGACGGACGACCTTTGCCGCGCCGGCCGTCGCCGTATCCACTCTCGCCGTCGCCGTATCTGCCGTCGACGTATCTCCCGTCGTCGTTTCCACCGTCGGCTTCCAGCCATGATCCTCGTCGTGCTCCACGAGCCTCAGGAGCTGGTGAACATCGCCCACGTGGTGCGCGCGATGAAGAATTTCGAGTTGCGCGACCTGCGGCTCGTCGACCCGCAGGAATACGACGCCCACCGCATCGAGGGAATCGCGCATCAGTCGCACGACGTCGTGTCACGGATCGCGCGCTACGACGATCTCGCCGCGGCGCTGGCCGACTGCGTGCACGTCGTGGGTTTCACCGCCCGGGGCCGTTCGGCGAAGCGCAATGTCCAGCGCCCGCGCACAGCGGCCGCGGAAGTTCTGGACGCGGCCCGCGGTGGACCGGTCGCCCTGCTGTTCGGACGGGAGGACAAGGGACTGTCGAACGAGGCGCTGGACCGCTGTCACCGCATCGTGACCATCCCCACGTCGCCCGCGTACGCCTCGCTGAACCTGGCGCATGCCGTGGTCGTGATGCTGTACGAGCTGGCGCTGGCCCGTGGGGATGAAGCACGGGCGTTCAAGACACCGCGCCGTCCGGCGGAGGCGGCACCGGTGGAGGAGATCGAACGTCTGTTCGGGGATGCCGAACGGGCGCTCGCGGCGATCGACTTCTTCAAGATCCGCGACCGCGAGCACATCATGCGGACGGTGCGCGAGATCGTGCACCGCGTGCCGCTTGACCAGCGTGAGGCGAAACTGCTGCGCGCGATGGCCATCGAGGTGGTGAAGTATCGTGAACGACTGGCGCGTTCCGGGATTCACGTCGACCGGGAGTAAGCGTCCCGAGGCGCTGTTCGGCACCGGCGACGACCCCGGCCTGCCCACGCGCCTGGCGCGTGCGGCCGGCGCCCGCGTGTGGGACGTGGAAGGGCGCGAGTATCTCGATTACATCATGGCGCTGGGGGCGGTGGCGCTGGGGTACGGGCACCCGGACGTGAATCGAGCGGCGGGCGACGCGATCGCGGCCGGCGTCGTCGGGCCGCTGCCGCCGGTCCAGGAGGAGATGCTGGCCGAGGCGCTGGCGGTCCGGTTGCCCTGGATGGAGCGCATCCGGTTCCTCAAGACCGGCGCGGAGGCGGTCGCGGCCGCGGTGCGGATCGCCCGTGTCGTCACCGGCCGCGAGGAGGTCCTGGGCTGCGGGTACCACGGCTGGCTCGACTGGTGCCAGGGCCGTGCCGAGGGGGTCCCCCAGGGAACGCGCGCCGTGTTCGCGGAGCTGCCCTTCAACGACCCCGACCGGGCACGCGAGATGATCCGCTACCGTGGCGATCGGCTCGCGGCTGTGGTGATCGAGCCCATCGTCGTGTCGGAGCCGAGCCGCGAGTGGCTGGAAGTCCTGCGCGCCGAGACCACGGAAGTGGGCGCGGTACTCGTCTACGACGAGATCAAGACGGCGTTCCGGCTGGCGATCGGAGGCGCCACCGAGCGCTACGGCGTCGTTCCCGACCTGATGGTGATCGGGAAGGCGTGCGCCAACGGCTTTCCCCTGGCCGCCGTCGGCGGCCGCGCCGACCTGATGGCGGCGGTGAATCGGACCTGGATCTCTTCCACCCTCGCCACGGAATCAGTCGCCCTCGCCGCCGCGCTCGCGACGCTCGAGGTGTTCGAGCGCGAGCAGGTCTGCACGCACCTGCATCACGTCGGCACCGAGCTGCTGCATGGGTTGCATCGCCTGCAGCATCAGCACCGCCACGTCCTGACCGCCGTCGGGGGCGTGGCCGAGATGTCCTTCTTCCACTACGTCAACGAGGACGTTTCCCGGGCGGTGGCGGCGGGCTGCGCCAGACGGGGACTGCTGTTCAAGCGCACCGCCTACAACTTCGTGTCCCTCGCCCACGGCGCGGCGGACGTCGCGTTCACTCTGGGAGTCCTGGAGGAGGTCCTGAAGTCGGCGTAGCGTCGTCGTGCCGCCCGGCTCAGATTCCTGCATGCTGATCGACGTCCACGCCCACTTCTTTCCCGAGCGGAGCGCCCGCGCGGATTGGCGCGAGTACAACGCCAGCCGGCTGCGGGCGGGGGAGCGCATCGGCATCGGGATCCACGTCACTTCGACGCTCGGCACCTTCGGCCGCACCTCGCCCACGTACTTTCCCTCTCCGGACGACGTGGTGTACGGCAACGACTTCTCGCTCGCCCTCCAACACGAGCAGCCGACCCGGATTCGCTGTTATGCGTGCGTCAACCCGAACTACACCGGGCACGCGCTCGCCGAGATCGTGCGCTGCCGCAAGGCTGGGATGGTGGGGATCAAGCTCGCGGCCAGTCGGCGAGCCAACGACCCGTTGCTCGATCCGATCTGCCGCCTGGCGGCCGAGCTCAAGCTGCCGATCCTGCACCATATCTGGCAGGGCCGTCGGCGCGATTGGCCCGGCCAGGAAGCCACCGACGGCGCGGAGCTGTGCCAGCTCGCCGGGCGGCATCAGGACGTCACGTTCATCCTCGCGCACGTCGCGGGCGGCGGCGATTGGCGCCATACCCTCCCCGCAGTGCGTCCGCACCGCAACGTCTATGTCGACCTCTCCGGCAGCGGCGTGGACGGCGGGATGCTCGAAGCCTGCCTCGCCGCGGTGGGCCCCGCGCGGCTCCTCTGGGGCAGCGACATCACCATGGACACCGGATGGGGTAAGCTCCGCTATCTCGAGCGCCTGCTTCCGCCGGCCGATGTCGAGCTCGTCCGGTCGAAGAACGCGCTGCGCATCTTCCCGTCGGGCAGCTTCCCCATCGACTGATGCGCATCGACGTCAACGCCTTCCTCGGCGCCTACCCGTGGAGCCGCCTGCCGGGTACTTCTCCCGAGGCGCTCCTCGCCGCGATGGACCGCGTGCGGATCGACATGGCCTGGGTGTCGCATCTTCCGGGGTTGTTCTGGCGCGATCCCACCGAAGGGAATTCCTGGCTGTACGAAACCTGCCGCGCGCACCCGCGCCTGCGGCCCGTTCCCGCGGTGCATCCCGGCCTGGCCCACTGGCAGGACGTGTTGAACGAGGCGGTGGAGCGTGGCGCCGTGGCCGTGCGGTGCGATCCCCTCTACTTCGGTCTGGCGCCGTCCGGACCCGAGGTCCGCGTGCTGGCGGCGGCCTGCGGTGCCGCGAACGTGCCGCTCCTCATGGCGATCCGGCTGGAGGACGGGCGGCAGCGTCACCCCAACGACGTGGCCGGAGAGCTGCCCGCGGCGGCGCTGCGCGCCCTGATTCGCAGCGACCAGGATCTGCGGCTCGTCGTCACCCACGCGGATCGCGGTCTGGTGGAAGAAGTGCATTTCGGCTCGACGCCCGAAGAGGCGCGGCGCATCTCGTGGGACATCAGCTGGCTGTGGGGTCCACCCGAGGATCACCTGGCGACCGTGCTGGCGACGATCGGCGTCGAGCGGTTCGTGTTCGGTACGGGGCAGCCGCTGCGCCTCCCGGAGAACGCCGTAGCCAAGCTCGATCTCCTCGACCTGTCGGCGGAGCAGCGCGCGTTGATCGAGTCGGACAACGCGCGTGCCCTGGCGGCGGGCTGAGCCGATGTCGCTGATCGCTCGCCTCGAGGGCGGGCTCATCCCCGCCGTCCCGGTTCCGTTCCAGGGCTCGGCCGTCGCCGCCGCCGCCCAGCAGAGGTACGCCCGGTGGATGGCAGGGCAGGGCGTTGCGGGCGTCGCCGTGTGGGCCCACACCGGACGGGGTCCGCATCTCACCGAGGCCCAGCGGCGCACCGTGCTCGACGTCTGGCGCGCCGCCCTGCCCGATCGCGTGGTCGTGGCGGGCGCGTCGACACCCGAGATGGCCCGCGAGGCCCGGGCCGGCGGCGCCGACGCGCTGCTGGCCTTTCCCCGCGCGGCCGATCCGGTCGGCTGGCACGCCGCGTTGAGCGCGGAGCTGCCCGTCATCGCCTTCTACTTATACGAAGCGGCGGGCGGCGTCGCCTATGACGAGGGGACGCTGGCGGCCATCCTCGCGCTCCCCGGTGTCGTCGGCATCAAGGTGGCCACCCTGGATTCCGTCATGACCTTCCAGCGGATCGCCGCCGTGCTGCGCGCGGCTCCCGGCAAGCTGCTCATTACGGGCGAGGACCGGTTCCTCGGCTACTCGATCCTGATGGGGGCGACCGCCGCGTTGGTGGGCATGGGAGCGGCGTTGACGGATCTGCAATGCGACCTGCTGCGCGCACATGTCGCCGGCGACGAAGCCCGGTTCAACCGCCTGCTCGGCATCCTCGACCGGTTCGCGCAGGCCACGTTCGTCCCGCCGATGGAAGGATACGTGCGGCGCATGCTCTGGGCCGCCGCCGCCGATGGCGTCATTCCGGTGGATGCCTGCGACGACCCCTGGGCCCCGGCCGAGGTGCCTGGGGAGCGCGAGGCGGTGACTCGGGCGGTGCACGATGCGCGCGCTGCTGGCCGCTGACTTCGAGCGCTTCCGCGATGAGCTGCCGGGGGACTTCCCGGTGTACGTCCGGGAGGCCTACAAGATCGATCTCACCGCCCGCTATCTGGGGCAGACGCTGCCCCATCCGATCGGCAAGGGGTCGGGGCAGCTGTCGCTCAATGAGCGCCAGCTCCAGGAGGACGCGACGGCCGGACTGGCGTTCGTGGTACTCAAAACCCTGATCGCGCAGGATGCGGCGGGCGTCCGCTCGATGGCGGCCTGGGCCGTGCACGAGACGAAGATGAAGGTCGAGCGTCGTGTCGTGGGTGGCGTCGACCGCGGCTGGACCGTCACCTGGAAGGGCCGCGGCTGGGACCGTTCACTCGAGGACTATCTGGCGCTGGTGCGGGTGGGACGCGATCTCACACGGGCCGGAGCGCTGCTCGTCCTCCCGTCGGTGAAGTACCACCTGCCGCGCCTCGGGGTGCCATTCGTCGAAACGGAGTATCGCTTCACCACGGCCGCGCTCGCCGACGCCTGGGGCGAAGCGCCGCTGCTCCTGGAGAAGGACTTCTCGCCCACGCTGGCGGGCGATGCGCTCGCCGAGGACCAAGCGCAGATCCTCCGGTGGCTGCGGGAGACGCCCCGGCTCATCCGCCGCGTTTCCCCCATCGAGACTCGGGTGTCGGTGAAGCTGATGAACGCCCGCTTCGCGGACGACTTTCAGCACGACATGATGTTGGCGGCCGCCGGCGCCGACGCGCTGGTGTGCTTCAACCGGCTGTTCGACGTCGAGCAGGGCGTGGCGTACGGCGGCAGCGACCTGCTCGAGCGCAATCTGCGGATTCTTCGCAGCTTCTCCCGGCTCGGGGGCGAGCCCGACCAGCCGCCGTTTCCCGGACTGTGCGGCACGGGGGGCATCAGCTCCGGACGCGACGTGCTCGCCTATGCCCAGGCGGGGTGCGAGGCGGTGCAGCTACACACCTACTTTCAGCTCCCGCTCGACGAGTACTCGGCCCGGTCCGGATCGCGCACCCAGCGCGCGCTGCACCAGCTCGTGTTTCACCCGCAATCCGGTCTCGTTGCCGAGCTGTGGCGCCTCGAGCAGCAGGGAGCGATCCACCGGCGGGGCGGCGAGCTGCATTTCCTCGATCTGCCGTATGCTCGTCTCAAGGGCTGAGCTGTTCGAGCTCACGCTGCCCCTGGTCGAGCCGTTCATCATCTCGGGCGGCGCGATCCGGGAGCGGCGGTCGTTCATCGTCGCGTTGTACGACGACGACGGTCACGTGGGGTACGGAGAGTCGCCGCCGTTCGAGCTGCCCTTCTATTCGGAGGAGACCTTGGCGGGCGCCGGCGATCTCCTCGCTCGGCTGCTGCTGCCGCGGGTGGTTGGCCGGGAGTTCGTCGATCCCGAGGAGATCGATGCGGCGCTGCGCGTCGGCGTGCGTGGCAACCCCTTCGCCCGGGCGGGAATCGAGACGGCGGCGTGGGATCTCGAGGCGGACCGGCGCCACACGGGACTCGCCCCGCTGCTCGGGGAGCGGTTGGAAACGTCGCGGGCGACGGCCATTCCGTGCGGCGTCGCGCTCGGGATTCCGCAGGATCGTCGGCCGGCGACGCTGGCGCGCTGGATCGCCGGAGCGCTCGAGCTCGGCTACCGTCGCGTGAAAATCAAGGTGATGCCCGGCTGGGACGAGGGAGCGGTGCGCGCCGCGCGGGACGCGATGGCCGGCGGGGATCTGCCGCTGACGGTCGACGCCAACGGCGCGTACGAATGGCCCGAGCACGAGCGCGACCTGCGGGCGCTCGACGACGCCGGCCTGCTGTACATCGAGCAGCCCCTGGCGCCGGAGGAGCTCGTGGGACACGCCCGCCTGGCGCACACGCTCCGCACGCCGATCTGCCTCGACGAGACGCTCAAGAGCGCGAGCCACGCGCGCCAGATCGTGGAGCTCGAGGGGCCGCGCGTGTGGAACATCAAGGTGCACCGGGTGGGGGGGCTCACCGAAGTCTGCCGCATCTATCGGATCGCCGAGTCGTACGGAGCGGAATTGTGGGCCGGGACGATGCCGGAATCCGGTATCGGGTCTCAGGCGCCGCTGGCCGTCGCCGCGCTGCCGCGCTGCGTGTATCCGTCGGACCTGGAGCCGAGCGCACGGTGGTACGGGCGCGACCGGGACGTGATCGAGCTGACCATGGGTCGCGACGGCCGCATGGCGGTCCCGAACCGCTCCGCCCGCTCGCTGCTCGATGCCGCGCGCTTCGACGCGGTGACCCGACGCACGATGATCCTTCCCTGAACTCAAGTGCTTGGTACAGCGTTACATACGGCTACGTGTTGACCGCACCCGTAACTTCCTGTGCCTTGCAGTCAACCGAATCCCCAACCCGAGAGCGCTGATGCCCCGCCAACCGAACGGATACTGGGCGACCAACCTCTACATGAGTCCGCGGGCCCGGCCCAAGTCCGACGCCCCCGCACGTGATCTCCCCAAGCTCGCCGCCGGGCGGTTCAAGCGGGCGCGCGAGAACATCCGTGCGCTGCGCCACGTGACGGAGCAGATCGTCTACATGGGCACGGAGTGGAAGTGGGTGTGGATGTACGAGGTCGGCGGCCGCAAACTCGGATTCCTGCATCCCATGGAGTCGGGCGTGAGCGGCACGTTCGTGCTCAACGACACCGAGGAGCAGGAATTGATTCTGGCCGACGGCCTGCCGCGGTCGGTGAAGCAGGCGGTACGCGAGGGCCGGATGGTGGAAGGCGTGCGCTGGTGCTGGATGGACTTCCCCGATCTCGATACGGTGGACGGGTTCGTCGGCGTTATTCAGCTCAAGCACCATCTGTTGTCGCGGCCCGACTGAGCGGGACTTGTGCGGCGTTCGGCGGCCGCACTACATTCCCCGCGCCCGCATCCACTGCTGTACTAAGCCTTTGCCATACGAGGCCAGCGCTTTGGTGATCACCAGAGGGGGCAG
>DATGDT010000367.1:0-2352 GCA_035310725.1 Gemmatimonadales bacterium
CTCGGCCGGGTCGGTCGCTCCGATGACCTCGCGCAGCTTCGTCACGGCGTCGGCACGCTCGAGGGCCATCGGGATGCAGGGCCCGGAGGTCATGAAGGTGACGAGCGAACGGAAGAACGGCCGTTCGCGGTGCACCGCGTAGAACGCCTCGGCCTGCGGGGTGGTGAGACGCACCATCCGGGCGGCGCGCAGCGTGAACCCCTGGGCCTCCAGGTGGGCGAGGATTTTCCCCGCGGAGCCGGCGGCGAGGGCGTCGGGTTTGATGATGGCGAGAGTCAACATGAGGCGTGGTCGGTGGTCGGTGGTCAGTGGTCGGTGGTCAGTGGTCGGTGAAGGAAACCTATAGACGGGAGCGCAGCAACGGGACGACATCGGCCGGGCGCTTCATGACGGAGATGCCGGCCTCCTCCAGGGCTTTCATCTTGTCGGCGGCGGTGGCGCCGGCGCCCGAGATGATGGCGCCCGCGTGACCCATGCGGCGGCCCGGGGGCGCAGTCTGGCCCGCGATGAAGCCGACGACGGGCTTCTTCATCTTGGTCTTGACGAACTCGGCGGCGTGTTGCTCGTCGGCGCCACCGATCTCGCCGATCAGGACGACGGCCCGCGTCTCGCGATCCGCTTCGAAGGCGGCGAGACAGTCGATGAAGTTGGTGGCGATGATCGGGTCGCCCCCGATGCCGACGCAGGTGGACTGGCCCAGGCCGTTGGTGGAGAGCTGGTGGATGATCTCGTAGGTGAGGGTCCCGCTGCGGCTCACCACCCCAATGTCGCCCGGCTTGCAGATGTTGCCCGGGATGATCCCGACCTTGCTCCGCCCCGGAGAGATCAGGCCGGGGCAGTTCGGACCCACCAGCCGGGCGCCGCGCTCGCGCACGAACGGCATGACCTTCGTCATGTCGAGCACCGGCACGCCTTCGGTGATGCAGACGATGAGCGGGACACCTGCGTCGGCGGCCTCGAAGATCGCCGAGGCCGCGAAGGGAGCGGGCACGTAGATGACCGTCGCGGTGGCCCTGGTCGCCTGCACCGCTTCGGCCACGGTATTGAAGACCGGCACCGTGCCTTCGAAGCTCTGGCCACCCTTGCCGGGCGTGACGCCGGCGACGACCTGGGTGCCGTATTCCAGCATCTGCTTCGTGTGGAACGAGCCGTCGCGGCCCGTGATGCCCTGCACCAGCAGCCGTGTGCTCTTGTCGACGAAGACGCTCACGCGGCCCTCCCCTGCACGGCGGCGACCGCCTGCTTCACGGCCTCGTCCATGTCGGTGAGCGCGGAGAACCCGGCCCCGGTGAGAATGCGCATCGCCTCCTGCTCGTTCGTCCCGGTGAGCCGGATGACGATCGGCACCTGGAGCGGGAACTGGCTCGTCGCCTGCACGATGCCGTTGGCGACGTCGTCGCAGCGGGTGATGCCGCCGAAGATGTTGAACAGGATGGCGCGCACCGCGGGATCGGCGGTGATGATCTTCAGGGCGCTGACGACCTTCTGCGGATTCGAGCTGCCGCCGATGTCGAGGAAGTTCGCGGGCTCGCCGCCGTAGTACTTCACCAGGTCCATCGTGGCCATGGCGAGCCCGGCCCCGTTGACGCAGCACCCCACCGAGCCCTCGAGCTTGATGAAGGTGAGCCCGGCTTCGCGCGCCTGCACCTCGGAGGGCGCTTCTCCCGAGGTATCGCGCAGCGCGGCGATCTCGGGCCGGCGCTCCAGCTCGTTGTCGTCCACCACGATCTTGGCGTCGAGCGCCACGACCTTGCCCGCGGGCGTCGTCACCAGGGGATTGATCTCGGCGAGGGAGGCGCCGACGTCGTAGGCCGCCCGGTAGAGCTTCTGCATGATGTCGGCGGCGGCACGGGCCTGCGCCACATCCTGATACAGCGCGAACCCGAGCGTGAGCGCCTGGTGCGCCAGCAGGCCGTAGCGCGGGTCCACGGCGAGCCGCTGGATCTTCTCCGGGGTGTTCGCCGCCACTTCCTCGATGTCGATGCCGCCCGCCGCGCTCACCATGAGCACCGGCCGCTGCGTGTTGCGGTCCACGATGATCCCGACATAGCTCTCGGAGGCGATGTCGGCCGCGGGCACGATGAGGACCTTCTGCACGGTGAGGCCCTTGATCGTCATGCCGAGGATTTTCCCGGCCACCGCTTCGGCCTCGGCCGCGGTCTTGGCGAGCTTCACCCCGCCCGCCTTGCCGCGCCCGCCGGCGTGCACCTGAGCTTTGACCACCACCGACCCGCCCAGCCGCTCGGCGGCGGCCTTCGCGGCGACGGGGGTGGTGACGACCTCGCCCTCCGGCACCGGAATCGCGTGGCGCCGGAGAATCTCGCGCGCCTGGAACTCGTGCAGGTTCACCCG
>DATGDT010000368.1:0-3027 GCA_035310725.1 Gemmatimonadales bacterium
GCTCGACCTCGCCCGTCCCGACGACATCTCGCGGTCCGCTGACCTCGCGGCCGCCACCATGTTGACGGCGCGCTTCCCGACCCTGGTGGCGGCCCACGCGCGGCTCAACCAGGGCCTCGAGCCCGTCGCACCCCGCAGCGATCTCACTCACGCCGCGAACTTCCTCTATATGGCGCACGGCAAGGAGCCCGACCCGATCGCGGCCCGCGCGCTCGACACCTACTGGGTGGCCGTCATCGACCACGGCATGAACGCGTCGACGTTCACGAGCCGGGTGATCGCGAGCACCCGGTCGGACATGGTGAGCGCGGTGACGGGTGCCGTCGGTGCGCTCAAGGGTCCGCTCCACGGCGGCGCGCCCGGCCCGGTGCTCGACATGCTGGTGGACATCCGCTCGGCGGAACGGGCCGAGGCCTGGGTCCGCAAGGAGCTCGACGCCGGCAAGCGCATCATGGGGTTCGGCCACCGGGTCTACAAGGTGCGCGATCCGCGTGCCGAAGTGCTGAGCCGCGTGGCGGACGAGATGGGCCGGGGCCACCTGGAGGACCGGAAGCTCTTCGAGCTAGCGCGCGCGGTCGAGCAGACCGTTCTGAAGGTTCTGGAAGAGGTGAAGCCGGGTCGCAACCTGCGGACCAACGTGGAGTTTTATACGGCGCTGGTGCTCCAGGCGCTGGGCCTCGCGCCGCGCTCGTTCGTGGCGCTGTTCGCCTGCGGGCGGGTCGCGGGCTGGTGCGCCCACGTGATTGAGCAGCACGCCGAGGACCACCTCATTCGCCCTCAATCGGAGTACGTGGGGCCACGGGGGATGGCGGTAGCTGGATGACGACGCGCCCGGCGCGAGGCCGAGCGGGCTGTGCCGGTTGCGGGAGCGAAAGGGTCAAGGCTTCCCGATCAGGCACTCGAGCGCGAAGGCGTCTGACCTGTCGACAATCACCTCGCCATTCGCGTTGACGGTCAGGTGCTGGCGGAAGCTGAGCCGCAACTGGTCGCCATTGTCGGCGACGTAGACCCCCCCGGGCGAGCGGAAAGGCCACCGCCCGGCGTGGAGCCGGGCGGCGAACGAGATCACGGACTCGGCGGCGTGAACTTGGAGAACGCCACGAGCCTGTTCCCGTAGAGGGTCGGGTCGTAGTCGCCCTCACCGACCGCGCCGAATAGCCGGGTCGGCTCTCCACCAGCTGCCGGAACGACCCAGACGTCGAAATCGGTGCCACTCCGGTCGCTGGAGAAGAGGATGGTCCGGCCGTCGCTGAACCACGACGGTTGCTGGTTGGTGAAACAGCAGTCGAACGTCAATTGCACCGGCGCGCCGAGGGCCGCGCCGGCGACGGTGACCGCAACGACGAAGATATTGGTGCCGTCGGAGTAGGCGATGTGACTTCCGTCCGTCGACCATGCCGGGGTCACTCCAAACCCAGCCACCACGTGTTCGCGCCCCGAGCGGATATCGATCGTCCGGACCGACCAGTCAGAGTTGTCCCGGAAGACGAGGTGGCGGCCGTCCGGACCCCATTGCGGATCCATCGCGGTCGATCGCACCAAGCGGCGCGTCCCGCCCGAGGCTGGTACCACGTACAGATTGGGGTCGCCCCAGTCCCCGTCGAAGGCGATGAGCTGGCCGGTGGGTGACCAGTCGGCGTCATTCCCTCCTTCACCTCCTGCGAGGGGAGCGCTTTCACCGGTCGCGATCCGCGTGACATAGAGGTCGTGCGAGCCTATCACCTCATGCACGATCGACATGCCGTCGTTCGAGAACGCTGCATTCCACTCGTCGGCCCCGGCGATGGCCGTTGCTTGGGTCGTCGTTCCCGACTTCACATCGTAGACGTAGATGTCCCAGCTTCCGGTGTTCTGGTGGATGACCACGTCCGCGGCAACCATCCCAACGGGCGCGGCGGGCTCCCGGCCGCAAGCGAGGAACATCAGCGGTAGGAGAACGAGGGCACGGTTTCGCTTGTGCTGATAGGTGGACATGGTCCCCTCCTGGAGGTGCCGTACGTGGGACACACCCAACTGGCGGCACGGAGGCGGGGCGCTGGAAACGCCCGACCGATGTCGGCAGGTGAATGTTCGGCTGAAACAGCCAAATCGAACACCGACCCCGGACTACCGAGTCACGGCCCGAGCGGTATCGAGAGGCCGATGCCGAGCCCGGTGTACCGATGCCAATCTCGAGCCTTCTCTCAAGCCGTTCTCAAGAGTCTTGAGATCTTTGGTGGCGTCCCCGAGGGGCGTTTGACGAGAGAGCGAGGACCCGTGGCTATGCGTCCCCGGACTTCGCTGGGTTGGCCCTGGTCGATGATGAGACCTAATTGGCAGACAGCGTCGTCAATCAGCCGTCAAACGCCTGTTGGGGGCGGTGTTCCGGGCGCGGGCCCGACCTGCGACGCGTGGGATTGTCGAACGCGACCTAGCCGGCTTCGGCCTCCGAGAGCCATCGCCGGCGGAGGCCTTCCCGCGTCCCGTCCTCCTGCAGCTCAGCGAGTGCCCGGTTCTCGATAAAACGTCGCGAACCGGCAGGCTTTGCCGACGCCATCACGGGCAGTACGACCAGCGGGTGTACGCCTCTGCGGCGTTCCCGGTGAAGAATGCTTGAGGCGGACTTGAGGGCAGCCTGGAACGTCGACGTTCTGAATGCAGCCTAATCGGACTTTCATGCCCCACACGGGCTCGATCGTGCAGTGTGAGGTGGTGGACCGCAATCAACAGGGAGGCCTCTATGACGCATGTCGAGCACGTACCCGCCCCGAGCGCCCCGATCGTCGCTCACAAGTTGGACGCGGCCGCGTGGGGGGTGTTCTTCGTTTGGGTCGGGATCGCCCTCATCGCCGATATCGGGTGGGGCCTGGCTCTCCTCGGTTTCGGTGTCATCACGCTGGGCGCGCAGTTGGCACGCAAGTCCTTCGGCCTGGCCATCGAGGGGTTTTGGGTCCTGGTGGGTGTTCTCTTCCTTCTGGGCGGGGTCTGGGAGCTCTTGGGCATCCGTTACAGCCTGGTGCCCATTGTCGCGATCGTGGCGGGCATCGC
>DATGDT010000369.1:0-46742 GCA_035310725.1 Gemmatimonadales bacterium
CCCCAGCGTGAGGTCCAACGTCGGCCCGGCCACGATCGGCAGACCCTCGACCCGGTTGTAGGTGCCGCCGGTGGCGAGGACCAGGCTGGAGCGGGACGAGCCGCGCCCGAAGACGTAGCGCGCCGCGAGACTGAAGCGGCGGGCCAGGTCGGGGGCGTGGATCAGCGTGTCTCCCACCAGCCGATAGGGCAACGGCTCGGCATAGAGGAACACGGATCCGGCCACTGCCTCCCGGACGCCGAGCAGGGTGCCGCCGATCACGATGAGATCGCCGGTGATGCGCGCGGTGGAGTCGAGGGTGACCGAGCCATTGAGGATGAGCATCGTGCCGTCCACCGTGCCCGCGATGAACGCGGGACCGTTGCGAATGGCGACGTTTCCCGCCCAGGTGTTGCCGGCCGGCAGCCGGACGCGGCCCACGAGGTGCGTCGTGGTCGTGGCGTTGTAGAACTGCACGGCCTGCGTCACGACGGCGTGCGGCAGCTCGGGGGGGGTGAGATGCAGGCCTGCGCTCTCGGGATGGATGACGATCGCGGTATCCTGCGCGACGAGCGGCCGGGCGAGGCTCAGGGCGGCGCCGAGCGCCGTCACGATGAGGAGGCGAGTGGTCATTCCGCGAGGTGGCGCGGCGGCTCGAGGCCGAGCCGGCGCATCCGTCGGTAGAGGTTGGCGCGGTCGGTGGACAGGCGGCGCGCGGCGTCGGCGACGTTGCCGGTGGCCGCGGAGAGCGCGGCCGCGATCAGCTGCCGCTCGTAGCGGTCGAGCGCCTCGGCGAGCGGAAGGTCGGGTCCCGCCGGAGCAGTCCCCACGCCCCGGGTGGAGACGGCGTCGGGCGGGAGCACCCGCAGCACCTCCTCGGCGGTGATCGCGTCGGTCGCCGCGAGGATCGCCAGTCGCTCCATCAGGTTACCGAGCTCCCGCACGTTGCCCGGCCAGCGGTACGCTACCAGGAGTTGCAGCGCCCCCGCATCCACCGTGAACTGACGGCCGAGGCGCGCCGCCTGCCGAGCCAGGAAGTGCCGGACCAGGGGCGCGACGTCCTCGGTGCGCTCGCGCAGCGGGGGGATATGCACCGGCAGCACGTTGAGCCGGAACAGCAGGTCGTCGCGGAACTTGCCCTCGCGCGTCGCGCGCGCGAGGTCCTTGTTGGTGGCGGCAATGACCCGCACGTCGACCGTGATCGGTCGCTCCCCGCCGACCCGCTCGATCACTCCGGTCTCGAGCACGCGCAGCAGTTTCGCCTGCGCCTCCTGCCCCAGGTCGCCCACCTCGTCGAGGAACAGCGTCCCGCCATCCGCCAGCTCGAAGCGGCCCAGCCGCCGCTCACTGGCGCCGGTGAAGGCGCCCTTTTCGTGCCCGAACAGCTCGGATTCGACCAGGTCGCGGGGGATCGCGGCACTGTTCACGGTGACGAACGGCTTGGTGGCCCGGCCGCTCTGGCGGTGAATCGCCGACGCCACCAGCTCCTTGCCGGTGCCCGATTCCCCGGTGATCAGCACGCGGGCGTCGGTCGGGGCGATCCGCGCGATCAACGCGCGCAGCTCGTCCATGGCCGCGCTCCCCCCCACCAGCGGGTCGGCGTGCCCCAGCGCCTCGTGCAGCCGGCGGTTCTCGGCCCGGGCCCGCGACAGCTCCAGCGCGCTCCGCACGGCGACGAGCAATCCCTCGGGGGTGAGCGGCTTCTCCAGGAACTGGAAGGCGCCGAGCTTGGTGGCGCGCACCGCGTCGGCCAGCGACGCCTTGCCGCTCATCATCACGACGGGGACGTCGGGGAGCGTCCGCTTCAGCTCCTCGAGCGTCGCCATGCCGTCCGGGCCACCCGGCATCATGAGATCCAGCAGGATCGCGTCGGGCGGGGTCTCGCGTACCGCGGCCAGGGCCGCGGCGCCGTTCGGCGCGTCCGCGATCTCGTACCCCTCTTCCTGGAGCAGTGCCCCGACCATGCGGCGGATGTTGTGCTCGTCGTCGACCAGCAGTACGCGCGGGCTCATGCGGGAAACACCAGGGTGAAGGTGGCGCCGCCGCCCTCCGTTTCCGCCACGGCGATCGTTCCGTGATGGGCGTCCACCGTCTGGCGCACCAACGCCAGCCCGAGTCCCGTCCCGTCCGGCTTGGTCGTCAGGTAGGGCTCGAACACGCGGCCGCGCAGGTCGGCCGGGATGCCGGGACCGTGGTCGGCGACGGTGATCACCACCCCGCGGCCCTCACCCGTCACGGCCACGTCGATGGTCCCGTGGCCGGCCATCGCCTCGGCCGCGTTGCGAAACAGATTGCTGAAGGCGCGACGCAGTGGGTCGTAGTGTCCCTGGATCGTGCGGCGCCCGCCGTTGGCGGTCACGTGCACCGCCACGTCCGCCGGCACTGCGGTCCGTCCCAGCTCCTCCAGAAGCTCCACCAGGTCCACCTCGCTGGTCGGCCCCTCCGGGAGGCGGCCGAAGTCGGCGAACTCTCTGGCGAGCCGCTCCAGCCGGTCGGTCTCCGCAGCCAGGACCTCGCGCGCCATCGCCGTGCGCCCGTCGACGGGGCGTGCCGCGTCGGCGCGCTGCAGCTGGTCTACGGCGATCCGCATCGAGGTGAGCGGGTTCTTGATCTCATGGGCGACGCGCCGCGCCACTTCTCGAAATGCCCGGAGGCGCTCCGCCTCGAGCTCCCGGCCCCGGGCGGTGTCCAGCGCGCCCGCCATGTCCCGCAGCGCCAGGCGCAGCGAGGCGAACTCCGGCGCCCCGCGCGTCGGGGGACCTGCGGGGAGCGCCTCGTGCCGGCGAATCAGGCGCGTCCACCCCACCAGCTCATCGATGGGCCGTGACAGCTGGCGGGAGAGATGGCCGGCCAGGTACACGGCCGCGACCAGCACGAGGGTACCCAGCGTGACCACTACGATGGCCAGTCCGGCCGTGTAGTAGCGGAGATAGCTATCGGCGCGCCGCGCGAAGCTCACGCCGCGTGATACGGCATCCAGATGCTCTCGCACGCCGGCGCGCGCCGCTGGAGCGAGCTGGGTCGTGTCGAGGTGCTCGAGCATCCCCCGGGCCGAGCCTGCCACCTCCTCGAGCGATGCCCGCGCCCCCGCCGTCGGCCCGAAGGTCCGCACCGTCAGCACCCAGGACACGACCGCCAGCCCGGTGGGCACGGCCGCCATGAGTACCAGGACGAAGAAGATGCGCCGACGGAACGGAAGAGCCATATCTTGCAGCAATCTAGGAGGTTGGAGCGGGCGCGACAAACTGACACGGGAACCGAAACAGAGCACGGAGCAGGGAGCAGTACTGCTCTGTGCTCCCTGCTCCGGCGGTCTCTCGGGAGGAGCTGATGAAAAGTCACACCCACTACCTCTGGTTCAACACGAAACAGCGGCAGGAAATCATCGACGTCACCGAAGAGGTCGCCGAGCAGGTGCGCGCGAGCGGCGTCCAGGAGGGAATGGTGCTCGTCTCGGCGATGCACATCTCGGCGTCGGTCTTCGTCAACGATCATGAGTCCGGCCTGTGGCACGACATCCTGCATTGGCTGGAACACTCGGTCGCCCCCTGGGACCCGAAGCGGTACCGGCACAACGACACCGGGGAGGACAACGCCGCCGCTCACCTGCGCAGCCTGACGGTGGGCCACGAAGTCATCGTCCCGATCACCAAGGGGAAGCTCGATTTCGGCCCGTGGCAGCGGGTGTTCTATGGGGAGTGGGATGGCGGGCGCCGCAAGCGGGTGGTGATCAAGGTACTGGGGGAGTGAGCGGCGCCTTCCTATTTGGGCGCAAGTTGTTTAGTTTCAATGGTTCCCGATGGAGTCCGGAACAGGAGCGGAGGACGGGGGTTCGCCCCGCCTCAGCGCCCCTTCCGGGCTCACCCCGCCGCCGCTCAGGATGCGCTGGGTTCGCCGTACCGGGCCGACAGGCCCGGACCCGACCCAGGTCGCCCGAGACGCTCCGGTGGGGCGTGAGAAGCGGACAGCCCGCCAGACGCGCGTTGCGCGATGCGGCTGCCGCGCATGATCTCGAGGGATAGTCGCAGCGCGAGGAGCCTTTCCGCCGATCGGGGGCGGGAAGTGCGGCCCAGGAGGCGCGTCGACGATCCCCGGCACCACACCCATACAATGGCCACACAGGCACACGCCCACCTTCCCAGACCCGCGTTCAAGGAACCACCCACTCACGCCCCCAACGCCGCGCTGATGATCGATTTCGACAACGTGACGATGGGCATCCGCTCGGACCTGCAGAGCGAGCTCAAGCGGTTACTGCAGTCGGACATCATCCGCGGCAAGGTGGCGGTCCAGCGCGCCTACGCCGACTGGCGCCGCTACCCGCAGTACATCGTTCCGCTGTCGGAATCCTCGATCGACCTCATCTTCGCGCCGGCCTACGGCTCCAGCAAGAAGAACGCGACCGACATCCGGCTCGCGATCGACGCGCTCGAGCTGGTCTTCACCCGGCCGGAAATCGGCACGTTCATTCTGCTGTCGGGGGACAGCGATTTCTCCTCGCTCGTGCTGAAGCTCAAGGAGTACGGCAAGTACGTCATCGGCGTGGGGATCCGGGAGTCTTCGAGCGATCTCCTGATCCAGAACTGCGACGAGTACTTCTCGTACAACGAGCTCGCCGGCCTCACCAAGGAGAGCGACATCGAGCACGTGCGCCGCGATCCGTGGGAGCTGGTGATCGAGGCGGTGAAGCAGATGACCGCGCACAACGATGTGATGCGCTCCGACCGACTCAAGCAGGTGATGCAGGAGATCGATCCGTCGTTCGACGAAAAGGACGTCGGGTTCTCGCGCTTCAGCAAGTTCGTCCAGGAGGCCGCCCACCGCGGGCTGATCGCTACGACCCGCCTCGACAACGGCCAATACGAGATCGCACTGGGCCAGAAGGCCGAGACGGCTGCCGCGACGCCTGGCGTATACGGCGAAGCGCCAGCGCCACCGCCAGCGCCTTCGCCATCGCCCGCGCCGGCGGCCCCCGAGCCTCCACCACCCGCACCGCCGCACCGTCGCGGCTCGCTGGTCGGCGACGCGTTCGGGTTGCTCAAGCAGGCGCTGGGCCGGCTGGGCGGGGAGCAGGAGGTCAGTGCCGAAACGGTGCGGGAGGCGATGAACGAGCTCGCCCCGGAAGGGACCAAGCGCGTGGACTCGCGCAGCATGCCGAAGCTGCTGCGTCAGGCGCACGACGCCGATCTGATCGACCTCTCCAAGAACGAGAGCGGATCGTATTCGGTCCGGGTAAAGCCGGAGGAGCAGCCCGAGCCGGCGCGTCCTCCGGTGGCACGCGCACAGGAGGAGGAGGCCGAAGAGCCCGAGCCACCGATGCCCGCCTCGTCCGCGCCACCGCCGCCCTATTCCCAGCCGACGTCCCCGTTCGGGGGGATGCCGGCCCGGAGCGCCAGGTTCCGGCGCGGCTCGCGTGGTCCGCGGCCCGCCACACCGGCCGCACCGCGGGTCGGGATCGTAGAGGTGGACCCCAATTTCCGACCTCGCGTCGAGCCGGTGTCGTCGCGGCCCGCGCCCTCTCCACAGGGAGGCGGCGAGCCTGCCGGCCCGGGCCGCGAGGAGGACGAGCGGCCGCGACGCGAGCGCGGCGGACGGGGCCGTGGCGGGCGGGGTCGTGGGGCCCGCGGCCGCAACGGCGGGGAGGGTGGCGGCGAGCCGGGGGGTGGGGGCGATCGCTCGGCGCGGGGGCGGCGGGGTGGCCGGGGGCGCGGCGGTCGGGGGGGTGGACGTAGCGAGGAGCGGGGGCCTGAGCGCGGCGGCCTGGACCGCGGTGGTCAGGAGCGCGGCGGCCAGGAGCGTGGCGGTCAGGGGCGAGGCGATCGAGGCCCGTCAGGGGGATCCGCCCCGGTCTTCGAGGCGGTGCCGGTGCCACCGGCGCCGCAGCGGCCCGCACCGACTCCGCCGCCTGCTCCGTCAGAGAAGGAGGAGGGAGACTCGTTCTGGTCACGGGTGAAGCGGGGACTCATCGGCGGCGAGTGACCGCGCCGCCGCTCGGCAAGGCCTTCTACGCGCGACCGACGTCCGAGGTCGCGCGTCGGCTATTGGGGCACCTCGTGATGAGCCGGATCGGGAACCGGATCGTCGTGGGTCGGATCGTCGAAACCGAGGCCTACGTCGGGCCCCACGATCCGGCGTGTCACGCCTTCGGGCACCGGCGCACCGCCCGGACGGAGGCGCTCTACGAACGGCCCGCCACCGCCTACGTCTATTTCACTTACGGCATGCACTGGTGTCTGAACGTCGTCACCGAGCGGGTCGACTACCCCGCCGCGGTGCTGATTCGCGCGCTGGAGCCGCTGGAGGGACTCGAGTTGATGCGGCGGCGCCGGGGAGGCGTGTCGGACCGGGAGTTGTGTGCGGGGCCGGCCCGGCTCTGCCAGGCGCTCGGCATCACCGGGGCGGAGAACCGTACGTCGTTGATCGAGGGGAGGGTGAGGATCCTGCGGGGGAGTCGCCGCCGGCCCAGCATCGCCGTCACCCCCCGGATTGGGGTCACGCAGGCGGCGGACTGGCCGCTGCGGTTTCTGATCGCTGACTCGCCCTGGGTGTCCCGCTGAATCGGGAGCCGGGGGTCACCCGGCTCCCGCCCGTCTCAGTGCGAACTCTGAACGTCTTCCCGGGCTTTGCCCAGCGCGTAGCGCACGCCGCCCTGGATCGAATGCTGCTCGTTGCGCAACAGCTTGTTGTTGGCCGAGGTCCCCAGGACGTACTGGCCGTAGACCGCCAGGTTCCCGACGTTGATCTGAATGCCCCCCAGCAGAAAGAAATTGGCCCAGTTACTTGCCTCATCGGCCGCGAATTGGCCCGCGGCGGAGTTGGCTCTCGGGTCCACGACCGTGTTGAGGCCGATGCCTCCCCCGAAGATCGGCTCGAGGTGCCCAGGCAGCGGGTAGGCGATCAGACCGGCGAAGATGCGCCTGACCTTGCTGAAGGCGACGGTGTAGCCGGTGCCCGTGGCGAAATCGGTGACACCGGCCGTCGCGTCACTCGTGAAGAAGGCCTCCTCCCCGCCGACGTAGAGCGCGCCGCGCTTCCTGGTGATCATCCAGTGCACGCCCACGAGGGGGTCGAAGTACCACTTCTGGGCGTTGGTCCGGTAGAGGAGAGCGCCGGCCTGGCCGCCCCAGTACCACTTGTAGGGATGATCTCCCCCGTTCTCCTGTGCGGCGGCCGGCCGGGCCAGGGGAGCACACATCAGGGCGACTAGCGCCACGCGGGACAGCGGCTTCATCGGACTCCTCCACGGATGTTCGGGCAGCGTGGGGCTGCCGGGTGGACCCCCAAAATAGGAGTCCCCCGCGATTTGGCAAGCCGTGGGGTCTGAGCTAGCCTATTGCGGCAATGTCGGTTATCTGCTGGCAACGTGAAACTACTTGAAGTCTGACCCAGAAACCCGAAGATATCCCGTACATGACTGTAGCTTGTGCTGCTATGGTGTACTGATTGTGTCTCAAATCAGCTTGAGTCGCTTCCCCACCTTGGTGAACGCGCGCAACGCGAAGTCGAGATCGTCGCGGGTGTGCGCCGCGGAGAGCTGGCAGCGAACCCGCGCGTGTCCCTGCGGCACCACCGGGTAGCCGAACCCCGTCACGAACACCCCCTCCTCGAGCAACAGGTCGCTCATCTCGATCGCCTTCGAGGTCTCCCCGAGAATCACGGGCACGATCGGCGTTTCGCCCGGCAGCGGCTTGAACCCCAGCGCCTGCAGCTGCTCGCGGAAGTAGCGGGCGTTCTCGTGCAGCCGGCGCACGCGCTCGGGGTGGGCCTCGAGGCAGTGCACCGCCGCCAGGGCGCTGGCCGCCACGGTGGGAGGCAGGGCGTTGCTGAACAACTGGGGTCTGGAGCGCTGGGTGAGGTAGTCGGCGAGGGCCGAGGGACCGGCGGTGAACCCCCCGGCCGCTCCTCCCAGGGCCTTGCCGAGCGTCGAGGTGATGATGTCGACCTGCCCGAAGCACCCGTAATGCTCGGCCGTGCCACGCCCCGTCTTCCCCAGGACCCCGGTGGCATGGGAGTCGTCCACGGCCACGATCGCATCGTGGCGGCGGGCCAGCTCCAGGATGTCGGGCAGGCGGGCGATGTCGCCTTCCATGGAGAAGATGCCGTCGGTGAAGATCAGCCGGCGGCGCGCGCCCCGGGCGGCCTGGAGCTTTTCCTCGAGATCGGCCATGTCGGAGTGTCTGTAAACCGCCGTCTGGCACTTCGTGATCGCCTTGGCGAGCCGGATCGAATCGATGATGGAGGCGTGGTTCAACTGGTCGGAAATGACGATGTCCTGCTCGCCGAGCAGCGTGGGGCAGAGCCCCTCGTTGGCGTTCCAGCAGCTGACGTAGGTGAGCGACGCCTCGGTACCCACCAGGCGCGCCAGCGCCGCCTCCAGGTCACGATGGATCGTGAACGTGCCGCAGATGAACCGCACCGAGCCGGTGCCGGCCCCGAAGCGGTCCAGAGCCGCCTTCCCGGCCGCCACGACCTCCGGCTCGTTGCACAGTCCCAGGTAGTTGTTGGAGGAAAGGATGACGACCTCGCCGCGGCCCTCCATCCGCGTCCGGGCCGCCTGCGGCGCCTCGAGGTAGTTGAGGCGTTTGTAGACCCCATCCCGTTTGAACTGCTCCAGCTCGGGCGTCAGGCTCGTGGCGAGGCTCATGCGATCTCCAGGATGACTTTGCCGGCGTCCCCCGAGCGAATCGTGGCGATGGCCTCTTCGATCCGGGCCAGGGGAAAGCGATGGGTGATCACGGGGCGTGGGTCGAACAGCCCGGCGGACAGGAAGCGGCGCATCTGGTGCCAGGTTTCGTACATCTTGCGGCCGATCACCCCGTACACCGTGATGCCCTTGAAGATGATCTCGTTGGCGAAATCCACCGGGACCTCGCCCTTGGGGATGCCGAGCAGCTGCACCCGTCCGCCCATGCGGACCGCGTGGAACGCCTGGTGGAGCGCCGATGGCACACCCGACATCTCGCACACGACGTCGGCTCCCTCTCCACCGGTCTCGGCCAGCACCCGGTCCACAACCTGCTCCGTCGCCGCATTGAGGACCACATGGGCGCCCATGGCGCGCGCCAGCGCGAGCCGCTTGGGATTGACGTCCGAGGCGATCACGCGTGCGGCGCCGGCCGCCCGCGCGATCCCCACGGCGAAACAGCCGATGGGACCGCATCCCACGATGAACACCGTGCTGCCCGGGATTTCCGCCGTCAACACCGTGTGGAAGGCGTTGCCCATCGGGTCCATGATGGCGCCGATCTCGGTCGGGATCCCTTCCAGCGGCAGCACGTTGGTCGCGGGCATCGCGATGAATTCGGCGAACGCGCCGTCGCGGTCCACGCCGATGATACGCGTGTTCTTGCAGATGTGGCCGTTCCCGGTGCGGCACTGGAGGCAGTGGCCGCAGATGATGTGCCCCTCGGCGGTGACGAGCTGGCCGCGCGTCAGTTCCGTGACGCCGGTTCCCACCTCCACGATCTCGCCGGCGAATTCATGGCCGATGACGAGCGGCGGCTTGAGGCGCCCCTGCGCCCAGGCGTCCCAATCGGCGATGTGCAGGTCGGTGCCGCACACGCCGGCGTGCCGGACGGCGATGAGGACCTCGCCGGAGCCGGCGCGAGGCTTGGGAACGCTGGTGACGGTCAGACCGGGCGCGCGCTTGTCCTTGACGACGGCTTGCATGGTTTCGGGCATGTGTGGGGAGGCGGGGGCGGGGGAGCTGGGAGCGATCGGAACTGAACGGGCCGGTCGACTGGGGCGTCAGACGCCGGCCGCTACGGCGGACCGCTCGATCCGCACCGCACAGATCTTCAGTTCGGCCATCTTGGCATAGGGATCCAGTACCGGGTTGGTCAGCAGGTTAGCGGCCGCCTCACGGAAGTGGAAGGGGACGAAGACCTGCCCGGGTGCGACGCGGTCCGACACGCGGACCGCTGTGACCATCGAGTTGCGGCGCGAGGTGAGGCGCACCAGGTCGCCCTCGGTGACGCCCAGGGACGCGGCGTCGTCGGGATGGATCTCGACGATCGCCGTCGGCTCGCGCGCGTCCAACCCGGAGGCGCGGCGCGTCATGGTTCCCGTATGCCAGTGGTACAGTTGCCGCCCCGTGTTCATGACGAAGGGATACTGGTCGTCGGGGAGCTCCACCGGGTCGGTGTACTCGACGGGGACGAAGATCCCCTTGCCGTCCGCGGTGGGGAACGCGCGGTCGAACAGGAAGGCCGTTCCCGGATGCTCGGTCGTGGGGACCGGGTACTGGAGACCCGCGCCCTCGAGCCGGGCATATGTCACGCCCGCCCATGACGGCGTGACGGTCGCGATCTCCCGCATCACGTCCTCGGCGGACTGGAACGGCGTCGGCAGCCCGAGCCGGCGCGACAGCTCGATCAGGATCTCGAGGTCGCCGCGGGCGTCGCCGGGCGGATTGAGGGCCCGGTGGCTCAACTGGATGCGGCGCTCCGTATTCACGAACGTGCCGGTCTTCTCGGCGAAGCTCGTCGCCGGGAGCACGACATCGGCGTAGCGGGCGGTCTCGGTCAGGAACAGGTCCTGCACGACCAGAAACTCCAAGTCCCGGAACCAGTGCTCCGCGTGGGCGATGTCGGGATCGGAGATGATCGGGTTCTCGCCCATGATGTACATGCCGCGGACGCCGCTCTCCGGCTTCACGACCTCGGTGACCATGAGCCCCTTCTGGAGGGAGAGCGCCTCCGGAGCGAGGCCCCAGGCGCGGGCGAACCGCTCGCGGACCACCGGGTCGGTCACGGGTTGATAGTCCGTGTACACGAAGGGAATCGCGCCGACATCGGACGCGCCCTGCACGTTGTTCTGGCCGCGCACCGGCATCATCGCCGCCCCCCAGCGGCCGATCATGCCGCAGGCGAGCATCAGGTTGAGCAGCGCGGTGACGAGGTCGGTGCCGTTGGCGTGCTGCGTCAGGCCCATCGCCCAGAGGGTGCTGGTGCGCGGCCCGCGGGCGTACAGCTCGGCGGCGCGCCGGATCAGCGCGGCGGGGACGCCGGTGATCTTGGCGGCGCGCTCCGGGGTGTAGGGCTGGACGCAGGCCCGCACGCCCTCGAATTCCCGCATCCGCGTGGCGATGAACTCCCGATTCTCGAGTCCCGCCGCGAGGATGTGATTCAGCATCGCCGAAAACAGGGCGACGTCGGTCCCCGGCAGCATCTGGAGGTGGATGTCGGCGCGGCCGGCCAGCTCGGTGCGCCGCGGGTCTGCGACGATCAGGGTGGCGCCCCGCTCGTGAGCGCGCTTGATCGCGGCCCCGAACACCGGGTGGGTCTCCGAGGTGTTCGCGCCGGCGATGAAGATCACGTCGCACTCGTGCTCCACTTCGCGCATCGACCCCGAGGCCGCCGAGGTGTTGAGCGCCCGCTGCATGGCCGCCACGGACGTCGAGTGGCACAGGCGCGTGCAGTGATCCACGTTGTTCGTGCCGATCGCGCCGCGGAACAGCCGCATCAGCAGGTAATTCTCCTCGTTGGAGCACTTGGCCGAAGAGAAGCAGGCGAGGGCATCGGGGCCGCGGTCGTGCTTGATGCGTCCCAGCTCCTGCGCGGCGAGCTCCAACGCCTCTTCCCAGCTGGCTTCGCGGAACGGCTCGTACCAGGAGGCGGGAGTCGCCACGCGGTCGCGGATGTCCATGTCCAGCCGCTCTAGCAGCGGCAGCTCGCGCACCGACTTCCCCGTCTTGCGCGGGGGCGTGCCGGGTTTGGACTGCTGGCCCTCGCCCTCGATGCTGCGCCACGGACCCGCGCGCCGCTCGGCCCCCCCGGCGCCGCGATACACCCAGCGGCCGTCCGGCCCGCGCTCCCATCCGCGGCGGATCAGCGGCCGGGTGAGCCGGTCGCGATGCTGCGGGAAGTCGTAGCCGAAGCGGCCCTTCACGCAGGTGCTGCCCTGGTTGGGCGTGTCGAGCTCGATGTCGGGGGAGGTGACGCGGACGATCTTGCCGTCGGCGGTGTGCAGGTCCAGTTGGCAGCCGACGCCGCAATACGGACACACGGAACGGACCACCGTCTCCGGCCGGCGGATCTGCTCGGGCCGGAACCGTTCCCGCGGCATGACCTCGAAGATCGCCCCGGTGGGGCATACCCGCACGCATTCGCCGCACCACGTGCAACCGGCCCGGTCGGGATCCCCGTCCGCGCCGACGATGATCGCGGCGTGGCCGCCCCGTTCGGCGACGTCGAGCACGCCTACGACCTGGAGGTCCTCGCACGCCCGTACGCAGCGGGTGCACAGGATGCAGGTCGTCATGTCGTGCTGAATCATCGGATCGCCGGGTCGCTCGTCACCCGAGCGCAGCGGCAGATCCCGGCCGGCGGCAGGGGACGGGGTGACGCCGTAGCGGACGAGGTAGCGCTCGAACTCGTTGCGTGGATCGGCCCGCCCCCCGTCGAGCAGATGGTCGCCGGGATAGCGCTCCAACAGGAAGCGCAGGACGCTCTTGCGGTTCTCCACGGCGGCATGTGATTCGGTGGTGACGGCCATGCCCTCGGCCACTTTGGTGGCGCAGGCGGGGAGCAGCTTGGGTTGGCCTTCCACCGAGACGAGACAGATGCGGCAGTTGCCGACGATCGGCAGCGTCGGATACCAGCACAGGGTGGGGATGTCGATCCCGGCCGCACGGGCGGCGTCGAGAATGGTCTGCTCGGGGGCGGCGGACAACCGGCGTCCGTTGATCGTGATCGACAGCATGATTCTCTAGACTAGGGGGTGTCTCCGGGGGGGGCAAGCGAGGCCGCCGCGCGGTAGCGGCGCGCGTCCTCGGGCCTGCCCCAGGTGTCGTACAGCTCGGCCAGGGTGTTGTTTACGACACGGACCTCGAGATGCTCGGCGGGGAGCTGCTTTCGAAGGATGTCGAGGGCACGGAGGAGAAATGCCTCGGCGCCCGCGTAGTCCCTGCGCTTGATCCGCAGCTCTGCATACCGGCGGAGCGTGAAAGCCAGCACCGGGTGGTCCGGTCCCGACGTGCGCTCCCGCATGGCCAACGAGGTCCGGAATAGCCGTTCGGCCTCATCGAGCTCGTTCATCTCCGTCAACACCACCGCGACATCCGTCATGGCGCCCGCGACGACGGGATGCTCGGGTCCCATCGAGCGCCGCCAGAGCGCCAGTGCGCGCCGGCGCAGCGTCAGGGCCTCCTGATACCGGCCCTGGCGCTCCATCAGGGCGGCCAGGTGCCCCAGGGCCTCCGCCACGCTCGGATGCTCCGCCCCCAGCGCCTCCCGGCGGATGTCGAGCACCTCGCGCTCCAGGCCCTCCGCCTCGGCAAACGCGCCGCGCGCGGCCAGCACATCCGACAAGCCGTCGAGCGCGTGACTCAGCACGGGACTGCGGTCGCCGAACGTCCGGCGCTGGATGGCGAGCGCCTGGCGGTAGAGGGATTCGGCCTCCGTGATGCGCCCGGAATCGGTGGCGATGAGATCGGCCAGCGAGAGCAGCGTCTCGGCCAGCGTGGGGTCCTGCTGGCCCGCCGTACGCCGCCGCGCCGCCGCCACTTCCCGGAGCAGGCTCTCGGCCTCCGCCCGTTTGCCGCGCCGGGCCAGAGTCTCGCAGAGCCGTCCCACCGCCTTGGCCACGTCGGGGTCGCCGGCCGGCTTCACTCGACGAGTGATCGCGAGCGCGCTGCGGTAGTACGCTTCGCCCTCCGCCAGCCGAGCGACATAGGGCATGAGGAAGCCGAGATTGGACAGCGTGCGCGCCACAGCCAGGTCGCTGTCGCCGAGGGCCCGGCGCTCGATGGCCAACGCCGAGAGGTACAGGGATTCGGCGGCTGCATAGTTGGCCAAGCGGCGGGCCAGGGTGCCGAGGTGGTTCAGGCTCTGGGCCACGTCGACGTGCTGTTCCCCGAGCGTCGCACGGCGCAGCGCCAGGGCGCGCTCGAGCAGCCGCCGGGATTCATCGTACTCGCCGAGGTTGGCATAGACATCGCCAAGGGCGTCCAGCATCCGCGCCTGCACGGCCGGCTGCCCCGCAAGGCTGTCGGCCTGCGTCACCCCACGACGCAACAGCTCGCGTGCGGCCGCGAGATTCCCGGAGGTGACCGATGGGTCGTTGCTACGAAACAGACCCAGCAGGAAACCGGTGACGTCCTCCGACTGGGAAAGCGCCTGCCGCGCCTCGACCAGCGCCCGGGCGGCCCGGTCGCGCTCGCGGCGTGCGCGCGCGGCCTGCCACGCCACCGCCGTGATGCCGCCGATGAGGGATAGCGCCGCCAGGGTCGCGGCGGCCACCGCGGTCCGGTGCCGGCGGACGAATTTGCCGGCGCGGTAGCCGAATCGGTCGGGCCGGGCCAGAACCGGGTGGCCGTGCAGGTAGCGGCGCAGGTCCTCGGCCAGCTGCTCCACCGAGGCGTACCGGCGGGCCGGTTCCTTTCCGAGAGCTTTGAGCACGATCGTGTCGAGGTCGCCGGCGATCTGCCGGCGCAGGCGCTCCGCGCTGCTGCGGCGGGCCTGAGCGACTTCCGGCGAAGCCCGGCCCGCGGCCGTGCTGGGTGGGTCGGGGATGCGGTCGCAGACGATGCGCTCGATCTCCGCCGGGGAGCGTGCGTCGACGTCATACGGCCGCGCGCCCGCCAGCAGCTCGTAGAGCACAACGCCCAGCGCATAGACATCGGTGAGGGTCGTGACCTGCTCGCCGCGGACCTGCTCCGGACTCGCGTAGGCAGGCGTGAACCAGGCCACGGTGTGCGTGAGGATCGATGGGTCCACCTCCTGTGCCGCATCGAGCAACTTGGCGATGCCGAAATCCAGCAGCTTGGCCCGGCCCTCGGGAGAGACCAGGATGTTGCTCGGCTTGAGATCCCGGTGCACGACGAGCTGCTGATGCGCGTAATGGACCGCGTCGCACACTTCCAGGAAGAGCTCCAGCCGCTGCGCCACGGTCAGCCGCTGCCGGTCGGCGTAATCGAGCAGATTGGGCCCGTCCACGAACTCCATGGCGCAGAACGGCTGCCCCACGGACGTCGCGCCGCCGTCAACCAGCCGCGCGATGTTCGGATGCTCGAGCCCCGCGAGAATCCGGCGCTCGCCGCGCAGGCGATCGGCCAGCCGGGCATCCGCCCCGCCCGTGCGGCTGATCTTCAACGCCACCAGCTGGGTGTAGTCCGGCCCCTCACGCTCCGCGAGATAGACGGTGGCCATACCTCCTTCGCCGAGCGGGGCGAGGATGCGGTAGGGGCCGATACGATCCAACGGGAGGGTCGCCGGGGACTCCGGGAGCAGCCGTGCGATGGGCCCCGGATCTTCGTGCGCGTCGAGGAGCGACACGACCTCGGCGTGGACCCCGGGATCCGTGCCGCACGCCTGCTGCAGATAGGCGGCGCGGGCGTCGGGCGCCTGTTCGAGCGCGGCCTGAAACAGCTCCTGGATGCGCGCCCAGCGCCCGGAGGTCGGCGGCGTGCTCAACGGCGCAACTCACGGTTGAGCCAGGCACGCGCTGCGGTCCATTCCCGCTTCACGGTTGCCGGCGAGATTTCCAGGGCTTCCGCGGTTTCCTCCACGCTCATGCCGGCGAAGAAGCGGCACTCCACGATCCGGGCCTGACGGGGGTCGAGGGTGCCGAGGCGCTGCAGCGCCTCGTCCAGCGCGAGGATCTCGCCCGGTCGCGTCTGCGCCGCGAGGACGGCGTTCTCGAGCGGGACCGCGACCGCCGTGCCGCCCCGTTTGTCCGCCTTCTGTTTCCGCGCGTAGCTGATGAGGATGCGGCGCATCTCCTGGGCGCAGGCCGCGAAGAAGTGCGCTCGGCCGCGCCAGGTGATCCGGTCGAGCTGCACCAGCTTGAGATATGCCTCGTGCACCAGCGCGGTGGGTGTCAGCGTGTGGTCGGGGCGCTCGTGTCGCAGCTCGCGTCGCGCAAGCCCGCGCAGGTGGTCGTAGACCATCGGGAGCAGGCGCTCGAATGCGCCCGGGTCCCCCCCGGAGAGCTCGATGAGCGCCTGCGTGACGTCGGTGCCTGGAGCCATACCGCTGACGCGCCCTAATAAAGCCGCCCGGACCGCGGGACGCCACCCGTCCCGAGCTCCCTTCCGCCGGCCCGATGAGCCGTTCAGGCGGCGCCCTGCGCCTAATCAGCCAAGGAAAGGGGGTCGTCATGAGGACTCATGCGGGCACGGGCCGGTCTTCCCGGCCGGGCACCCGGGGGTTCGAAGCTGAATTGCGCGATGGCCGCCGCGTCTGGGTTCGTCCCATCACGCCGGCGGACAAGAGCGGGCTGATCGCCGGGTTGGCGCGCCTGAGTCCGCGGTCGCGCTACCTGCGGTTTCACCGGATGGTCGAGCGGCTGTCGGACGACGAGCTCCGGTACCTGACCGAGGTCGACCTGCGGAATCACTTCGCCTGGGTGGCGGTCTCGCTCGACGAGCCGGGCCAGCCCGGGATCGGCGTGATCCGCTACGTGCGCGACGCCGCCGACCGACGCGCGGCCGAAATGGCGATCACGATCGTCGACGACTGGCAAGGCGTCGGCCTGGGCAGGTTGCTGCTCGAGACCCTCCTCGTGAGCGCGATGATGAACGGGATCGAGTGGCTCCGTGCCATCGTGCTCCCCGAAGACGAAGCCGCCCTGCGGCTGTTCCGGGGCGTGGGCGGGCGCCCGGGCGGCGGCGAAGGCGGCGCGCTGATCGTCGATATCCCGGTTTCCTCGCCCGGCAGGACGCTGTTGGCCTCCGCTCCCCATCAGGCCCTGCAGCCCGGTGTCGGCGCGGCGGCACTCCATCGAACTCGAACGAGCACGGAGGTACGATCATGACCCGTTGGCGCCCCGATCCCACGTTCTACCCGTCGCCGCGGCTCGCCGGAGAGGCGCCCCGTGAGGAGACGGCCTACGTCGCCCTGCTGAACGCGTCGGGGGACGGCCGTCCCGATTCATTGGGCGTCGTGGACGTGCGGCAGGACTCCCCGACCTACGGCACGCTCGTCGGTGGTGTGGACATGACCGGCGCCGGCGACGAGCTGCACCACTTCGGGTGGAATGCCTGCAGCTCGCACCTCTGCCCGTCCGCGCCCCAGGCGCACGTGGAGCGGCGGTACCTGATCGTTCCGGGCATCCATTCCTCGCGCATCCACGTGGTGGATACGCAGCCGGATCCCCGGCAGCCGCGGGTGGTGAAGGTCATCGAGCGCGAGACACTGCTGGAGCGCACCGGCTACACCTCGCCGCACACCGTGCACTGCGGACCCGACGGCATCTACCTCAACGCGCTGGGCGCGGCCGATGGCGGAGGGCCCGGTGGCATCTTCACGCTGGACCACGAGACGTTCGAGGTGCGACGCGGGGCCTGGGAAAAGGACCGCGGCCCGCAGGTCCTCTCGTACGATTTCGCCTGGCATCTGGGGGCCGACACCATCGTGACGAGCGAATGGGGCACGCCCAACATGGTGCGGGACGGGGTGAATCCCGAGCTGCTGCTGAACGGCAAGTACGGCAATGCGCTCCACGTGTGGGACCTGCGCCGCCGCCGTCACCTGCAGCGTCTCGAGCTGGGTCCCCAGTACCAGATGTCGCTGGAGCTGCGTCCCGCCCGCGATCCCGCCAAGACGTACGGCTTCGCCGGCGTCGTGATCTCGCTCGAGGATCTCTCCTCGTCGGTCTGGCTGTGGTACCGCGAAGGGAAGAACGGCGATGCCACCTGGCGGGTGCGCAAAGTGATCGACATCCCGGCCGAGCCGGCGGATGCCGCGCTGCTGCCGCCGCTGTTGCAGGGGTTCAAGGCCGTGCCGCCGCTCGTCACGGATCTGAATCTCTCGCTCGACGACCGCTTCCTCTATGTCTCCTGCTGGGGGACCGGGGAGCTGCGGCAGTACGACGTGTCGGATCCGTTCGCGCCCACGTTGACGGGGAGCGTGCGCCTCGGCGGCATTGTGCGCCGCACGCCGCACCCCGCCCATCCCGGGGTGCCGCGCAACGGCGGGCCGCAGATGGTGGAGATCAGCCGCGACAGCCGGCGCGTGTACGTCACGAACTCCCTGTACTCGCCCTGGGATGCGCAGTTCTATCCCGACGGGATCCGCGGCTGGATGGTCAAGCTCGACGCCGACCCCACCGGCGGCATGCGGCTCGACGAGCAGTTCCTGGTCGAGTTTCCCGAGGGCGTGCGGCCGCACCAGGTACGGCTGCAAGGGGGCGACGCGTCTTCCGACTCGTTCTGCTTCTCGTGACGCACGCCGCTCCCTGGTCCTGGGTCGCGATCCTGCTGCTCGGGATCTGGCACGGGATCAATCCGGGGATGGGCTGGTTGTTCGCCGTGGCCCTGGGGCTGCAGGAGCGGAGTCGGCGCGCCGTGTGGGGCGCGCTGCTGCCCCTCGCCCTGGGGCACGGCCTCGCGATCGCGCTGGCGGTGGCGTGCGCGCTGGCCGTCGGGATCGTGCTGCCCCCCGACCGCCTGAAATGGGTGGTGGCGGCTACGCTGCTGGGCTTCGGTGCTTACCGGCTGGCGCGCCATCACCACCCGCGCTGGATCGGGATGCGGGTCAGCGCACGGGACCTCACGGTCTGGTCGGGTATGATGGCCACGGCTCACGGCGCGGGGCTGATGGTGCTGCCGTTCCTCGTTCCTATCGGGTCCGCAGGGGAAGGGACGATGCCGATGGGTCATGGGACGCACGCCGCCGCCGGCCTGTGGCCGCCGCTGCTGCACACCACCGGCTACCTGCTCGTGACCGGGCTCGTGGCCGTGGTCGTGTACGAGAAGCTCGGGTTGCGGCTGTTGCGGACGATGTGGGTGAATCTCGACCTCGTGTGGGGGATCGCCTTGATCGGCACGGCGTGCGTCATTCCCCTGATGTGAACGGCACCCGGACGCCCGCGGAGCGCTCGACCGGGTATGGGGTGATCGGCCAGTCGTTCGCGAGCGGGGATTCCCTCGCCTTGTGGCGCTGTTCGGCGTCGTCGAGCGGTCCTCCGTATACCGCGGTGTGGCACCTGAATCCCGGCGGGGTGTGGACGCTGTTCGCCGACGTCGGGCCGGAGCGCGCCGTGCCTCCCCTGTTCGCGCACAGCCTCGGTCCTGTCGTGACGGACATGATCGCGGTCAACTGGACTGGCCCCAGTCATCTGGTCGTCACGGTGCGAGATGTGGGACTCGTCTGGAGCGTGGAGCTTGCGACCACGGCTGCGACGCGGATGTTGAGTGCCCTGGCCGGTCGCCTGCCAGGCCGGTGGTGGCGCGGGCGCCGCGCGCTGCGCTGGATCGGTCCGACCGCGGGGTGGGCGCTTGGCCTGGGCAGTGTGCGTCTGTGTGGCCGGACATCGGGTGGGTTGTGCCTTCAGGTGCGTCCCCGCACGATTCGGCGCGCCCGCACGACGCGCGCCGCGGTGCGCGGCCGGGATTTCGGTCCGGCGCGGGAAGCAGGCCGCCAGGTGCGATTGGGAGACTTCCGGACCCCCGCACGGGGCATCTTCGCCGCCGGCGAGTTGTGCGTTGAGGCCACGAGCGCAATCATTTAGCCCGTCACTTCTTCCCAGTGGAGGCGCCGACCGTGATTCGCTTGTCCGGAATCCTCGTGGCGGCGTTGGTGACGGCCGCGTCGGTTCCGGCGACCGGGCAAGACGCTGCGACGCTGGACACCGTGCTCATGGTGCGTGGGATCGTGCAGCTGCGCACCGATGGGCCGGACTCCGCGGGCATCTGGATCGTGTTTCTGCCCACGCCGATACAGGTGGGCCCGTTGCGCACCAATGCGGTGCAGCTGGCCGGCGGCCGGCGCGACGGAGAGCGCTACAGCGACCGGTTCGTCGAGGCACAGGGACGCGTTACCATCGGGCGGGACGATCGCGGCGTGCTCCGCGCCGTGATGGGCGCAGCGCGCCTGCGGGAAATGCGGCCGGAGGGCACCGTCGAGCGCACGGTCGACCTCAGCATGTCCCAGCACGCCAGCGTCTTTCTTTCCGTCATACCGCGACGCGTGATCTGGCGCGATTCAACCGGTGCGGCCACGGGCACGACCCCCACCGTCCTGTTCTCGATCGTGAACCACTCGCAGACGCCGCTGCAGTTCTCGTTTCCGACCAACGAGGTCGTCTGCGTGTCGGTGAAGCCCGAGTACGGTGGGAGAGGAAAGGAAACCGGCTGGCGGGTGCTCGGTGCGCAAACGCTCATCGTGCTGCGGATGGGGACGATCTTCCGCCAGATCGTGGCCCTTCCCGACTCCACGGCGGCGTGGCCGGGGCGGTACACCGTCCGCGCGTCGCTCTGCGGGGCGGACGAATTCCATGCCGAGGGTGAGTTGGAGGTCGCCACTCCGTAAATACGACGGGGCCGGTCAACAGACCGGCCCCGCACGACATCGTCCTGTGGCTGCGAACCGCCTAGACCCCCGCGGGGTGCGGATCGACCGGCAGCAGCTGGTGGACGTGGTCGCCCGAATCCGTATCGTCAGCGCACCAGCAGTAGGCCCAGATCCGGGCCGGGCGAATTCGCCGCTGGCCGGCGCGCAGAATGATGCCGAGTGGTTCGTCGTCGAGAATGAGCGGCAGACTCGTCATGTGGCCCCGTTGCAGGTTGTGCGTCGGTACCGAGGTAAGGCAAACGCGGGGCCATTCGATGTGAGCACGTAACACGTTTTTCTGCAGAGACTTACGGATTTGACCGAAACGGGGATTCGTTACTCTGACACGTTCGCTTGCGTGTCGGATTGACCCGCCGGCTTGGCGGCGGCGAACCCGCCGCGCCGACCGCGGGGTCGCCGCTCGACCTGCCAGGCGGCGTAGAGCGGCAGCAGGTGATCCGTGGCCAGGCCGCGCACGCGCGGCGGCAGCACGATGTGCACGCCCCCCGGAGAGGTCCGCACCTGCAGATCCTCGATGAGCCGCAGGCGCGGCTCGGGTTCGAGGTCCGCCAGCGTGCTCGGGTGCAGCACGGCGACGCTCACCGGCACGTCGGGCATCCAGCTGCCGAACCGGACGACGAGCGCATGGAAGCGACCGGCCAGCTGCTCGGTGACCGCGCGCGCTTCCGCTCCCTCCACTGCCGAGAGGTCCTGATCGAGGAGCAGCACTTCGACATCGTGGGCGGCCATGAACAGCGCGGCCGACAGGGCGGCGGCGCCGATGACGACCGCCGCGTCGCCCGGCTCGAGGCGGCGCGCCCAGGGGACCAGGGGGCTCGTGGCTTCGATCTCCCAGTGGGTCGGCTCGCGCTGCGCGGCGCGCAGGGCGCGATGGGTGCGGGACCAGCGCTGGAAACTCGGGAGCCGCAGCCGCCGGGCGATGATGCGGTCGACGTGCTCGAGCAGCAGCACCTCGGTGAGCAGGTACTGATCGGCCGCGGCGACGTCGAGCTCCCGCACCGCCTCGTCGCCGATCTCGAGGAGCTCGGCGCGGGACAGGGCGTTCTTGTACTCCTCGATGCGCTGGAACAGGAACTCCTCGTACTCCTGGCGGAGCGACCGGGCCGGACGCGGAACCCGGCGGGCGCGCGGCCCCCGCTCGAGCGCGCTCAGCATGGCTCGACGTGCACCGTGACGGCGCCGAGCCGCAAATCGAGCTTCAAGCGGCGCTCCACCTCGTCGGCGATCGCGTGTGCGTCCGCGACGTTGGTCGTGGGATCCACCGCGATGGTCAGCTCGGCGTACCGCGCCTGTCCGCCGCCGCGGGAACGAATGTCGTAGGCGCCACGCACGCCGTTCACGCCTTCCGCCACGGTCTGGATCTCCCCGCGGGGGAGGGCGCGCTCGTCGACCAGGATCGGCACCGTGCGCTGGATGATCCGGTACGCCACGCGCACGATGAGAGCGGCGATCATCAACGCGAGCACCGGGTCGGCCCACCACCAGCCGCGGCGCCCCAGCAGCAGTCCCACGATCACGCCGGCGGAGATGAACACGTCGCTGCGGGTGTGGGCTGCGTCGGACACGAGCAGCTCGCTCTGCAGCTCCTCTCCCCGGCGATGCTCGTACCACGCCACCAGGGCATTGATGCCGAGCCCGCCGACCAGAATCAGCAGCTGGGCGGCGGTCACCCGTGGCGCGGTGTGGGCGCCCCCTCCCAGCAGCCGCGTCACGGCGTCCCGCGCCAGCTCGAAGCAGGTGACCGACAGGAAGCCGACGATCGCGAGCGCGCCCAGGGTCTCGAACTTCTCGTGTCCGTAGGGATGGTCCTCGTCGGGCGCCTGCGCCGCCACGCGCACGACGACCAGGGCGAGAATGTTGTTCAGCGCGTCGACCGAGGAGTGGAGCGCGTCGCCCAGGACGGCGAGCGAGCGCGCGGCCAGTCCGACCGCAACCTTGGCGGCGACGACGGCCAGGTTGGCGAAGAACAGACCGATGAGCACACGTCGGACCCGGGCTGTCCGGTCGTGCGCCGCCCCCTCACGCCGGGCGTGCCGGGCGGGGCGGGGCCGCGAGGGCCGGGCGGCTGGCATGATGCAAGCTTGTAAGGCGGGCGCGGAGAGTCAACGGGGAGGGAGCACGGAGCAGGGAGCACGGAGCAGAAAGCACAGAGCAGGGCGCAGGATGTGCCACGAGACAGCCTGCTCTGTGCTCCGTGCGCTCTTTTCAATCGACCGCCCTCAGCAAGGCCCCCTTCAGGTACCCCGTCTCCGGGATGTTCAGGATCTCCGGATGGTCCGTTGCCGCGCCGGTGAGCTGCAGCAGCTCGAGGCGGCGGCCGCTGTCCCCCGCGGCGGCGCCCAGCATCCCCTGAAAGTCGGCCCGGTGGACGTGGTAGGAGCAGGAGCACGTGAAGAGCATTCCGCCGGGCGCGAGCAGGCGCATGGCCCGGAGGTTGATCTCCTTGTAGCCGGCGAGGGCGCGGGGCAGGGACGCGCGGGTCTTGGCGAACGCGGGCGGGTCGAGCACGATGGTGTCGAACCGGTCGCCCGCGCGCTCCAGCGCCCGCAGCAGGTCGAACGCGTTGGCCTCGCGCCAGGAGATGTTGGTGAGGCCGTTGAGCGACGCGTTCTGCGCGCCGCGGGCCAGTGCCTCGCCGCTCTGGTCCGCGGCCAGCACCGTCGCGGCGTGCCGTGCGAGGTGCAGGGCGAAGGATCCATGGTAGGTGAAGACGTCCAGCGCCCGCCCCCCCGGGCGCGTTCGCTCTCCCACGAGGAAGCGGTTGTCCCGCTGGTCGAGAAACGCACCGGTTTTCTGCCCATGCCGCGGGGCGGCGAGGTAACGGACGGCACCTTCTCGCACTTCCACCGCCTCGGGCACCTCGCCGTAGGCCGGCTCCACGTCGAGCGGCAGTCCTTCGTGGCGTCGCACCGCCGTGTCGTGGCGCAACAGGATCCCTTGCGGCTCGAGCGCCTGCCGCAGGCCGGCCAGCACGTCGTCGCGGACCGCCTCCAGTCCGGCGGAGAGCAGCTGGGCCACGGCGAAGGGACCGTAGCGATCGACCACCAGGGACGGGAGACCGTCTCCCTCGGCGTGCACCACCCGGTAGGCGGTGGCCGGAATTCCCTCGCGACGGGCGGCGCTCGCCGCGATGCGGAAGCGCCACCAGGCCGCATCGATCGGCTCGTCGCCCATGGTGAGCAGCCGCAGGCGGATCTCACTGCGTGGTGAATAGAGGGCCTGGCCGAGCGGCGCGCCGCGCCGGTCCTGGACGCGAACGATCCCGGGGGCGGCCGGGCCGCGCGGCGCCGCGACCACGTCGCTGCGGTAGATCCAGGGATGGCCGGCAGCCCAGCGCGCGGCGCCCTTGGCGGTGACCGTCGCGATAGCTTTGTCCGAGTCCATGGCCACCTCCCCAGTCGATCGGCTCCGCCTGATGGTCATCACCGACCGGACGTTGCTCCGGGGGCGCGATCCGGTCGCCGTGTGTCGAGCGGCCGTGCGGGGCGGCGCCACGATGATCCAGGTCCGCGACAAGGACGCGCCGCCGCGCGACCTGCTCGCGCTCGTCCGGTCCCTGGTCGGTGCGCTGCCCGTTCCCGTGCTGGTCAACGACCGCGTGGACGTCGCGCTCGCCGCGGGCGCCGCCGGCGCGCATCTCGGACAGGATGACGTGCCGATCGGCGCGGTGCGGCCCCACGTGCCGCCGGGGTTCATCCTCGGCACCTCCGTCGGCTCCGCGGCGGAGGCCGACCGGGCCCGCGCGGAGCCGGCGGACTACTGGAGCATCGGCCCCTGTTTCGCGACCGCCACCAAGTCCGATGCCGGTCCAGCGCTCGGGCCCGCGGGCTTCGCCGCGCTGGCGCGTCTCGCGCCTCGCGCCATGCCGCTGATCGGCATCGGTGGCATCGGCGCCGGCAATGCGTCGCTCATCCTCCGGGCGGGCGCGGCCGGGGTCGCGGTCATCGCCGCTGTGCTTGGGGCTGCGGATCCCGAGTCCGCCGCGCGCGGTCTCGTATTTCCTGCACCTGCTCCTTCACCCGGCGGATCGCCGCCAGGTGCTCCTGGTAGCTGACCGAGAAGATGTGCTTGCCGTCCGGCTGTGCCACGAAGTACAGGAACGGGACCCGGGCGGGATACAGGGCCGCCGCGATGGAGGAGCTGTCGGGCTGGCTGATCGGCCCCGGCGGCAATCCGGGGTGCAGGTACGTGTTGTACGGGGACTGGATCAGCAGGTTCTTCTCGTAGACCCGGCGCGGGCGCCGCCCCATCGCGTACACGACCGTCGGATCGGCCTGCAGCAGCATGCCGAGGCGCAGCCGGTTGTGGTACACGGCGGAGACGTACTCGCGGTCGGGCGCGTAGCGCACCTCCGATTCGATGATCGACGCCAGCGTCACCAGGTCGTGCAACGACATCTGCATGCTGTCGAGCCGCGCATCCCAGGCGGGAGGCCAGTGCTGGAGGAATTCCTGGATCATCAGCCGGACCAGCTCCCGGCCGGAGAGGTCGGGGCGGACGGTGTAGGTGGTGGGGTAGAGATAGCCCTCGGCGGTTTCTGCGTGGGCGCTGCCGCCGAGCAGGGCGAGCAGCTCGGCATCCTGGGCGGCCGCGAGGAACGAGTCGCGCGGTACCTGGAGCTGTCGCGCGGCGAGGTCGGCGATTTCGCCGGCCTGCAGGCCCTCGCGGACGGTGAAGCGGACCAGAATCCCCCGGCCGAGCCGCAGCGCGGCGACGATGTCGGTCCAGCGGGTGTCCCGCCGGAACGCGTAGATGCCGCTCTTCAGCGAGCTGCCCAGGCCCCGGAAGCGGGCGTACAGTTTGAACAGCACGCGGGGAGCGACGATCTGGTGCGCCGTGAGCGAATCCACCGCGGCCGACAGCGTCGCCCCGCGGGGAATCGTGAGGACGATGCATTCCGGCCCCCCGGCATCGCAGGGCGTCGAGGGCTGCACGCGGCACGCGAGGCAGAGCAGGGCCGCCACGATGAGACTTCGCCCGGCGCGCTTCACACCGAGCTCCCGCGGCGGCTGTCCAGGTAGTGCTGCAGCAGCAGGGTCGCGGCCAGGGCGTCCACGTCGCCGGCTCGGCCCTCGGTTGAGCCGCCCATTTCGTGGACCGCCCGGCGCACCCGCGCGGTCGTGAACCGCTCGTCTACCAGCTCCACCGGGCGGCCGGAGCGCCGGGCGATGTCTTCCGCCAGCGCGCGGGCGGCGCGGGCCGGCTCGCCTTCGTCGCCCGAGGCCTCGAGCGGGAGGCCCACCACGACTCCGGTGACCTGATGCCGTTCGAGCTGAGCCAGGAAGTCCTTCATCGGAAAGCGCCTGCCGGTGCGCCGCGTGAGTGTGGCGAGCGGCTGAGCGAGGGTTTGCGTCTCGTCGGACAGCGCCAGGCCGATGCGGCGCTCGCCCCAATCCACGCCCAGTAACCGCCCGGCCATCCGTCTACCCCTGCGACATCGTCGCGAAGAACTCCTGGTTCGACTTGGTGCGCTTCATGCGCTCGAGCAGGAACTCGATCGCCTCCACCGGCGGCATGTCGGCGAGGAAGTTGCGCAGCAGGTAGACTTTGTTGAGCTCTTCCTTGGCGAGCAGGAGCTCTTCCTTGCGGGTCGAGGTGCGCTGCACGTCGATGGCCGGATAGACCCGGCGGTCCGCGATGCGGCGGTCGAGGATCACTTCCATGTTGCCCGTGCCCTTGAACTCCTCGAAAATGACCTCGTCCATGCGCGACCCGGTGTCGATCAGCGCGGTCGCGAGAATGGTCAGCGATCCGCCGCCCTCGATGTTCCGCGCCGCGCCGAAGAACCGCTTCGGCTTCTGCAGCGCGTTCGCGTCCACACCGCCCGAGAGGATCTTGCCCGAGTGCGGCACCACCACGTTGTGGGCGCGGCCCAGGCGGGTGATCGAGTCGAGCAGGATGACCACGTCCTTGCCGTGCTCGACCATGCGCTTCGCCTTCTCGATCACCATGTCGGCCACCTGCACGTGGCGGTCGGCCGGCTCGTCGAACGTAGAGGAGATCACTTCGGCGCTCTTGACGTTCTCCTCCATATCGGTCACCTCCTCGGGCCGCTCGTCGATGAGCAGCACGATGAGGTAGATCTCGGGATGGTTTTCGATGATCGAATTGGCGAGCTTCTGCATGAGGATCGTCTTGCCAGCCTTGGGAGGCGAGACGATGAGTCCGCGCTGGCCCTTGCCGATGGGGCAGAGAATGTCCATCACCCGCATCGAGAGGTCGCCATCCTTGCGCTCCAGCCGGATCCGCTCTTCGGGGTAGCGCGGCCGCAGGTTGTCGAACGCGACCCGGTGCTTCGCCTTCTCGGGCTCCTCGCTGTTGACCGTCTCGACCTTGAGGAGCGCCAGATAGCGCTCCCCTTCCTTCGGCGGTCGGACCTGCCCGAGAATGGTGTCGCCCGTGCGCAGATCGAATCGCTTGATCTGGCTCGGGCTCACGTAGATGTCGTCGGGCCCGTAGAGGTAGTTCCAGTCCGGGCTGCGGAGGAAGCCGTAGCCTTCCGGGAGGATCTCGAGCACGCCTTCGCCGCGCAGCACCGTGTCGGTGTCCAGCAGCGATTGCTCGATGCGGAAGATCAGGTCTTGCTTGCGGAGCCCCGAGTAGTTTTGAATGTTGAGGCTCTCGGCCATCGCGTGCAGTTCCGCGACGGACTTCCGTTTCAGCTCAGCGATATCCACGTGGGCGGAGACTCCGTTGGGCAACAGCGGGCAGGGTTTACCCCTGGCAGGATGGTGAACGCGTTGATCTATGGAAGCGTAAGGGTCGTAACCGGTGTGCAGGCGCTATCATAGGGGTTCCGGTGCCCTCTAGTCAAGATCAGGGCGGCCCGGCCGGCCTCACGCCCTTCCTCCTCGCCTGGCGCACGACGCCCCTGCGAGACAGGGAAGTCGTTGATGCGCTTGTACATCCGGCTCACGCGGCGCCCTCGGCGGCACTTGCCCAGGCCCTCGCCGCGTGGCCCGGCGACTACTACTGGTCGGAAGAGGCTGGAGGTCGCTGGCTGGTGCTGACGCGCCGGGTGCGCGTGGCGCCGGAACGCTGGTGGCTCCACGTCGCGCTGTTCGTGCTCACGGTCGTCACGACGACGATCGCCGGGGCGGTGCTCCAGGGACAGGCCGAGGTCGACGACAGCTGGGGACTGCTGCGGGGTCACCTCGCATTCTCAGGCGCTCCGGGGCATGCGCTGCTCAGCGGCCTGGCGTTCTCGATTCCGCTCATGGCGATCCTGCTGGCGCACGAGCTGGGACACTACGTGACGGCCCGCCGTTACCTGCTCGACGTCTCACCCCCGTACTTCCTCCCCGTCCCGCTGTGGCCTTCGTTCATCGGCACCATGGGCGCTTTCATCAGACTGCGGACGTTGCTCTCGGACCGGCGGCAGTTGTTCGACGTGGGGGTAGCGGGACCGCTCGCCGGATTCGCGCTCGCGCTGCCGGCGCTGCTCGTGGGGTTGCACCTGTCCCACGCGCTGCCGCGCGACAGCGGCATGAACGGGATGCTGCTGATGGTCGGGTCCGGGCCGGAATTGCTGCACCTGGGCGACTCGTTCGTCACGCTGCTGGCGCGCTGGGCGGTGCACGGCGACTTCGGGCCGGTGGTGGTGCACCCGCTGGCCTTCGCGGGCGTGTTGGGGATGTTCGTGACGATGATCAATCTCATGCCGATGGCGCAGCTCGACGGCGGCCACATCCTGTACGCCGCCTTGCCCCGCTGGCACCGGCGCGCGGCGCTGGGTTTCTGGATCGTAGTGCTGCTGCTGGGATTCTGGTGGTCCGGCTGGTACATCTGGGCGGGTCTCGTGCTGGCGGTGTCGCGCGGGCGGCTCGATCACCCCACGGTGCTGGAGGCGAATCGTCCGTTGCCCCGCTCGCGCCGCCTGCTGGCGTGGGCGGCGTTGGCGCTGTTCCTCCTCACGTTCATGCCGGTGCCATTCCACATCTAGGTGGCGGGTGCCAGGTGTCAGGTGCCGGGTGTGGCCGTCAATTCTGGCACCTGACACCCGACACCTGCCATCTCAGTATTGCGTAAGTCGAAGGTCCGTATAATGTTTCTCCAAACCAGCCCCTGGGATGGCATGCCCGCTCAACCGGCCCGTCAAGCAATTCCGGCGCTTCACGAAGCAGTCGTTCACGATCTCCCCCCAATTCGCTTTGAAGGTCAGAGTGTCCCCGTTCGCCTCGTGCTCCGTCATGCGGAGGATGGCGCCTGGCGCGGTCGCATCCTGTTCGGGCTGGAAGACACCGAGCATGAGCGGACCACGGCGGAGATCTTCTGTGCGCTCTCCGAGCAGGACCTCTGGCTCTCCGTTCGCGACCTCCGGGATCATCACCTCCGCGATTTGTACCGCTCCCTGCTGTAACGTGATCGGGGAACCCGACCGGTCGTGAGCCGGCTGCACCGCGCGCGGTTCTGTCCACCGCCTTGGGCCGTGTTGGCTCGAGCGCCCCACAGAGCAGGGAGCACGGAGCAGCTGGTCCCGTTTCACATCATTCACCGTCGCAGACTGCTCTGTGCTCCCTGCTCCAGGTTTCCGCGTGCCCCCTGCGCCGCCTTCAGGTATCGATATCCGTTGGTGAAGTAGAGTCCCAGCAGCACCGCGCTCGCCCCGCTGACCGCGAATTTCAGCGCTGCGGGGGCGTCGCTCGTGGACAGCAGACCCTCGATCGTCCCGGCGATGGCGAGGAGGAACACCACGGCGCCGATCATGCGCATGGCGACCCGGCCGTCCACGACCAGCGCGTCGAGCCGAGTGCGGTCGCCCGGGGCGATCAACGCGTGGGCCAGGCGGAACCCGGCGCCCCCGGAGATGAAGATCGCGGTGAGCTCGAGTACGCCGTGGCCGGCCACGAAAGTGGCGAGATATCCCGCCGCGTGGTAATTGGCGAACACGCCGAATCCGGTGCCGATGGCGAGGCCGTTGAACACGAGCGCCCAGAGGGTGAGGATGCCCGCCAGCATGCCCCCCGCGAACGCCATGATGCACACCCGGATGTTGTTCGAGATGATCGCCGCCGCGATCACGGGACGCTCGCCGCTTTCGGCCTGCGCGTAGCCGATTCCTTCCTCCGTCCGATCCGCCGCCTGCTCGGCGCGACTCACCATGACGGGCGACACGATCTCGTCGGCGAGCCGGGGCCGCTCGCGCAACATCACGTAGCCGATGACCGCGGGAATCATGAACAGGAGGAAGCTCGCGAGCACGTACATCCACGACTGGACGACGGCCGCCGGGAAATCGGCCAGGACGGTGCGGAAGAACGGCGGCCGGCGCGTGGCGCGGGCCTGATACAGCACGCTGTGCCCGGCCCCGACCAGCCGCTCGAGATAGGCCACGACCTGCGGCGCCACCCCGTAGGTGCGCGCCCGGGCCAGGTCGGCCGCCACCTCGCGGTAGCGGGCGGCGAACGCCGGGATCTCCGCCGCCGGGACCTGCGCGAGTCCACCCCGCTCGTAGCGCTGCGCCGCCTCGCGGAACGTTTCCCAGGTATCGCGCTTGCGCGCGACGAACCGCTCGGCGGTGACGGTGATGCGGCCGGCGGCGCCGGTCGCCCGCGTGGCGAACCGGCCCCGACGTTTCTGCTGCTCGTCGGCGAACACCAGCGCGAGGTAGGCGAGGGGCTCGCTGGCGCGTCGCGGGATCTTCGCCTCGATGCGCCGCGACAGCTCGACGGCCATGCGATCGCGGACGGCGGGCAGCAGCTGGTCGACCCGGGCGAGGAAGCGATCGAGCAGGGCGAACTCGGGGTCGGTCAGCTCCGGCGGCCCGAGCTCCAGCGCCTCGTTGGCCGGGGCCGGCGGTGCCGGCGCCAGCCGCCAGGCGGCCACGCGGTCGCGCACCACGATGGTGCCGGCGGCGAGGTCGCCGAGCCGCTTGTTGGCAGGATGAAAGAAGACGAACGCCAGACCGGGAAGGGGACCCAGCGGGAAGAGGAAGTCCACGATCCGCACCAGGTTGCGGACGGTGGCCGCGTTCGCCGTCACGGGGCGACCCGTGTCCAGAACCACCCGGAGGCCGAGGGCGCGCTTGCCCGGGGTGCGGCCCTCCCACAGCGCCTCGAACAGGGCGAAGTAAAGGAAGAAGCCCAGGCCGGCCACGAGCACGACGAGCGCCGTGCCCCAGCTGCCGAGGCCGGAGGCCCACGAGTCGGACAGCCCGGCGGCCGCGTAGAAGACGAAAATGATGAAGTAGGCGACGCCGAGCACCACCAGGTCCGCGAAGGCGGCCGCGGCGCGCGAGCCCAGCCCGGCGAGCTCGAAGGAGAGCATGATGTGCTCCGGCGTCTCGACGCCGAGATGCTGGCGCAGACCGGACAGCTGCAGCGGGGCTCGCGTACGGGCGCTCACGTCCTCATCTTACCGCCATTCCCCTTGTGAGGGCGAGACCCGATGGCCGACCTGCCCCCCATCGAGCAGATGGAATTCGGCGAGATCCTCGACGGCGCTCTGTCGCTGTTCCGGCGCCACTTCCCGCTCTTCCTGAAGCTCAGCCTCGCGGTGCTGTGGGTGCCGGTCGTGCTCGGCCTCTATTGGCGGGTGCGGTTCTTCGGCGCGGAGGCCACGACGCCCGAGGAGACCGTCGCCGTCCTCCAGGAGCAGATCGTTCCCCTCGTGCTGTGGACGCTGGTCTTCGTGACCTTGTACCTGTGCGCCATGCTGCTGTTGACCGCGGGATCGATTCGCATCATCTCCGACTCCTACCTGGGTCGTGAGCCGGAGTTCGGAGCGGTGTGGAGGTTCGGCTTCGGGAAGATCGTCCCCCTGTTCCTCGTCGGCCTCGGCAAAGGCCTGCTGCTCATGCTGGTGGCGATGGTGTGCCTGTTCGTGGGCGCCATCGTCGTCGCGGTGGCGAAAGGACTGGGTACCGCGATCGTGGCCCTGGCGATCATGGGACTCTTCGTCGGCTCGGTCTGGGCCGTGCTGTTCATCGCGTGCGGGTACATGGTCACCACTCCGGCGGTCGTGCTCGAACGCCTCCCGAGCGCGTTCGACTCGTTCGGGCGCTCGTGGGAGCTCACCCGCGGCGCCAAGCTCCGGATGCTGGGTCTGGCGCTCGTCGGATGGCTCATCAGCAGCCTGCTGCCCACGATCGTCGTGCAGGCGGTCGGCGCCCTCGTGGTGGAGCTGATCCCCGGGGCGCAGCTGTACTGGACCATCGTGGGGTCGGTGCTGCCGATCATGCTGGCGCCGATCCTTCCCTGCATCCTCACCCTCGCCTACTACGATTTGCGCGTGCGGCGTGAGGGGTTCGACCTCCAGCTGTTGAGCGAGCAGCTGGGGGCCACCTGATCCGGTTGGACTTTCCGCAGGCGACGGTGCCCGCCGATTCGGTGCGCCGTGCCGTGCGGGAGGTGTTCGCGCGTCCCGAGTACGAGTGGGTGCAGACCGCCCGTCCGCTGCACTGGCTGCGCGACCTGTGGATGCGCTTCCGCGCGTGGCTCGACGCCTTCTCGACCCAGCACCCGCTCGGCGCCAAACTGCTGTTTTGGGCTGCCCTCCTCGCCCTGATCGCGTTGCTGACCCACATCGGGCTCACGGTGTGGCGCATCTACCGGGTGACCGTGCAGCAGCCCGGCGCAACGGGCTCGACGCCGGCCGTGGAGCTGCTGGACAGCCGCGGGCACCTGGCGCGGGCCGAGTCGCTGGCGCGCGCCGGCCGCTACACCGAGGCACTGGCGCACCGTTTCATCGCGCTGCTGCTCGAGCTCGACCGGGCGGACGCCCTGACCTTCCACCCGTCGAAGACGCCCGCCGAGTACGTGCGCGAGGCCCGGCTGGGGGCCACGGGTCGCGCGACCCTGGCGGGACTCGTCTCCCGTCTGTACCACCACGTGTTCGGAGCAGAGCCGTTGGACGAGCGCGGGTATCGCGAATTCGGCGCGGCGGCCGGAACCCTGCTGCACCATGTCGAATCGCACTGAAGTCGCCCTCGCGGTGCTGCTCGCCGTGGCGCTCATCGTGGCCGTGATGGCCGGGCACCGCCAGCGGCGCGCGGTCTCCCGCTGGGAGCGCGTCTCCACGTACACCACGGGTCCGACCGGTGGACGGGGACCCTACGACGTGCTCGCCCGGCTCGGCGTGCCGGTGGAGCGGCGCCGCACGCCGCTGTTCGACATCGCCCGCCAGGTCCGCGGCCGCCCCGCCGTGCTCGCCGTCGTGTCGCCCGAGTACTGGCTCGAATCCGCGGAGCGCGAGGCGGTGGCACGCTATGTCGGCACCGGCGGGCGGGTCGTCGCGGTGGCGGATGCGGGCGGGCTCACGCGATGCTTCGGCTGGGACACGGCCGAGCCGGATTCGGCGGACCTCGCGACGGACGACAGCGCCGCGGTCGTGCTGCCCGAGGGTGTCACGACGCTGCCGCGAGTCGGCTGGGTGCTGCGACCGTTCGGCCAGGACAGCCTCGAGGGCCAGACCAAGCGGACGGCCGAGCTGGCCAAGCGCGGCAGGCTCGGCCGGCCGTCCCACGACGACGGCGACTGTCGTGCGGCCCAACGGGACGGTGTGGACACGCTGCTCGCGACGCCGCATCACGCACCGGTCGTGCTCCGATTGCGCTTTCGCGGCGGCGGCAGTGCGGTGCTGGTGGCCGAGGACGGCTACTTCCGCAACGCCGCCTGGCGGTCCACTGACGTCCCCAGCCTGCTGGTCCCCCTGATCCTGCCCGCCACGCGCGGACGCGTCAGCTGGGACGAATACCATCACGGCTACGGCGAGCAGACGTCGCGCGGCGGCGCGCTGGTCGGCTGGATGGCGCGCTCGCCGGTGGGGTGGGTGCTGTTCCAGCTGATGGCGGTCGTGCTGCTCTGGCTCGCCGTCCGCGCGGTGCGCTTCGGACCGGCGCGCGCCGTGGTCGAGCGGCGCCGCCGCTCGCCGCTGGAACACGTGGAGGCGCTGGCGGCCGGGCTGGAGGGCGCGGGCGGCGTCGATACGGCGGTGGCCCTCACGGTCTCGGGGCTGCGGCGCCGGCTGTCGCGCACCGGCCAGCCGCCGCACGGCGACGCCAGGCAGTGGCTGGCTTCGCTGGAGCTGGTACTTCCCGGGGCGCGGGGCCGCAGGGCCGCGCGCCGGTTGCAGGAAACGCTGACCAAACCCGGCGGCGACGAGCGGGTGCTCGCCGCCGCCCAGGCCGTGGAGGACGTGTGGGAGGAATTGCGTCCGCGGGCGTCGCCCGCCGCATCCAGGAAGCGCTGAATCGTGTGGTGTTGGGCCAGGAGAAAGCGACGCGCGAGGTGCTCGTCGCCCTGCTCGCCCGTGGCCACGTGCTGCTGGAAGGCGTGCCCGGCACGGCGAAGACCCTGCTCGCGCGCACGCTCGCGCTGGCGCTCGACGTGCGGTTCCAGCGGATCCAGTTCACCCCCGACCTGATGCCGGCCGACATCACCGGCGTGTCGATGCTCACGGGGTCGCACGAGTTCACCTTCCGCCCCGGGCCGATCTTCGCCGACCTCGTGCTGGCGGACGAGATCAACCGGGCGCCCGCCAAGACCCAGGCCGCGCTGCTCGAAGCGATGCAGGAGCGCACCGTGACGGTGGACGGCGTGAGCCACTCCCTGTCACCCGTCTTCACGGTGTTCGCGACCCAGAACCCCATCGAGTTCGAGGGCACCTATCCGCTCCCCGAGGCGGAGCTGGATCGGTTCATGGTGAAGGCGCAGTTCGGCTACCCCGCGGCGGACGTGGAGCAGGGGATCCTGACACGGTATGTCGAAGGGTTCGAGGCGGATCGTCCCGCCACGTACGGCGTCTCGCAGGTGACCGACGCCCGGGGACTGGAGGAGGTGCGCGCCGCCGTGGACGCCGTGCGGGTGGAGCCCAAGATCACGGCCTATATCACCGCGATAGTGCGCGCGACGCGCGAAGCCGCATCACTCACCCTCGGCGCCAGCCCGCGGGCCGGTGTGTCGCTGCTCAAGGCGGCGCGCGCCGTCGCGCTGATCGAGGAGCGGGATTACGTCGTTCCCGACGACGTGAAGACCCTCGCGCCCGCGGTACTGCGGCACCGCGTGAGCGTCGCGCCCGAGCTGGAGCTGGAAGGTGTCACGCCCGATGCCGCGCTCAAGGCGATCCTCGACAAGACCGAGGTGCCGACCGCGTGAGCCGGGGCGATCTCGTCGATCTGCTCCTGTTCACCGTGGTCGCTGGCGGGTTCGTCGGGCTGTGGTACCTGGTCGGCGCGTACGCCGGGGTGCTGTGGAGCCGGCGCGCGCTCGTGCTGCTCGCGGCCAGCGCCGGGATCGCCCTGCTCGGGTTCCGGATTCCCGGCGCCCTCGACCTGCTGCTCCTCGCCGACGCCTGTCTCGTCGCAGGCGTGTGGCTCGACGCGCTGCTCGCGCCGCGCATCGCGCAACGGGAGATCACGGTGACCCGTGAGGCGCCTCCGGCCTTTTCCCTCGGGCGGGCGGGGGAGGTCGCCTACCGCTGGCGCAACGCGGCCTCGCGCCGCGGGCGGTTGCGCGTGCGGGAAGTCCGGCCCGACGTGCTGGGCGGCACGCTCGAGCCGCGGGACGTGCGCGTGCCGGCGCACGGGGACATGCGGGAGGTGCTGCCCGTCGTCCCCGTGCGTCGCGGCCACGAGACCGCCGGCGGCTTCGCGGTGGACAGCGGCGGACCGCTGGGACTGGGCGTACGGCGCAGCCGCCTCGCGCTGCCGTGGGAAGCCCGTGTCTATCCCGCGCTCACGGCCGTGCGACGGCGCGCCGCCGTCGCGCAGGCGCTGCGCCGTCGCGAACAGGGCCGTCAGCCGTTGCGCCGGCTCGGCGAAGGACGGCTGTTCGAGTCGCTGCGGGACTTCGTCCCGGGTGACGACCCGCGGCTGATCGACTGGAAGGCGACGGCGCGGCGCCGCAAGCTGATCACGCGCCAGTTCGAAGCGGAGCGGCGCCAGCAGGTGCTGCTGGTGCTCGATGCCGGGCGGCTGCTCACCGCGGACGTCGCGGGGGTGGCGCGCATGGACTATGTGGTGCAGGCGGCGCTCGAGCTGGCGTACGCCGCGGCGCAGCACGATGACAACGTCGGCGTGATGGTGTTCGCCGATGGCGTGAAGCATTTCGTGACGCCGCAGCGCGGGCGGCGCGGCCTGAAGCAGGTGCTCGACGTGCTGGCCGAGGTGACGCCCACGCTCGTGGAGCCCGACTATCCGGGCGCGTTCCGTTATCTCGCGGCGCGCAATCGCAAGCGTGCGCTCACCGTCGTGTTCACGGACGTGATCGACCGGTTCGCGTCCGAAGCGCTGGTGGCGAACCTGGGCACGCTGCGCCCGCGGCATCTGCCGCTGGCGGTGACGCTGCGCAATCCGGAGCTCGACGGGTTGGCCGCGCTGCGGCCGGAGCAAACGCGCGACGCCTGGCGCAAGGCGGCGGCGGAAGAGCTGCTGCGCTCGCGCGAGGAGGCGTTGTCGCACATGCGGCGGGCCGGCGTCGTGGTGCTCGACGTGCCCCCGGCGCGGGCGGCCGAGGCGGTAGTGGACAAGTACCTGGAGCTCAAGCGACGCGGTCGGCTGTAGTGCCGCTGGCGACGAAACCCGTTGTCCTGTATGTTGATGCCCTCAATTCCCGCGGATCTCTCGATCATGGGTCTTCCCGTTCGCGCCCTCGGGCTCGGCGCTGCGTGGGTCGTCGTGCTCGCCTCCTGTTCCGTCCCCACCGACAAGGCCAAGGACATCCAAGTCGTGGTTCGACTCTCGGATTCCCTGCAGTCGCGCGGCATCCTGGGGCAGGGGCTGCGCGACTCGATGTACGCGTTCGCGTTCAGGGTCGGGGCCACCGGAGATACGCAGCCGGTCACGAACGCCGGATTCCAGTGGTCGCCGAGCGATGCATCGATCGCCACGGTGGAGGGCAAACCCAACGGGTGGGCCATCGTTACCGGGCTGAAGCCCGGGTTGGTGCAGTTCACCGCGGCGCCGATGGCGTACGAGCAGGCGTCGAGCGGCTCGGCGACGGTGCGCGTGGAGGGGCGGTTCGCCATCGACAGCGTCCGGCCCAGCGTGGTGCACTACGGTGACAGGGTCACCGTCTACGGCGTGGGCGTGAACCAGCTGTTCGCTCTTACAATCGGTGCCGACCTCTTTCCCGATCGCTTCTCCCTGCAGGGCAACCCGGACGGCCTCAGCTCGGAAGAGTGGTGGGTGCCATATCCCGCTTCGACTGCGAAGCCCCTGTACATCGCTGCCGGTGGCGCTGGCCAGGTCGCTGTTCCTGTGACCGTGGTGGACACCGATCTGTTCGAGCCCGACTCGGCGGCCCCGGCTCCGGTCGTCGCGACGGGACCCGGTGGCCCTCGCGTGATCGCGAACCTTCCGGTTCTGTACTACAACCCGGCACTGTATTTCGAACCGGTCGATTTCACGGTGCCGCGCGTCAATCTCCCGGTCGACTGGCTCAGCTTCGCGATCTCGGATTCGACCCAGCCGATCTCGTTCCAGGTAACGTCCACCGTCTTCAACGACACGTCGGCCGCGTTCACCTACTTCGCGGATTCCGTGCAGTACAACACGTGCTCCGGCCTCTACTGCATCGGGCCGACCTCGCGGATCATCTTCCCGGGGACGCAGTGGATCTGCAGCCCCAACGGCTTCTTCTCCGACGGCGTGCGCCTGCCGCAGGTCACGGCCGCGTTCACCCATTCGTTCTCGTCGCATCCGCAGTTCATCCAGTTCTACTCCACCCCGGGCCGCTACGAGCTCGCCGTCGTGCGGGGCTACGTGTCGCGCCTGCCCCCGGATCGCTTCGAGGAGAACGACCTGTGGTGCATGGACGCGGACAGCACGTTCACGCAATCCCGGGACTCGAACCCGACGTCGCCCACGGCGAAGCACATCGTGATCGGCCGCGCGGCCTTCGGCCAGAACGGGTTCTGGTCCGACTCGTTGCTGACCATCGACAATCCGGGGGACGCCGATTTCATCCGGTTCCGCGTGCAGCCGCCGGTGGCGCTCGCGGACACCTTCGTCACGATCCACGTCAAGTCCCGGCCGTTCGGCGTACTCGATCCGTCGGACGTGGACGCCTACGTGATGCGGGTCAGCGACTTCGCCTTCATGGGAGGCTCGGTCTCCGTCGGCTCCAACGAGTCGATGACGCTCAACCTCCCCGCGGGTGACTACTATCTCGCGGTGGTGGACGTGGCAGCGCAGCCGACCCGCTACAGCATCTGTATCGTCAAGGGAGTGGGCTGCGTGCCGCCCGGTGCCCCGCCGCAACTGACGCTGGCGCCCTCGGTGACCCGCCTGCCGCGGCGCGATCCGCATCGCGATCCCACGGTGCCGCCCGCCGGGCTGTCGCTGCCCCTGTCGAACGGGAGGACATCATCGCCGCGTCGGTGACGCAGTGCGTCAAGTGCCACACCCCGCTCCCCGATCACAGCCGGTTCTGCTTCGCCTGCGGAGCCGACCAGACGGGTGGCGGGGTGGACGCGCAGGCGTCCGGCCCGGTGGAGGCGCTCCAGGCCCGGCTGCAGCGACTGGTGCAGGGCAAGTACGAGATCATCAGGCTGGTCGGCAAGGGCGGCATGGGCGCCGTGTTCCTCGCCCAGGACCTGACGCTCGAGCGCGAGGTCGCGATCAAAGTCCTGCCGCCGGACTTCTCGACCGATCCGCAGGTCATCAAGCGGTTCCAGCAGGAAGCCAAGACGGCCGCCAAGCTCGACCACAACAACATCATCCCGATCTACCGGGTGGAGAGCGAGGAAGGGCTCAACTACTTCGTCATGAAGTACATCTCGGGCACCTCGCTCGAGGACGTGCTGGAATCGAAGCAGCCGCTCACCTACGACTACGTGCAGCGCATCCTGTGGGAAGCCGCGTGCGCGCTGGGCCACGCCCATTCGCGCGGTGTGGTGCACCGCGACGTGAAGCCGGCCAACATCATGTTCGATCATGACGGGCGCGTGATGCTCACCGACTTCGGCATCTCCAAGGCGCTGCAGTCGGCGAGCGGGCTCACCGGCACCGGCATGATCATCGGCACGCCGCACTACATGGCGCCCGAGCAGGCCAAGGGGCAGCCGGTGGACGGCCGCGCCGACCAATACTCGCTCGGCGTCGTGGGATACCGCCTGCTGGCCGGCTCGCTGCCGTTCAGCGGCGACTCGGTGCACACCATCCTCTACAAGCACATTTTCGAGGAGGCCCCGCGCGTCTCCGCGCTGCGCAAGGACATCCCCCGTTTCCTCACCGACCCGATCCAGCGGGCGCTCTCCAAGGACCCCGTCGAGCGCTTCCCCACGATGGAAGAGTTCGCCACCGCGATCTGGCCGGAGCAGCCCGTGTCGGCCACGGGGAAAGCGACGCCGCGTCCGGTGCTCCAGCGGCCGGCACCCGGCGCGCGAACGGGAGCGCCCGTGACGGCCGACGCACCCACCGAGCATGTGGCGTCGGCAGCGGCCGCGCCGACGACGCCACTGCCGTCGATGCGGGGCCGCCCCGCGCCCGCCGCGCGGCCCGCGAAGCGGTCGTCCAGGGCGGGCCTGTGGGTGCTGCTCGCTGTGGTGGCGGTGGGGGCCGGCGGATATGTGTGGTGGAGCGGCCGTAATACCGCCGGCACGGGAGATGGCGAGCCCTCGGCCACGACTCCTCCCGCTGCACCGCCGGCGGCGAATCCGGCGCCGGCGGCCACACCGCAATCGCTCTCCGTCGCGACGCAAACGCCCAACACGACGGCGACCGCCGTCGTCGCGCCACCGAGTCCGGCGCCGCCAGCGTCTGATCGCCGCGCGACCACTCCGCAGCGCCAGCCGCAACGGCAGCCACCGGCGCGTCAGGCTCCGCCGCCCGTGGTCCAGCCGCCACCACAGCAGGCACCGGCCGAGGAACAGGGGTCGCTGACTATCGACTCCGACCCGTCGGGGGAGGTTTTCATCGACGGCGTGGATGTCGGGCCGACTCCGCTGGTCAACTACGCGTTGAAGCCGGGGACTCACCAGCTGCGCATCGAGGCCCCAGGCTACCGGACGCTCTCGAGGACGGTCCAGGTCGCCGCCGGCCCGGTGCGCCTGGGGCGGGTAACCCTGACTCCTCAATGAGGAAGAAGCTGATGCGACACGCCGTCGTCGTTCTGCTCGCTCTGGTGCTGCCTGCCGTGTCGCCAGCGCAGGTGATCCAGAGTGCCGCGCTCCGCCGGGCCGTCGCAGCCTACGATGCGGTCGACTTCCCCCAGGTCATCGTGCAGGCCCGGGCGGCGTTGCGGGAGCGACTCACCGCGCCCGAGCGCGCGCGTGCCGAAGAGCTGCTCGGGTTCGCTTTCAGCGCGACCAATCAGCCCGATTCGGCGATCGCAGCGTTTCGGGAAGCGATTCAGCTCGATCCCGACCGCCAGCTCGATCCCCGGCGCATCTCGCCGCGCATCACGGGATACTTCAACGCCGCCCTCGGGCAGGTCCTCGTGGTGCGGCAGCTGAAGGTCGACACGGCGCGGTTCATTTCGGGGACGGCAGGCGCGGGAGTGCCGATCCGCTTCACCATCACGACCCCCGCGCGCGTGCGCACGCGCGCCGTGAGCGGCGCGAACACCCTGCTCATCGATTCCGGCGTCGTGGTGGGGACGTACAATCTCCGGTGGCCGGCGACGATGGCCGGCGGCGACCCCGTGACGCCCGGGACGTGGAGAATCCTCGTCGAGGCGTTCGGATCGGGGCAATACACCACCTCCGCCTACCAGGATGTGCAGATCACGGCCGGCGCGGTGGACACGCTGCCGCATCTCACGGCGCTGCCCGGGTACAGCGAGCTTCCCGCGACCGAAATCCCGCCCCAGAGCGGCCGGCCGCTGGGCATCGCGCTGCTGTATACCGGCTTCGCGGGTGCGGGCGCGCTCGCGCTCAACAACGGCGATCTCGGTACCGCGACCGGGCGGGAGATCGGCGTCGCGGCCGGTGCCGCGCTGATCACAGGCTTCGTGATGATGCTGCGGAAGCCGGCGCCCCGGCCCGCGCTCGGCAACATCCAGTACAACCGTCTGTTGAAGGAGCAGCTGGCGCGTCGTAATGCCGACATCACCCTGCAGAACGCCCAACTGCGTCGTCAGGTGCAGCTCACTGCGGTGCCGATTCCCAAGGTGGCCCGATGAACCGCACGCTCGTCGTCACGCTGGCGCTCGCCGCCGCGGGGGCTTCTGCTCGTGCCCAGACCGTTCTGCTCGGGGTCCATGGCGCGCTGGGCGATTACCGGGAGGTGTCCTCCAACCTGCGGTATGGCGGAGCCGGGTTCGGCGGGTCGCTGGCGTTGCGCGTCGGCCGCCTCAGCGCCGAGGGCATCGTGACGCGGATCAGCTTCAATCCGCATGACAAGAATGCGGGCCTCCAGGACTTCAAGTCCACGCAGATCGACGCGCGGTTCGGTGTCGACATCTCGGGCGGGCTGGCCGCCGAGGTCGGCGTGTTGCGCCGCACGATCTCTCCCGAGCTCGCCGCCCAGGAGATGGGGGCGGCGCGCCTCGGCGTCCGCTACACCAAGGTCATCGGCCCGGGGGCGACGGTCGGCCTGCGCGGCAACTACCTGGCCGGTGCGAAATTCACCGGCGAAGGCTCGGCGGGGCTCGCCTTCGAGCTCGGTTTGTTCGCATCGGTGGGCCCGTCGAACGGGCGCTTCCGCGGTACGGCGGACTACGGCTTGCAGCGCATCGACCGCAAGGTGGGGAGCGTCAAGGTCCCGATTCAGCAGTCGCTGGTGCGGCTGGGGATGGCGGTGGGATTCTGAAGATGGCTATCGGCTATCGGCTTGGCTGATAGCTGATAGCCGATAGCTGATAGCACAGTAGATTTCTCTCCTCATGCATGCCTATCCCGCCGGCCACCTCTTCTATCGCAACTTGACCCGGCCGTTCCCCGAGATCGTGAGCGGGGAAGGGTGCTGGCTCACCGACGCCGACGGCAAGCGCTACCTCGACGCCGTGGGCGGGGCCTTCGTGGCGTCGCTGGGGCACGGCAATGCGGAGATCGCGGAGGCCATGGCCGCCCAGGCGAAGCGGATCGCCTACGTGAACGGGACGGCGTTCACCACGGCCGCGGCCGAGGAGCTGGCCGCCGAGCTCGCGGCCACGCTGCCCGGCGATCTCGATTACCTCTACTTCCTGTCGAGCGGCTCGGAGGCGGTGGAAGCGGCGCTCAAGCTCGCCCGGCAGTACTGGGTGGAGCGCGGCCGGCCGGCGAAACATCGCATCATCGCCCTCACCCCCGCCTACCACGGCAACACGCTGCTCGCCCTGTCGGCGTCCGCGCGGCGGCACTACCAGCGGCTGTTCGGCGACTGGCTGGTAGACGTGATCCGCGTCCCCGTTCCGGGCTTCCGCTGTCCCTGCGGCGGGACCGATGTCGCGTGTCCGACCTGCACCGGGACGGCGTTGGAAGCGGCGATCCTCGAAGCGGGAGCCGACACGGTGGCCGCCTTCCTCGCCGAGCCGGTGGGCGGCTCCTCCACCGGAGCCGCCGTCCCTCCGCTCGGGTATTTCCGGACGGTGCGGGAGATCTGCGACCGCCACGAAGTGCTGTTCGTCGCCGACGAGGTGCTGTGCGGCGCGGGCCGGACCGGCACCTGGTGGGCGACCGAGCCCTCCGGGGTGACGCCCGATCTCATGACGATCGGCAAGGGGATCGCGGCCGGCTACGCGCCGCTCTCCGGGGTCGCGGCGCCGCGGCGCATCGTGGACGTCCTCGCCGCGGGCACGGGGAGCCTGGTCCACGCGCAGACGTTCTCCTTCCATCCCGTAGCCTGCGCCGCCGGCCTCGCGGTGGTGCGCTACGTGAAGACGCATCGGCTGGTCGAGCGCTGCGCCGAGCAGGGCCGTGTGTTTCAGTCGAAGCTGGCCGGCCTGCGTAGCCTGCCGCACGTAGCCGCGGTACGCGGCCGCGGGCTCCTGGCGGGCGTTGAATTTGCCGAGGACGCCCGAACCGGCGCGCCGCTGCCGCGCGCGTTGAAGTTCGCGGAGACATTCACGGCGCAGGCCCTCGCGGCAGGACTCGTCGTGTGGCCCAATGTGGGCCATGCCGACGGGACGAACGGCGACCTGGTCATGCTGGCCCCGCCGTTCATCGTCTCGACGCAGGAGATCGACGAGATCGTGGCGCGCTTCGGCACGGCGCTGGAGCGGACCCTTTCCAGCCTGGCGGTTCCCGTCCCATGAGCAAGATCACCTACACCTCCAGCAACGTCGACCTGAACGCCTTTCACCGCGAGTTCGATGCGGCGCTCGAGCGGGTGCGGGCCGCGGCGGGTCGGGACCATCCGAATCTGATCGCGGGCGAGGAGGTCGGCACGTCCGCCCCCCCGCTCGTGGACGTGACGCCGATCGACACCGGAGTCGTGCTGGGGCGCTTCGCCGCCGCGGGGCGCGCCGAGGTGGATCGGGCGGTCGCCGCCGCACGGGCCGCTCAACCGGCATGGGCACGCCGGCCCTGGCCCGAGCGGATCGCGGTGCTGCGGCGCGCGGCGGCGCTGATTCGCGAGCGCAAGTACGAACTGGCGGCCACGATGAGCCTCGAGGTCGGGAAGAACCGGCTCGAGTCGATGGGCGATGCGGAGGAGTCGGCGGACCTGATCGACTACTACTGCACCCAGGTGGAGGACGCCAACGGGTTCGTCCGCGAGATGGCGCAGGTGACGCCGGCCGAACGCAACATGGACGTGCTGCGTCCCTACGGCGTGTTCGCCTGCATCGCGCCGTTCAATTTCCCCCTCGCCCTCTCGACCGGCATGTCCGCCGCCGCGCTCGTCGCCGGCAATGCCGTGGTCTACAAGCCCTCCGAGGACGCTCCCTGGACCGGTCTCCGCCTCACGGAGGTGTACCGCGACGCCGGACTCCCGCCCGGCACGTTCAACTACCTCGTGGGGCGGCGCGAGGACATCGGCGACTACCTCTGGCAGCACGAGGGTGTGGACGGCGTCGTCTTCACCGGCTCCAAGAGCGTCGGGCTGCGGATCCATCACGGCATTTCCACACGCTGGATCAAGCCCGCGCTGATGGAGCTGGGCGGCAAGAACGCCTGTCTCGTCCTGGCCTCGGCGGATCTCGATGCCGCCGCGGACGGCGTGATGCGCTCGGCGTTCGGCCTGCAGAACCAGAAGTGCAGCGCCACCTCCCGCGTGTACGTGCACCGCGCCGTGGCGGGCGCGTTCGTCGAGCGGCTGCTCGAGAAGACGGCCGCCATGACGATCGGTGACCCGACGCAGCGCGACGTGTATTTCGGCCCTGTCATCAACGAGCGCGCCGTGGCGCGCTACGAGGCTTCGGTGGCCCAGGCGAATCTCGAAGGCAAGGTGCTCACGGGCGGCCGGCGGCTCACGGAGGGAGCGCTCGCGAAAGGCCACTACGTCGCTCCCACCGTCGCCCGGTTGCCGCTCGAAAGCACGCTCTTCCGGGAGGAGCTGTTCGTCCCGCTCCTCGCCGTGGGCGAGGTGGGGAGTCTCGAGGAAGCGATCGCCGAGACGAACAAGGCCGACTACGGGCTCACGGCGGGAATCTTCACGGCGGAGCCGCGCGAGATCGAGCGGTTCTTCGACGAGGTGCAGGCCGGCGTCTGCTACGCCAACAAGCGCAGCGGCGCCACCACCGGGGCATGGCCCGGCGCCCAGCCGTTCTGCGGCTGGAAGGGGTCGGGCTCGACCGGCAAGGGCGGGTGCGGTCCCTATTACGTCGCCCAGTTCATGCGCGAGCAGAGCCGCACGGTGATCGTCACATGAGCGCCCCCACCCGCGACTATCCGCGCATCGTCGTACCGCCCCCCGGCCCCAGGGCGCGCGCCGTCGTCGCGCAGCACGACCAGTACGCGTCGACGTCCTATCCCAAGGAGTATCCGCTCGTCATTGCGGGCGGCGATCGCGCGATGGTCGAGGACGTGGACGGCAACCGCTTCCTCGACTTCATGGCGGGGATCGCGGTGACGTCCACGGGCTACAACCACCCGGCCGTGGTCGCGGCGGTGCAGGAACAGGCGGGACGGTTCCTCCACATCTGCGGCGCCGATTTCTACTTCGCCGGATTTTCCCGGCTGTGCGAGCGGCTTGCCACGCTGGCTCCGGGCTCGAGTCCGAAGCGCGTGTTTCTCTCCAACTCCGGCGCCGAGGCGGTCGAAGGCGCGATGAAGCTCGCGCGGCACTCGACCGGCCGCATGGCGTTCGTCGCGTTCTCGGGATCGTTCCACGGCCGCACCTACGGCGCCCTCTCGCTCACCGCCAGCAAGGCGGTGCAGCGCTCCGGATTCGGGCCGTTCCTGCCCGAGGTCTATCACGTCCCGTACCCCTATCAGTACCGCTGCGACTTCTGCCGTGGCGAGCCGCAGTGCACCCGGGGCTGCATCCGCAACATCGAGGAGGATCTGTTCGGGCGCCGGCTCGATCCGAAGAACGTCGCCGCCATCGTGGTGGAGCCGATCCAGGGTGAGGGCGGCTACGTGGTGCCGCCGGAGGGCTTCCTGCGCGACCTGCGCGCGCTGTGCGACCGGCACGGGATCCTGCTGATCTGCGACGAAGTGCAATCGGGCATCGGGCGCACCGGGAAGATGTTCGCGTGTGAGCACGAGGGCATCGAGCCCGACGTGATCACCGTCGCCAAGGGCCTGGGCTCCGGGATGCCGATCGGCGCGCTGATCGCCAAGTCATCGGTGATGAAATGGGGGCCGGGCGCCCACGGCTCGACCTTCGGCGGCAATCCCGTCTCCTGCGCCGCCGCGCTCGTCACCCTCGACCTGGTCGAGCGCGAGTTCATGGGCAACGCCCGCGTCCAGGGGGAGCGCCTCCTGGCCGGCGTCCGGCGCCTCGCGGAAAAGCACCGGACGATCGGCGAAGTGCGCGGCCGCGGCCTCATGATCGGGATCGAGTTCGTGGCCGACCGCGCCACGCGTGCGCCCCATCCCGATCTCGTCGGCAAGCTCGAGCGGCTGGCGTTCTCCAAGGGGCTCCTCCTGCTCGGCGCGGGCAAGAGCTCGCTGCGTTTGGCGCCTCCGCTCGTCGTGGACGACTACGACGTCGATACCGCCCTGGCGATCCTCGACCAGTGTCTGGTCGAGCTGAAATGAGTGTCGTCGGTTGTCGGTCATCGGTTGAGCGGCATTCACAGCGTACCGACGACCGATGACGGACCACGCCTCAAAAGTTGTTTCCATGCACGACGCCATCGCCGCCCACGTTCACGACGGCGATACCGTCGTCATCGAAGGCTTCACCCACCTGATCTGCTTCGCGGCGGGACACGAAATCATCCGCCAGCGCCGCCGCGACCTCACCCTCGCGCGCCTCACGCCCGATCTCATCTACGACCAGATGATCGCCGCGGGGTGCGCGAAGAAGCTCGTCTTCTCCTGGGCGGGCAACCCCGGCGTGGGCTCACTCCACGCCTTCCGGCGCGCCGCCGAAGGGAAGGGCCCTCCGCTCGAGCTCGAGGAATACTCCCATTTCGGCATGGTGGCCCGCTTCCAGGCCGGGGCGGCCCGCCTGCCCTTCTGGACGTTGCGCGACTACGCCGGCACCGATCTGCCCCGCGTGAACCCGGCGATCCGTTCTGTCACCTGCCCCTACACGGGGGAGACGCTGGCGACGGTGCCGGCCCTGAACCCGGATGTCACTATCGTCCACGCGCAGCGCGCCGACGCCGCGGGCAACACCCAGATCTGGGGGCTGGTCGGCGTACAAAAGGAAGCGGCGTTCGCCTCGAGTCGCGTCATCGTGGTGGTGGAGGAGCTGGTGGACACTGCCGTGATCCGCGCCGACCCCAACCGCACCCTGATCCCCGGCATTGTCGTATCGGCCGTCGTGGTGGAGCCCTGGGGCGCGCATCCGTCCTACGCCCAGGGGTTCTACGACCGCGACAACGACTTCTACGTGCGCTGGGAAGGGATCTCGCGCGACCCGGGGAGGCTCCAGGCCTACCTCGAGGAGTTCGTCTACGGCGTCCCCGACCGCGCCGCGTATCTCGCCCGGCACCCGGGGCTCACCGGGCGGCTGCGGGCGCGCGATCAGATGTGCGCGGGAGTGAACTACGGCTTCTGACCGGGACTACTCGGCCGACGAGATGATGGCGGCCGTCGCCGCCCGCGAGCTGCGCGACGGCGAGGTCGTCTTCGTCGGCATCGGACTTCCCAACCTCGCCTGCAACCTCGCCCGCGCCACCCACGCGCCCAATCTCGTGCTGATCTACGAGTCGGGCGCCGTGGGCGCGGTACCGGAGCGTTTGCCCGTGTCGATCGGCGATCCGGCCCTCGTCACCGGCTCGCTCATGGTGTGCGGCATGGCCGACGTGTTCCAGTGCTTCCTGCAGAACGGCCGCATCGAGGTGGGATTCCTGGGTGGCGCGCAGGTGGACCGCTGGGGCAACATCAACACCACCGTCATCGGCGACTACGCGCACCCGAAGGTGCGGCTCCCGGGCTCGGGCGGGGCGACGGAGATCGCCGCCCACGCGCGGCGTACGCTGGTCATGGCGAAGCTCGATCCACGCGCGTTCCCGGAGCAGGTGGACTTTCTCACGAGCCCGGGCCATCGCTGCC
>DATGDT010000370.1:0-20257 GCA_035310725.1 Gemmatimonadales bacterium
GAGGTGCAGCGCACCGTGTGGGAGGCGTTCCGTCCGCTGCGCGCGCGGGACCTGCCGGTGAAATGGGTGTCGCTCGAGGGGGTGCACCTCACCCTGAAGTTTCTGGGCGAGGTCGGCGACGAGCGCCGGGACGAGCTCGTCGCGGCCCTGGGAGCGGCGGCGGCCGGCCTGCGCCCGATCACGCTGGCGGTGCGCGGCGCCGGTGTGTTTCCCGCCCCGGAGCGACCGCGGGTCTTCTGGGCCGGGGTGGAGCCGGACCCCGCGCTCGAGCTGCTGGCGGACCGCGTTGAGCGCGGCTTCGCTCCGCTCGGATTCCCGACCGAGGGGCGTCCGTTTCGACCGCACCTGACGGTGGGGCGTGCCCGGCGCAACGCCCGGCCCCGGGAGTTTGCGGGCATGGACCAGATGCTCGACGGCGTGGTCGTCACGGCCGACGCCGTGCTCGAGACGGTGGATCTGATGCGGAGCACACCCGGTCCGGAAGGGTCGGTGTATCACACGGTGCATCGTGAACGGCTGTCTTAGGGGCGTCACCCGACTCTTCGTCTTCCTCCTTCTTCTCCTGGGAGTGGCGGCGGCGTGGTGGTATCGCGCCCCGCTGGCGCGCACTGTGGAGCGGTTTCTGGGACGGCGTCCCACGCCGCTGCCGGCGGTGTCACCGGATTCGGGGATCGGCGCGCCGTCGCCCACGGCCCTCGCGTCGGCTCAGGGCAAGCTGGCGGCCCTGGGCCGCGTGCGCGGCCCCGATTCGGTGGTGCTGACCCCCAATGAAATGGCGTCGCTCGTGGGCAGCGGGATCGACTGGTCCGTGCGGCGCTCGTTCGACTCGCTGCGCGTGGAACTGGGGGAGGGAGTGCTGGCGGTGCATGCGCGGCTCGACACGCGGCTCATTCCCACCGAGACCCTGGGGCCGTTGCGCGGTCTCCTGGCCGATCGCGAGCCGTTGCGGATCGCGGGTCCGGTCGCGATCCTGCGCCCGGGCCTGGCCCGCTGGACGGTGCGCCAGCTGAGCGTGCGCGGATTTCCCTTCCCGCCGCCCGCGGTGCGGTCGCTGGCGCGCCAAGCGGCCGGCGCCGACTCGAGCGGCGCGGTGGCGCTGCGCGTGGATTCGGCGATCGCCGACGTGGCGATCCATCCCGCTCGCGTCGTGCTGTACCACCGGAGGCGCCCATGAGCCGGCGGGTGCTGGTGGTGGACGACGAAAAGGGCGTGCGTGAGGCCCTGAAGCAGGTGCTGGAGTTCGAGGATATCGAGGTGCAGACCTGCGCCTCCGGCCTGGACGCGCTGCAGGCCTACGCGGAGTTCCGGCCGCACCTGGTGTTTCTCGACGTCAAGATGCAGGGGATGGACGGCCTCGAAGTCCTGCGGCGGTTGCGCGAGTACGACCCCCACGCCCAGGTGGTGATGATCTCCGGCCACGGCACGATCCAGACGGCCGTGGAGGCGACGCAGCTCGGCGCCTACGATTTCCTGGAGAAGCCGCTCGACACCGATCGCATCCTGCTGACGCTGCGCAACGCGCTGCAGCAGCTGGAGCTGGCGGTGGAGAACGTGCGCCTCCGCGCCGAGGTGGAAGCACGCTACGAGATCGTGGGATCGAGCAAGGCCGTCAAGACGGTGATCGAGCGCATCGAGAAGGTCGCCCCGACGCCGGCCCGGGTGCTGATCACGGGAGAGAACGGGACGGGGAAGGAGCTCGTGGCGCGGGCGATCCACGACCTGAGTCCGCGCGCGCGCGGGCCGTTCGTGGAAGTTAACTGCGCGGCGATCCCCGCCGAGCTGATCGAGAGCGAGCTGTTCGGCCACATCAAGGGCAGCTTCACCGGGGCCGTGGCGGATCGCGCGGGCAAGTTCGAGCTGGCCGACGGCGGCACGCTGTTCCTCGATGAAATCGGCGACATGAGCCTCTCGGCGCAGGCCAAGGTGCTGCGGGCGCTGCAGGAGGGCGTGATCTCCCGGGTGGGATCGGGCAAGCCGCTGCAAGTGGACGTCCGGGTCATCGCCGCGACCAACAAGACGCTGGAGCAGGAAATTGCGGCGGGACGGTTCCGCGAGGATCTCCTCTACCGCCTCAACGTCGTCCCCATCGAAGTGCCACCGCTGCGCGCCCGGCGCAGCGACATCCCCCAGCTGGTGCAGCACTTCAGCGACCAGCTCTGCGCCTCGGGCCGGACCGGGTTGAAACCCAAGGAATTCGATCCCGCCGCGCTCAAGCGTCTGGCGGCCCACGACTGGCCCGGGAACATCCGGGAGCTGCGCAACGCCGTCGAGCGCCTGCTGATCCTCACGCCGGCCAACATCGTGACCGAGCAGGACGTCGAGCGCATGGTGGGCGATGGGGGCCGCACCGTCGCCGCCGGCGAGGCCGCGGCCGCGGGGGCGTTCCTGCGGGCGGGCACGTTCGAGGAGTTCAAGCAGGCCGCGGAGCGGTCCTACCTCCTGGCGAAGCTGAAGGAGCACGACTGGAACGTTTCGGAAACGGCGCGTACGTTGGCGATGCCCCGGAGCAATCTCTACAAGAAGATCGAGCGCTACCGTCTCGCACGGGAGAACTAGTGGCCAAGAAGGACCAGGAGCGGGATTGGGACAGGGAGCTCAAGGAGGTGGATCGGCTGCTGAACCAGCTGCCGACCCACCGTGAGGAACAGATGGCGGCGGCCGCGACCCCGAAGCGGGCGCCGGTCGCCCCGGCCGGCGGCGCCCCGCCGGAGAGCGGCTCCCGTCTCGGCACGTGGGCGCGGGTGGCGCTCGGCCTGCTCGTCGGCGTCGGGATGCCCTTCTGGCCGTACAGTCACGGCTGCGGGTTCAAACTCCTCTTCTACCTGGTCGGCGTGCTCGCGGTGGTCGTGGCCGGCGTGTGGAGCGGCCTGTCGTCGTGGAAGCGCCGCATGGGGCTCGCCCATGTACTTTCGCAGCTGCTGCTGATCTGGGGGCTCGTCCTGGCGGCGGCGGTGGTGCTGCCTCGCGTAGGGTACGCGAAGGACGCGGCCACGTGGTTCTGTCCCTGAAATGCGGCTATCGGCTGACAGCTAATCGGCCAGCTCCCAGCCGATAGCCGATGACCGATAGCCGACAGCGAGAACCCAATGCCTGAGAACTTCAAGAACTTCATCGGTGGTGAGTGGGTGGCGCCCAGCACGGGCGCCTACTTCGAGAACCGCAATCCCGCCGATCGCACCGATCTGATCGGCTGCTTTCCGCGCTCGGGGCCCGACGACGTGCAACGCGCCGTCGTATCGGCCCGCCGTGGATTCGCGCAGTGGTCGAAGACGCCCGCCCCGCTGCGCGGACAGGTGCTGCAGCGCGTCGGCGATCTGCTGGTGCGCCGGAAGGAGGAGATCGCGCGCGCGATGACGCGGGAGATGGGCAAGGTGCTGGCCGAGACGCGCGGCGACGTGCAGGAGGGGATCGACACCGCTTTCTACGCGGCCAGCGAAGGGCGCCGGCTGTTCGGTCACGTGGTGCCCTCGGAGCTGCGCAACAAGTGGGCGATGAGCTACCGGCGCTCGATCGGCGTCGCCGGCATCATCACCCCGTTCAACTTCCCGCTCGCGATCCCGACCTGGAAGACCTTCCCGGCGCTGCTGTGCGGCAACGCGGTGATCTTCAAGCCCGCGGAAGACGTGCCGCACACGGGACACCTGCTCGTCGAAGTGCTGCTGGAGGCCGGCCTCCCCCCGGAGGTCGTCCAGCTGGTGCACGGGCAGGGTTCGGTGGTCGGCAAGGGGATCATCGAGCACCCCGACGTGCCGGTGATCTCGTTCACCGGGTCCACCGAGACCGGGTCGGTCATCGGCGCGGTCTGCGGCCGCATGCACAAACGGCTGTCGCTCGAGATGGGCGGCAAGAATGCGATGATCGTGATGGACGATGCGGACCTCGACCTGGCGCTGGATGGCGTGTTGTGGGGGGCATTCGGGACCACGGGCCAGCGCTGCACGGCGACGAGCCGGCTCGTCCTGCACGAGAAGGTGCATGACCGCTTTCTCCAGATGCTGGTGGACCGCGCCGGCAAGCTCCGGCTCGGGCCCGGCCTGGACGAAAGCACCGAGGTCGGTCCCATGATCCACGACGAAGCGCGGGAGAAGGTGGACGAGTACGTCGGCATCGGGAAGCGGGAAGGCGCCTCGGTCGCCGTCGGGGGCGCGCGGGCGGCCGGAGGAAAGCTCGATGGGGGGTGGTTTTATCAGCCCACCGTGCTCGCCGGGGTGAAACCGGGAATGCGCGTCGAGCAGGAAGAGATTTTCGGCCCGGTGCTGTCGGTCATCAAGGTGGGCTCGCTGGACGAAGCGGTCCGCGTCAACAACGACGTGCAATACGGTCTGTCCAGCTCGCTCTACACCCGTGACGTGAATGCCGCGTTCCGCGCGATGCAGGACCTCGACAACGGCATCACCTACATCAACGCGCCGACCATCGGCGCGGAGGCGCACCTGCCGTTCGGCGGGGTGAAGCAGACCGGCAACGGCCACCGGGAGGGCGGGTGGGAGGTCTACGAGTTCTATTCGGAGACCAAGGTCTGCTACGTGGACTACTCGGGGCAGCTGCAGCGAGCGCAGATCGACACGTACGAATAATTGCGGATTAGCGATTGCGGATTGCGGATTGAAAAGCGCTGCGGCGGGCGGGAACAATCCGCAATTCGCAATCCACAATCCGCAATTGTCTTACTTGGGGTGTAGCTCAACTGGCGGAGCGCCCGGCTGTTAACCGGGAGGTTGGAGGTTCGAATCCTCCCGCCCCAGTCTCCTTCTCCTGGCGCCCGCCTGCCCCGGAGGTCGAACGATGAGTCCGTCCCTGAGCAGTCAGGTGCGGCGTGCGACGGCCCCGGCGGGCTGGGCGCTCCGGGCCTACTGGGGAACGGCGGTCCTGCTGGCGGCCGCCGCGGGCATCGGTTTGGTGGCGACGCTCCCCGTGACGGCGCTGGTGGGGCGGCTCCGCGCGCCGCTGGCGCGCGTCGCGGATCTGGGGCTGGGACGCAGCAGCCTGGCCACCGGACCGAACGAGCTGCGCGCGGCCGCCACGGCCGAGCTGTTCCACCTCCTCCTGCTCGTGGCGATGGGCGTCCTGTGCGTCGCCGCGCTGTCCCTGCTGGCGGTCGCGTTCGCGCGAGGGGGCTCACGCGTCACCGAGCTGGCGGTGCGTCGCGCGGTCGGCGCCTCGCGGCGGCTGATTCTCGTGGCGGCGCTGATCGAGGGTGGGGTCATCGCCGTCGCGGCGCTGGCATGGGGTGGGGTTGGCGGCGCGGTGGGAACGCACGCAACCCTCGGCGCCTGGCCGGGGACCTTGCGGCCCGGCCCCGTGACGCCTGCCGTCATGGTGCTGGCGGGCGTCGTTTCTCTCGTGCTCCTCGCCGTCCTCGTGCCGTTGGGATCGATGCGCCGCCGCCGGCCGCTCGCCACGCGCAGCGGCCGGGCGCTGGAGCTCGTCGTTCCCGCCCTGCAGCTCGGCCTCTCGCTCACCGTCCTGGCCGCGTCCGCGCTCCTCGCCGATCACGCGGCGCGCCTGCGCGGCCGGGATCGCGTCGCCGCGGGTGATGGCCAGCTGTTCGCGATCTCACTGGCGACGTCGGACACGGCCGGGGCGGAGTCGCGTTATGCCGATCTGTTGCGCCGCGTGAGCGCCCAGCCGGGCGTGACCGCTGCGAGTCTCACGAGCCCGGGGACCACGATCGGCCTCGGGCAGAACGACAGAGCCACTACCGACTGCGGGCAGTGTGCCTGGGGGAACATCTATGTCCCGTTTCGTCCCGTCTACGCCACGCACTATCTCGTGAGCGCCGACACCTTCCGGACGCTGGGGCTCCGGGTGCTGGCGGGGCGGACTATCGCGAATGCGGACGACGCGAAGGCGCCGCTCGTCGCCGTGGTGAGCCAGTCGCTCGCCGCGGCGAACTTCCAGGATCGACTGGGCGTGGGCCGACGCATCCAGGTCGGAGTCGCCCCGACCCGTTGGTATACCGTCGTGGGCGTGGTCGCCGATCAGCTGCCGGCGGGGTTCGGCGCCGGTTTCCAGCCGCGGGCCGCCGTTTACCTGAGCGTGTTGCAGCATCCGATACCGGCCGTGGATCTGCTGGTGCGCGCCCGCGGCGATGCGCGCGTCTATGGAGCGGTCGAGCGGGAGCTGCGCGCCTCGCTGGGTGGGAGCGGCGCCGCGACGACGCGGGTCGGCGAGTCACACGTGCTGGCCGCGGAGGCCGCCCCGATCCGGTGGTTCGGGCGGCTGTTCGGACTGGAAGGGTGGGTGATGCTCGTCGTGGCCACCATCGGGACGTTCGTCGTGCTGCGGTTGTGGGTCCGCTCGCTGCTCCACGATCTTGGCATCCGGCGTGCCGTCGGCGCCCGGCGGCGCCATCTGTACGGGTTCGTGTTCGCCCGGGCCCTGGGGATCGCCGTCGGGGGGGTGGCGTTGGGGTGCTGGGGCGGGATGATGCTGTGGGGCACGCTCTCCTCCGTCGTGGCGGGTCTGCCCGGATGGGATACGGGTGCTGCGGAGCGATTCGGCGCGTTGCTGGCCTTGGCGGCGCTGGTCGGCGCGCTCCTGCCGGCGTGGGAAGCCGCACACGCCGCGCCGGCGCGACTCGTCGGACACGAAGAGGCGTGAGGCGCGAAAAGGCGCCGTTCCGCACGTATCGGATGACAGTCGTGGACACTCGGCGCGCTACTGTGGCGCCGTGGAATTCGAGAGCCTCCTCGTCCTCCTCGCCGTGCGCGGCGCGCCGCTCGATGGCCGCGCCTTGGACGGGCTGGCCGACGCCCGGGCGACCTGGGTCCGTCTGGAACGCGAGGGTGAGGCCGTATGCCTCGCCGCCCGCGTGCGCCACAGCGACCTGCCGGAGGAGTTCCGCACCCGGGTGCGGGGGTGGGCGGCGGCCCGGGGGTGGGCGGTGACCGTTGCGCCTTGCGCCCCATCCTTGTAAAGTGAATCGCATGCATGACTTGGGGGCCCCGGTGGAAGGTCCGGGCGCGAATCCGGCGCTCGGGGGGCTCGTCGCCCCGGAACGGCGTCGCTCCCGCTTCGCGCGCTGGTTCGACAGCTGGATGCGCTCCCTCGGCATGGCGCTGGTGTTGTTCCTCATCATCAAGACGTTCTTCTTCGAAGCATTCCAGATCGCCAGCGGCAGCATGACCCACACGCTGCTCACCGGCGATTTCCTGTTCGTCAACAAGGCGCTCTACGGCGCGCAGATTCCCGGGACCCGGGCGCGGCTGCCCGGTTTCCGCAGCCCGCGCCGCGGCGACATCATCGTGTTCGCCTATCCGCGTGATCCCCGCCAGGACTATGTGAAACGGGTGATCGGCACGCCCGGCGACACGGTCCAGATGCGCTCGGGCCGCGTACTGGTGAACGGCCGGATGCTGGTGGAACCGTACGTGCAACGCATCGACCCGGAGAACGATGACGTGCGGGCGGAGTTCGAATGGCAGAGGTCCTTCTACCTCGCGCCGACGGACCAGGACCGTCTTCGCTATCGTCCGAGTCGTGATACCTGGGGGCCGCTCCTCGTGCCCCAGGGGAAGTATTTCGTCCTGGGCGACAACCGCGATGATTCGTCGGATTCCCGCTATTGGGGGTTCGTGGACGCGTCGGCGGTGAAAGGACGGACGCTGCTGGTCTATTTCAGCTATGATCGGGAGACGCACGACGCGCTCCCCTGGTTGACCGACATCCGGTGGAGCCGGCTCGGGTCGTTGATTCACTGACCGGGCGGTAAGCCGGGGCGGTCCCGCGTCCTCCTCTCTAGTGGAGCTCGTGGGGCTATTCCGGTGCAACCGCCGTCACGGAGGGATGGCCATTCCATGCGCTTGAACACGGCGAAGCGGGTCTCGTTCGACGAGGGATCGCTCGATCAGTACCTGCGGGAAATCAGCCAGTACCCCCTGATCACCCGGGAGGACGAGGTCGAGCTGGCCCAGCGCATCCGGCGCAGCGACCCGGAAGCGCTCGACAAGCTGGTGCGGTCGAACCTGCGGTTCGTGGTCAGCGTCGCCAAGAAGTACCAGAACCAGGGCGTCTCGCTGTCCGACCTGATCAACGAAGGCAACCTCGGGCTGATCCGGGCGGCCCACAAGTTCGACGAGACCAAGGGCATCAAGTTCATCAGCTACGCGGTGTGGTGGATCCGGCAGGCGATCCTGCAGGCCCTGGCGGAGCAGTCGCGCATCGTGCGCGTTCCTCTGAACCGCGCGGGGACGCTGCATCGCATCGGGAAACGCTCTTCGGCGCTGCTCCAGGAGCTGGGTCGCGAGCCCACCGTCGAGGAGATCGCCGAGGGCATGGACATCTCCCAGGAAGAGGTGGCCAAGACTCTGTCGATCTCGCAGGCGCACCTGTCGCTCGACGCGCCGCTTACGCCGGGGGAAGACAACAAGCTGCTCGACTACCTGCCCGACACCCAGAACCCGGGGCCGGACGACGAGATCTTCGAGCACGCCCTCACCGAGTCGATCGAGGGGGTCCTGTCCACGCTGAAGGAGCGCGAGGCCAAGATCCTGCGCCTGTATTTCGGTCTCGAGGGGCAGGAGCCGATGACGCTCGAGGAGATCGGATCGCTCCTCGGCATCACCCGCGAGCGCGTGCGGCAGATCAAGGAGAAGGCGCTGGCCCGCCTGCGTCACGTCAGCCGGGCGAGGGCGCTGGAAAGCTTCCTCTCCTAGGACGTCGGCCGGTGCGCATGTGGCTGGGCCTGGCGGCGCTCTGGGCCATGGCCACCCTCGAGGCCCAGGGACCTCCCGATTCCACTTCCGTTCATGTCACGCTGGGGTTCGGTGTCGACACCTCGTTGACGCCGGTCAGACAAATCCTCCGCACGTGGATGATCTTCCTCAACGATCGTCCCGACTCGAACCATCCGAGCGCGGTGTGGTCGCCGTCCGAGCAACGGCGGTACCGCAATCCGGTGCTCGGTCGCGACTACATCTTCCAGGGCTTCCCTGGCGCATTTCACACGATCACCGTCCTCGCGATCGCGCCCGTCGTGCCTGGAGAAGACAGCGTGTACGTGATCAAGACCCTGATCGGCGACGTGTATCAGCCCGACCACGAGGTCAAGGTGCTCGGCGTATTGCGCGTGTACGCGCAGCGTGAGGGGAACCGCTGGGTGCTGTCCAACGGCATCGACCGCCTGACCGTCCACTGGGTGCGTCAGCGCATCGGCGGTATCACGTTCGTGTATCCGCCCTGGGGTACGCTCGACCGCCGTCGCGCGACGCGGGCGGCGAAGTTCGCCGACTCGCTCGCTGCCGCATTCTCGTTGCCGCCGGCGCGGCTCACGTATTACCTGGCGGAAACCCCGGAGGAGATGTTCCGGCTGCAGGGCCTGGAGCTTGTGCCGGAGCCGGGTGGGGCGGGCGCCGGTGCGGTGCGGGCGGACGGGGTGAACGGGATCGTGTTCGGCGGGTCGGCGGGACTGCAGGAGGGATACCTGCACGAGATCGCGCACGTCGTCCTCGCCCCCCTGACGGTCCCGGGCCGGACCCACTGGCTTGCCGTCGAAGGGATCACGACTTGGACGGCCGGGTGGCAGGGGCGCACGTTCTCCGAGTTGATGCCCGACTTCGCGTTCTACCTGAAGAACCACTGGGCCTTTACGTTCGACAGCGTGCTGCAGCAGGCGGCGCCGCCCGGTCCGCTGGATCCGCGCTACGCGGTCGGGGCCGTGATGGTCCAGCTCGCTTCCGAGCACGGGGGACTCCCGGCGATCCGCACGCTGTTCCGGACCGGGACGACCTCGCTCGAGGTGCGACGGGGGTTCGCGCAGGCGCTGGGGGTCGCGCCGGCGAGTCTCGACGCGGTCTGGCGACGCAAGGTCTTGAGCTACGCCCGCTGACCCTCGCGGGATATATTCGGCCCATGGCGACTCTTGCATCCTTCGATATCTCCACCGGCGCGGACCTCCAGGAAGTGGACAACGCCGTGAATCAGGCGACCAAGGAGGTCGCCCAGCGCTACGACTTCAAGGGGTCGAAGTGCGCGATCACCTTCGACCGCGCCCAGACCACGCTGAACCTCGTGGCCGATGACGACTTCAAGATGAAAGCGCTGTTCGACGTGCTGCAGGGGAAGCTCATCAAGCGTGGCGTGCCGGTGAAGAACCTCGAGCTCGGGGAAGTGACGGCGGCGGCCGGGGATACCGTGCGGCGCGAGATCAAGCTGACCCAGGGAATCTCTCAGGAAAAATCGAAGGCTATCGTGAAGGCCATCAAGGACAGGAAGTTCAAGAAAGCGCAGGCCTCCATCCAGGGAGAGGAAGTCCGGGTGCAGTCCCCGTCCAAGGACGAGCTGCAGGAGGTGATGGCGTTCCTGCGCACGCAGGACTTCGGCATCGAGCTCAAGTTCGGGAACTACCGCGGATGAAGCTGGGCGTCATCTCGCTCGGCTGTGACAAAGCCACCGTGGATTCCGAACGGCTCGTGGGCGAGCTGGTCGCCCACGGCGCCGTCGTCACCCCCGACCTCCCCGCCGCCGACGTGGTGCTGGTCAACACCTGCGGCTTCATCGACGCCGCGAAGCAGGAGTCCATCAACACCATTCTCGAAGCGGCGCAGCTCAAGCGCAGCGGCTCGGTGAAGGCCGTGGTTGCGGTGGGCTGCCTGGTGCAGCGCCATCGCGACGACCTCGTCCGGGAAATGCCGGAGGTGGACCTGTTCCTCGGGTTCTCCGACCTCCACCATCTCGTTCCCGAGCTCGCCCGGCGCGGCCTCATCGCGGACCCGGTCGAGCGGCACCCCGGCGTGCGTCGCTTCCTGGGCGACCAGCCGCACGTCCGCTATCTCAAGATCTCGGAAGGCTGCGATCATACCTGCGCCTTCTGCGCCATCCCGCTGATGCGGGGCAAGCACCGGTCCGAGCCGCTGGAGCGTCTGGTGCGAGAGGCCCAGAGTCTGGAGGCGCAGGGGGCGAAGGAGATCAACCTGGTGGCGCAGGATCTCGGTCACTGGGGACGCGACCTCGGCCTCGGCGGCCCCAGGCTTCCCGAGCTGATCGAGACGCTGCTCGCCGAGACATCGGTCCCCTGGTACCGGCTGCTGTATGTGTATTCAGCGGGTATCAGCGAGCGACTCGTGGACCTGATGGCCCGGGAGCCCCGCATCGTCCCCTACATCGACATGCCCATCCAGCATGCCAGCGACCGGATGCTCGAGCGCATGCGTCGCCCCGAGCGCCAGGCGAGCCTGCGGGAGAAGCTCGCGTGGCTGCGCGGCGCCGTTCCCGACCTGGCGATTCGCACCACGTGTCTCGTGGGCTTCCCGGGGGAGACGGATGCCGACTTTCGCGAGCTGCTGGCGTTTCTCGAAGAGGCCCAGTTCGACCGGCTCGGAGCCTTCGCCTATTCCCCGCAGGAGGGGACGCGCGCCGTCGCGTACGCCGACGACGTCCCCGACGGGGAAAAGCAGGATCGGCTCGAGGAGCTGCTCGAAGTGCAGCGCGCGATCTCGGCCGAGCGGCTGGCCCGCTTCGTCGGTCGCGAGGCGCCCGTGCTGATCGACCGTGTGGCCGACCCGCTGGACGGAGGAGCGTCGGGCGGCGGCGCCACGCACGTGGGGCGGGTCATGTGGCAGGCGGACGACGTGGATGGGGTCACCTACCTGGGGAACGGTGGCTGGGCGGAGACCGGGACCTTCGTGCGCGCCCGGCTCACCGGCAGCCTGGATTACGATCTTCAGGCGGTGGCGATCGCATGAGCCGGCCGGGCGGAGGGGCCGCCGGCAGGGGGGCGTCCCGCGGAAGACACGGGGCGCCTTTTTCGTGGGCGGCGACGGGGCTGATGGCGTTCCTGGCGGCGTGTCCCAGGCCTCAGCCCGAGGCGATCGGCCCGGAGCCCGAGCTGCGCGTCGGCATCGCCACGGGGGTCGCCGGCGTGCGTCTCGGGGGAGACGGCGAGCTGTTCGTGACCGACGACGGCAACGGACAGCCGGTGGGCGCGATCCCGCCCGGGCGAACCTGGACGGTCGTGCCGGACTCGGACGGCGGGCTGGTGCTGGTACGCGCGGACGGCACCCGCACCGAGCGCCACGGGGGCATCTCCGTGGTGAACGTAACGGAAGGCCGCTTCGCCATGGCGAACGGGCAGCGCTACCGGGGTCGGGTGAACGTGGTCCGGGATCGTGCCGGGCTCACGCTGATCAGCCGGCTGCCGCTCGAGAGCTACCTCGCGGGCGTGTTGAGCCGGGAGATGGGGCCGCGAGCGCCCGAAGAGCGTGAGGCGCTGCTGGCCCAGGCCGTGGTGGCCCGCACCTTCGCCCTGCGCAACCGTGGACGCTGGGAGGCCGAGGGCTTCGACGCGACCGCCGATACGCGCGATCAGGTGTACCTGGGGGTGGATGCCGAGACACAGCAGGCATGGGATGCGGTCCGCGCGACGGCCGGACTCGTCCTGCGCTACCACGGACAGCTGATCGATGCGTACTACCACTCCACCTGCGGCGGCCGCACGGCCGCGGTGGAGGAGGTGTTCCGCTCCGCGCAGCGCCGGCCGTACCTGCGCTCGGTGTCGGATGCGAGCGGCGGCGGCCACTTCTACTGCGAGCGGTCGCCGCGCTTCCAGTGGCGGGCGCAGTGGGACGCTCCCACGCTGCGCGCTATATTGACGCGGACGCTGACGGCCGTGATGCCGGTGAGCGGCGACGGGCTGCAACGCATCACGGACGTCGAAGTGACGCGGACGTCGTCCTCCGGCCGCGTGAGCGAGTTGCGCATCGCGTTCCCGCACGGGGATGTCCGCGTGGGCGGTCCTGATGTGCGGACCGTGCTCCGGCCCGCGTCCGATCAGTTGTTGCAGAGCACCGCGTTCCGGGTGTTCGTCACCCGCGATTCCGGCGGGGTCGTGCGGCTCGCCGTCGAAGGCACCGGCTCGGGCCACGGGGTGGGCTTCTGCCAATGGGGAGCCATCGGACGGGCCCGGGCGGGACAACGCTATCGGCAGATACTCACCACCTACTTCCCGGGGACGACCGTTGAAAAGCTCTACTAGAACGATCCCCCTGCTCGTGATACTGGCCGGCGGGCTCGCGGTGGCGGGCCCCGGCCGGCTCTCATCCCAGGGGGTGCTGTCCCAGTTCACGTATGACGAGCTGCGGCTGTCCGGCTTCCAGCTGGACTTCGGCAGCGTGACCACCAAGGACCTGCGCGGGGCCCTGATCGGTGGCGTGCGGGTGGACGTGGGCCACCTCGCCCCGCACGTGCGGGTGCTGCTCGGCCTGTCCTATACACGGTCGCGGTTCACCGAGCGCGCCGTCACGCGCTTCAACCGCACCTTGCTCAAGCTGGTCACCGACCCGGATGGGAACGCCACGATCGACGTGGGACGGGTGAATCTCTCCGACCTCATCGCCGACGTCGACCTGCAGTACGTGTTCAACGAGGCCGGGCCGGTGAGCGTCGTCGCCGGCGTCGGGGGTGGTGCGCACATCCGCGACGGGAGCGGCAGCGCCATCAACGGCACCTTCCTGGAAGATGCGCTGGACGGCGTGGCGCCGGCCCTGAACGGCACGCTCGGCCTCGGCGTGGCGCTGACGCCGGCCTGGCAGCTGACGGGCGAGCTGCGCGGTACGCTGTTGAGCGATTTCTCCACCGCGTCCGCGCGGGTCGGGTTCATGTACCGGCTGCCCGGGGCCCGGGGGAGCCGGTGAACGATCCGATTCGCGTCGCGGTGGTCGGCGCAGGGAGCGTGGCGCAGGTCGCCCATCTGCCCGTGCTGCGCAAGATCCCGGGCGTGGAGATCACCGCGATCTGCGACAACGATCTGTCCAAGGCGCAGGCGCTGGCGAGCCGCTTCGACGTCCGCGACACCTACGACGACATCGAGGAGGTGCTGAAGTACGCCAAGCCCGACGCGATCGTGATCTGCACCCCGAACCACCTGCACGAGATTCACGTCGTCGCGTCCCTCTCGGCCGGGGTGCACGTACTGTGCGAGCGACCGCTGGCGCTCAGCCTGCCCGGCATCGAGCGCACGCTCCAGGCGGCCGAGCGCTACGGCAAGCGCGTGATGGTGGCGATGAACCACCGCTTCCGCTCCGACGTGCAGGCGGTACGGGGCTTCCTGGCCGGCGGCGAGCTGGGCACGATCGACATGATCCGGGGCGGGTGGTTCACGTTTCAGCCCACGGCGGCACGCGCCCAGTTGGGCTGGAGGCTGCGCCGGGCGGAAGCCGGCGGCGGCGTGATGCTCGACCTCGGACTGCCGCTCATCGACCTCGGGTTGTGGCTCGCCGGATGGCCCATCCCCAAGCGGATCTCGGCGCATCTCGTGGGCGGCGGCCGGGAGACCGTCGAAGAGATGGGGATGGCGCTGATCATCTGCGAGAACGGCCTGTCCATCGGCATCGCGGTGAGCTGGCGCCACCTGGGACGCGGCGAGCGCTTCTGGTTCGAGATGGTCGGAAAGAAGGGGACGGCGGACATCGCGCCGTTGCGGGTCTACAAGGAAGTGCACGGCGCGCCCGCCGACGTGACGCCCACCGGCGCCAGCGGCCGCGAGCCGCCGTTCATCCAGTCCTATCGCGCCGAATGGACGTACTTCCTCGCGGTGATCCGCGGCGACGTCAATGCGCCGCCGCCCAAGGACCAGCTGCTGCTGCACCGCGTGCTCGACGCCGTTTACCGGTCCGCCGACGAAGGGCGCGACGTTCAGCTGTGAGCGACCGCCGCCGCTGGCTGCTCGTCGCGGTCGGCGCGGTCGCGCTCGCGCTGAGTTACCCGCCGTTTCCGCTGCCGATCCTCAGTTTCGTCGCCATCGTCCCGGCGGTCCTGCTGCTCGAGGACGCGGGCGGCGACGCCGGGCGGGCGTACACGTGGGGAGTCCGCTACGGCATCGCCGCCAACGGTCTGGTGCTCTCCTGGATGGTGGTCGCGCTGTGGCACTTCACGCCGCTCGCGGCGCTGGGCTACGTGATCACCTCGCTGTTGCTGGGCGTATTCACCGGTGTCCTCTTCTGGTTCGTGGTGCGCGTCCGAGGCGCGCTGCCGCGGGTCCCCCTCGCCGTCGTGTTTCCGGTCGCGTGGACGGCGCTCGAATGGGCCGTCGGTCACCTGGGGGACGTCGCGTTCCCCTGGCTCGGGCTCGGGACCTCGCTCGCCGACGCGCGCGTACTGGTGCAGTGGGCCGACCTGGCCGGCGCGCGTGGCGTGACCGTGTGGGTGGTCTGGGTCAACGTGCTGGCGGCGGGCGCCGTGCTCGCGTGGGGGAACCGGCGCCTCGTGGCGAGCCGTCTCTTGCCCGTGGCCCTGAGCCTGGCGCTCGTGGCGGCCTATGGCGTGTGGCGCGAGCGGACCCTTCCGCTGCATCGGGCGGGCACCGTCGCCCTCGTGCAGCCGAATGTGGCCTCGGGCGAGAAATGGGAGGCCAACCCGGACAGTCAGGTCGCCGCGCTGCTCGCCATGTCGCGGGAAGCGCGGGCGGCCGCTCACATCGATCTGTTCCTCTGGCCCGAGTCGGCGCTCCCGGGCTATCTGCCGGAGCCGCAGCACGCGGACTGGATTCACGAGGTCGAGACGTTCGCAGCGGAGAGCCGCACCCCGGTGCTGACGGGCTCGCTCGACTACGAGGTCTCGGGTGGGCGCGACATCGAGACGTTCAACGCGGCCTTCTACTTCGACTCCCTGGGGCTGAGCCGGCCCTACGACGTCTATCACAAGCATTATCTGGTCCCCGTGGTGGAACGGGTGCCGTTCGTCCCCGTGCGGTGGTTCCGGGCGGTGCCCTGGCTGGGGCGCTGGTCCGGGGGGTTCGCCCACGGGCGCGAGCTGCCGCTGTATCCCGCGGCGATCGGGCGATTCGGCGTCCTGGTGTGCTACGAGTCGGCGTTCGAAGACCTGCCGCGCCGCTACCGCCAAGCCGGCGCCGATTTCGTGGTCAATATCACGAACGACTCCTGGTTCGGCAGGACGGCCGGGCCCTACCAGCACGCCTCCCACCTCGTGCTGCGCGCCATCGAGACCCGCATGGGGATCGCTCGCGCCGCCAACGACGGGGTCTCGGAGTTCGTCGATCCGCTGGGACGGATCTCGAATGCGAGCAGACTCCGGACGCGCACCGTCGTCACCGGCACGCTGGTGACCAGCGGGGTGCGAACGCTCTATGTCCGTCTGGGAGACTGGGTGGGGCTGCTCGTCGTGCTGGCGACCGTCGGATTCGCGGGCGGGGTGGTGGTGGAGCGGTGGAGACGGGGCTCATGAGATTGCGGATTGTGGATTGGGGATTGCGGATTGATGCATGTCGAAGCGCCGTGCCGGACACGCCCTGTCCGATCCGCAATCCGCAATCGGCGATCCGCAATGGGGGGGATGGGTGCGGGTAGGGATCGACGTCGGCGGCACGTTCACCGATCTGGTCGCCGTCGCCCCCGACGGCAGTCTCGAAATCCGCAAGGTCCTGAGCACGCCGGACGATCCGTCCGACGGACTGTTCCGAGCGCTCGACGTCCTGGCGGCCGACGATGCGCCGATCGAAGCGTTGATCCACGGGACGACCATCGCGACCAACGCGCTGCTGGAGCGACGCGGTGCGCGGACGGTCCTCGTGACGACGGCGGGCTTCGAGGACCTGCTCTGGCTGCGCCGACAGGACCGCGCTTCCCTCTACGACCTGAGCCGCGATCATCCCCCTCCACTGGTGCGCCGGGACGATGTCGTCGGCGTCGCTGAGCGGATGGGTCCCGACGGCGTGGTCTTGTCGCTCACCGACGCCGAAGTGGCACGCGTTACTGCGGCGGTGCGCGAGCGGAACCCCGAGGCCGTGGCCGTCACGTTCCTGTTCGCCTTCCGCCACCCGGACCACGAGCGCCGGATCGCCGCGGCGCTGCGCGCCGCACTACTCGGCATCCCAGTGGTCGCCAGTCACGACGTGGTGCCGTTGTTCCGGGAATACGAGCGGTGTGCGACCACCACGGCCGAGGCGTATCTCCGACCGCTGGTGACGGAGGCCGTCACCCGGGCGGCGGCCGGCGCGGCCCGCCGCGGGATCGGCACGTTCCGGCTCATGGCGTCCGGGGGAGGGACCCTCTCGGCCGAAGGCGCCGCGGAGGCCGCTGCCGCCTTGGCGCTATCCGGCCCCGTCGGAGGCGTCGTCGGCGCGCAGCTGCTCGGGGAGGCGTTGGGCCATCGCGACCTGTTGACGCTCGATATGGGAGGTACGAGCGCCGATGCCAGCCTGATCCAGGGCGGCGTGGCGAGCCGGGAAGGATCCACGGTGGTGGGCGGGGTGCCGCTTGCGCTGCCCGCCGTGCTGATCGAAACGGTGAGCGCTGGCGGAGGCAGCATCGCCTGGGTGGACGACGCGGGGACGCTCAAGGTGGGCCCGCGGAGCGCCGGCGCCCAGCCGGGACCGGCGTGCTTCGGCCGCGGCGGCGTGCAGCCGACGGTCACCGATGCCTGCCTGGCGCTCGGCTGGCTCGACCCCGACTGGGCGCTGGCCGATGCGGTGCAGCTCGACGCGGCCGCCGCCGAACAGGCGCTGCGGCGGCTGCGAAAGCCGCTCGGGATGGACGTGTGCGTCGTCGCGGCGGGCGTCGTCGCCGTGGCCACCGCCGTCATGGCCCGCGCCCTCAAACGGGTGAGCGTCGCGCGCGGCGAGGATCCGCGCGGCCTCGCGCTCGTCCCGTTCGGCGGAGCGGGCCCGCTCTTCGGCTGCGCGCTCGCGGACCTGCTGGGGATGCGGACCGTGATCGTGCCCCCTCATCCCGGCGTGCTCTCGGCCTTGGGGCTCGCCGCGGCCGCGGAACGAATGGAGATGGCCGCCTCCTTGCACCTGCGAGCCGCGGGGCTGCAGCGGGAGACCGTGCTCTCCGCGTATGCGGAGCTCGAGGCCCGCGCGGTCCGGGCGCTGCCCGGTGCGGTGCTGCATCGCCTGGCCGACTGCCGCTTCGCGGGGCAGGGCTACGAGATCACCGTGCCGCTGACGGACGGCGAGCCCGACAGCATCGAAGCGGCGTTTCATGCCGCACACCGGGCGCGCTACGGCCACCTTGGGGCTGCGGGAGCCGTCGAGATCGTCAACGTGCGCGTCGTGGCGGAGCGGGCGGGTGGCCGGCCCGTCTGGGGGCGTCGCGCGGGGATCGGCCGGCCGACTCCCGGGTCGCGGCGCATCGTGGTCGGAGGCAAGACGATCCGGGCGCAGGTCTGGCCGTTGGGGGAGCTGCCCCCGCGCCTGCGAATCCCCGGGCCCGCGATCCTCGCGGGACCAGATGCGACCGGGCTGGTCGAGCCAGGATGGCGCGGGACCGTACAGGAGTCCGGAGCCGTGATGCTGGAGCGCACATGACGCTCGATCCCATCACGCGCGAGGTGATGGCCCACGCCTTCGCCGGCGTCGCTGAGGAGATGGGTCTGGTCCTGATCCACTCGGCGGTGTCCCCGAATATTCGGGAACGGCGGGATGCCTCGGCGGCGCTCTTCGATGCCGGGGGGGAGATGATCGCGCAGGCCGCCCATATTCCGGTCCATCTGGGTGCGCTGGCGGACGCGGTCGCGGCGGTGCGCGCCCAGGGACCGCAGCCGGGTGATCTCTACATCGTCAACGATCCGTACGCGGGCGGATCGCACCTGCCCGACCTCACACTCGTCGCCGTGATCCGCACCGCGGAGGGCATCGGCGGCTACAGCGTGGTCCGGGCGCACCACTCGGATGTGGGCGGTGCGACCCCCGGGAGCATGCCGGCGGGGGCGCGGGAGCTGCTGGCCGAAGGGCTGGTGCTGCCGCCCGTGCTCTATACGCCGGAAGTCGAGCGGATCCTGCTCGCCAACGTCCGGACACCGGACGTGCGTCGGGCGGATCTGGCGGCGCAGCGCGCCGCGGTGGAGCGCGGGGCGGAAGGGCTGTGGGCACTCGCGGCGCGGCACGGGTGGACGTTCGTGCAGGAGGCCGCACGCGAGCTGCAAAACGACGCCGAGGCGCGCACCCGCGCCGTGCTCGGCCGTCTCCCGCGACTCACGGCGACGGCGACCGATTGGCTCGAGGGGGACGGCATCACCGACGGCGACATCCCGGTCCGCGTCACGGTCGACCTCAGAGACGGCACCTTCCACGCGGACTTTACGGGCACGGCTCCGGCGGTTCCGGGCAACGTCAACTGCCCGCTCGCGGTCACTCGCGCCGCCGTGTTGTTCGTCGTACGGACGCTGCTCGGCGAGGATACGCCCATGAACGCCGGCGTCGCCCGTGCGGTCCGGGTGAGCGCTCCTCCGGGGTGCCTGGTCCATGCGCGGTGGCCGAGCGCCGTCGCGGCGGGGAACGTCGAGACGTCGCAGCGCATCGTGGACGTGGTGTTCCGGGCGCTCGCCGTGGCAGGGTTGCCTGTGCCGGCGCAGGGCCAGGGCACGATGAACAACATCACCCTGGGGGGACCCGGCTGGACCTACTACGAGACACTGGGTGGCGGTCAGGGAGCCGGTCCGTCGGGTCCCGGTCCGTGCGGCGTGCACGCCGGGATGTCGAACACGCGAAACACGCCCGTCGAAGTGCTGGAGCTGGAATACCCCGTGCGCGTCCGGCGCTACGCGTTGCGGCCGGGCAGTGGCGGCACTGGGCGGTGGCGAGGTGGTGAAGGGGTCGTGCGGGAGATCGAGTTGCTCGCGCCGGCGGAGGCGAGCATCCTGAGCGAGCGGCGCCGGCACAGCCCGAGTGGGGCCGCGGGCGGCGCCGGCGGAGCGTGCGGCCGGAACCTGCTGAACGATGCGTCGCTCCCGGCCAAGGCGAATCTGCGGCTCGAGGCCGGGGATGTGCTGCGCATCGAGACACCGGGCGGTGGAGGATGGGGAGAGCCTTCGAATCCAAGGAGTGATTCATGAACTACACGCTGGTGGCGTTGCTCGGGCTCGTGGCGGGGGTGATATCGGGATTGTTCGGTGTGGGGGGAGCGATTGTCATCGTGCCGGGCCTCGTGCTGCTTGGCAAGGTGCCGCAGCACACGGCCAACGGCACGTCCCTCGCGGCCCTGCTGCTCCCGGTGGGGTTGCTCGGGTTTCTGCAGTACTACAAACGCGGGCAGGTGAACCTCCCGTATGCCGCGCTCATCGCGGTCGGGCTGTTACTCGGAGCGTTGGTGGGCGCGAAGCTCGCGGGGTCGATGTCGGACGTGTGGCTCAAGCGGGCGTTCGGCGTCCTCCTGCTCTTCGTCGCTGGGAAGCTGCTGCTCTCGTGAGGGCGTTGCCTCTGCACGACCACCGACGCAGCTTTCGGATGACGTCACGGAGAATGCATGGCAAACGCGCAACAGGGTTCCGTCACCGCTTCTGATTTCTTCGCCGCCGTCCGGGC
>DATGDT010000371.1:0-3405 GCA_035310725.1 Gemmatimonadales bacterium
GCGAAGCGACTGGAAAAGGCTCGGGCATATCTCGATCACGTGGCCGCGCAGTGGGATGCGGCGGCAGCCAGGCTCAAGGCGTTCGTTGAGGAGGAAGGACAATGACCATGACTCGGCGAGTGCTTCACTCCTGGGGGCGCCGTCGCCGCCGCAATACGCCGTCGACGGCCAGCGGTCCCGGCCCACCCAGCACGAGTGTCGCGAGACTGGCCAGGTACAGCAGGTCGGTTTCGTAGCCCGGCGGTCCGAACTGAGCGCCGGCGGCCGTCATGGCGATGAGTTTGATCGAGGAAAACCCGTAGGGCAGGTGGACCGTGAACATGGCCACGAGCAGCACCGCGGCCATCGGGATGCTGGCCAGCGACACGAAGGCGCCAACCAGGATCGCGAAACCACCGACGAGCTCGACCACGACGGTGGCCCAGGCCGCGAAGTGGGGCGCGGGGACCCCGATCGCCTGCAGGATTGCGGCGAAGGCGACCGGTCCCCGGGTCAGCTTCGCATATCCGTGCGCCATGAAGCCATACCCGACGATCAGACGCAACGGGATGGGCGCCCAACGGACGATGGCGGTTCGACCTGGCCGTAGATCCGTCATTCGATCCCCCTGGAGGTTAGTCCCGGAGCAGAAGCGTCGGATCAGCTCGGCAGTTCCAGCTCGCGCGCCGCCGCACAGCCTCCTGACACGCCTGCCATTGGCGCTCCGCGCGATTTGCCATACACTGTAGGACATGGCACGGATCGGGGCCTTCGAGGAGCTGGTGCTGCTCGCCGTGAGCGGACTCGCGGGCGAGGGCTATGGGGTCACCGTCCAGGCCGATCTCGAACGCGAGACAGGCGAAACGATTACCCTCGGCGCGGTCTACGCGACCCTCGACCGGCTGGAGCACAAGGGACTGCTGCGCTCCCGCACAGGACCCGCCACCGCGGAGCGCGGCGGCCGCCGCAAGCGGCTGTACCGCATCACCCCCGACGGCGCCGCGGCCGTGCGCGAGATGCAGCGCATCCGCGCCCGCCTCGGTGGCCCGAGCCCCCACCCCTCGCGCGCATGACGATCGCCCATGCCACGCTGGTGCGTTGGCTCGTCGATCCCGCTCGCCAGGAAGAGCTGCTCGGCGACCTGGAAGAGCTCGCCGGCCGCGGTACAGGACGCTTCTGGCTCGATGTGGCGAGCGTGTGCGTGCGCCAGTCGCGCCTCGTCACCGCGGTGCGCACCCCGTCGCGACTCGCCGCGGCGCTCGCCGTGGTCGCGGCCCTCACCTTGAGCTCCACCGCTCCGACCCTCCGGACGGTCCGCGCCGTGGATCCGGCCGGGGAGTTCACGCTGGAGTTCGAGGGCGCCCGCGTGGTCCGCGCCACCCTCGACGGCGCGCCCGTGCCGCCCCACCGCCTGGTCCAACAGCCGGGCCGCCTGGTGATCCGCGGCGGCGGCGATGCCGGGAACGACCTGAACATCCGGCTCGCCTCGAACGGCGCCTTCTACTGGCGCGCCCGCAGCCCGAGAACCGCCACACAACCCTGAGTCCGTGCGCGTCTCTGCGACCTTTTGGTCCGCTTATATCTCATACAATATAGAACTCAACTACGGAGCATATGATGTTACTCGCCCTCATCGCCACGCTCACGGCGAACGCGCCACTCGCACCCGACACGGCGCGCCTCGCGCCGGTGTGCCGCCGCTTCATCGCCCTGGACGCCGCGCGGATCTGGCCCGGCTTTCGGCCCGACACCCTCGCCGTGGCGTTCGTAGTGCCGGAGCGCGGCACCATGCTCTGCAACTGGCGCGGGACCCCGCCCGATGGGTTCACGGCGCTGGGTGCCCCCGGGCTCGCCTGGATCGACGTCGCCTCCCGTTCCGCGGCGAACACCAACGCGGAGCTCGCGGGTCGCCACGTGGCGCAGCTCGTGGCGCAGCCGGATGCGACTCCGGCACAGCTCGTCTACCTCGCCGCCCACGAGGCCTTCCACGTGTTCGAGCGCAGCAGCCGTCGTGAGGGCAAGCGGTTCGGCGGCGGCGAGAACGCGTTCCTCGTGACGAGCTATCCCGTCTTCGATCGCGACAACGAGGCGGGCTTCGCGCTCGAAGCGCGCGTGCTGGCGGCGGCGCTGGCGGCCCCCGGTGACTCCGCCGCCCGCGCGTTCGCCTGGGAGTTTCTGGCGCTGCGCGACGCGCGCCAGCGCGCCCTCGGCAGCGACGGAGCGGAGTTCGAGCAGATGGCGGAGTTGAACGAGGGACTCGCGGAGTACGCCGGCCTCCGCGCCGTTCAGGTGGGACCGCTCGATCCCGCGTGGCGTGACGGAGCAGCGCGAGTGGCCGCGCGGATCGCGGGCCGATTGGACAGCGTCACGACGCAATCGCGCAACTCGCTCCGGCTGCGCTTCTACGCGACCGGTCCCGCCCTGGGGAGGTTGCTCGACCGCCTCGCGGGCGAGCGGTGGAAACCGGAGCTGGTCCGCGAGGACCGTACGCTACAGGAAGAGCTCGCCGCGGTGACCGGGTACGGGACCCGCGAAGCCCGGCTCATCGCGGCGGCGCGGGCACGGTTCGACTGGCTCGCTTTGACGAAACGCACGGATACCACGATCGCGCGGCTCCAGGCGCTGCGGCAGGCTCAGCGCGATTCGATCCTGGCCGCGCCGGGCATCGAGCTGGTGATCGACGCGAGCGCGGTCGGCGGCATGGGCATGTGCGGCATCGACCCGCAGAACCTGCTCCAGGCGGGACAGGGCGTGCTGTTGCACCGGCGCTGGGTACGGCCCTGCGTGGGCAAGGCACTGGACGCCGAGTTCACGACGCCCGTGGTGCAGGACCAGCGGGCCGGCACGGTGCGCGCCGTCATCGGCGACGAGACGACGCTGCGCTGGACCGCGGGCGGGACGCCGCTCGCCCTGCCGGACGGCGCGCGACTCGGCGATGTGCGTGATCTGCGACTCGAAGCGCCGCTCGTGACGGTCCAGGCGGCCCACGTCGCCGTGGAACGGAGCGGACGAACGGTGACGGTGCGGCTGCTACCCGCTTCGTAGCAGAGAATCGGATTCCACGGCCACCGCGCGCGGCAGCCACAGCGTGAAGGTGCTCCCGTGACCGAGCACGCTCTCGACCGCGATGTCCCCTCCCTGCAGCTGGGCCAGGAGACGGGCGATCGCGAGGCCGAGTCCCGTGCCGCCCAGTGCGCGGTTGCGCGACTGCTCGACGCGGAAGAAACGGTCGAACACATGGGGCAGGTGCTCCGCGGCTATTCCTGAACCCGTATCCTGCACGCTCACGCCGACCCTGTCGCCGTCTTCCCGGATGAAGAACGTCACGCAGCCGCGCGCGGTGTAGCGCACGGCGTTCGAGGCCAGGTTCAGCAGGATCTGCCGCGTCCGATTCGCGTCCCCCAGCGCCGCGACGGGGGCCGGAGC
>DATGDT010000372.1:0-4498 GCA_035310725.1 Gemmatimonadales bacterium
CCCGGGCGGTCGTCGGCCCGCCGATGTGGCACGCCCCGCTGGAGCAGGCGCTGAAGTCGCGCTGCGTGACCGCGCACGAGCCCGGGACCGGGATGCCGGTCGCGTCGAGGCACGGGATCGCGTCGAACAGATGGCCCACGCTCTGGAACTGGAATGCGCCCGTGAGCTTGTCGGTGACGGTGGTCTGCGCCACGTGGCAGGTCGCGCACAGCCGCGGATTCGCCGAGGTGCCGTGGCTGCTCACGATCAGGGTCGTGTCGTAGGCGAAGTTCGGCGGGAACCAGCCGATGTTCTGCCCGATCACGAGCAGTCCCTGCGCACCGTGCGCTCCGCGAGAGGTGCTGCCGATGTTGGCGGCGACGCCCCACGGCGGCGTGCCTTTGCGGCTGTGGCAGGTCACGCAGAGGTTGTCGGTCGTCGGCGTGGAAATGGACGCCCGCAGCTGCCCTTCATTCGGCCCGCCGTGCGGATCGTGGCACACGACGCAGGTGATGTGCACCAGCTCCGCCGAGCCCTTTTCGACGAAGTTGCCTGTCACGCCGAACTTCGTCGTCATCGCCGCCTTCCCCTCGTGGCAGGGCGCGCAGGAGGGGTTACTGCCTTCGGCCACCGCCTCACCCGAGCCGTGCGCCGACTGGATCCACTGGTCCACGTACGGCTCATGGGTCCCGGTGTGACATGCGCCGCATCCGTTGGTGCCGGTGGTGTCGGCCTTGATCGACGCGAGCGGCTCGTTCGCGGCGGTCGGGCTCTGCACGTGCGTGAACCCGGCACCGTGGCAGCTCTCGCACTGCACGTCGTGGTAGACCGAATCCGCCTTGACGCTGTAGCCCGCGGGGGCGCCGGCGTCGTTGCCCAGCTCGGAAACGGAGTGACACCCGTTGCAGGAAGCCGACGCGTGGCCGGATCCCTGAAGATCCGCCCACGCTTTGGAGTGCCCCGTCGAAGCCCAGGTCGTCTGCACGCCGACGTGACAGTTGCCGCAGGTGGTCTGTTTCGTGCCGACGTCGAAGTAGCCGAGGAAAGCGCCGTCGGGGGGCGGATTGAAAGGCTCGCGTGTCTGATAGACGATCTTCTCGTTCGTACACGCGCCGAGCGCGGTCACGACGAGCGCGGTGGCGAGCCAACGGGCATTCTTCATAACCAGGGTCCTTTCCAGCGGGTGCCTCGACTGTGGTTCCGTAGTTCACTACCTACGTACACATACTGTCTGTCGAGGATGAGAGGGTCATGAAGTACTACTGACGATCTCATGGACCTCACCGCCGGCGCGTGCGGGTGAGTGTCTGCAGTCGCAAGCGCTCTTCACGTTCCCGCTCGTCGAGCACCTGACGCACCCGCGCGATGTCTCCGCGCAACCGTGGCGATAACCGGTGTTCCAGACTGTGCACCTGCCGCGAGGTCTGGGCGAGGGCCTGTCCCAGGCGCCGCAGCAGCATCTCGCGCGGCGCCGCGTCGAGCAGCAGCTGGGTGAGCTTCTCGAACTCGGCGGCCGCCTGGACCGCGACCGGCCCCGTCCCCGCGGGCGCCGTGCCTCGGGCGCCCAATGTCCGGGCGATGGCGGGGAGCGACTCGATGCGCGACACCACCACGCCCCACACCGATCCCGCCTCCATGTCGACCGACAACTCCCGACCCGGCCACCCGATGGCTCGCACGCCGGCCTGTCCCTGCAACGCCAGCGCGCCGGCCAGCAACGGGTAGGCCCGCAGCGCGGCGGCGGTGATCTGCTGCCGGGCGTCGGCCGCCGGCCGGGCGAGGCGGAACAGCTCCGTGACGAGCGCCTCGCGCTTGCGTCGCAGCACCGCGGCGCCCCGCGACAGGCGCTCCAGCCGGCGCACCGCACGCACCAGATTGAGCCGCGTGGGCGCGAGACTCACGGCGCTCATGCGCGACTCTCCCCCGTGCGCTCGGCGGCGTGCCGGGCCTCCCACGTCGCATCGCTCAACCGCATGAGATCTTCGCGCGGCAGGGTGTCGAGCAGGCGCCAGCCGGCAGCGAATGTCTCGGCGAGCGCGCGCCGCTCGGCGCCTTGCCCCACGAACTCGGTCTCGAACCGCTCGGCGAAGCCGAGCGCCCGGCGGTCGGCAGCCGCGAGACCCGCTTCCCCCACGATGGCGGCCATGAGGCGCGCCTCGCGCCCCCGCGCGTAGATGGCGTACAGCTGGTCGGCCCACTCGCGGTGCTCGGGTACGGTCTTCCCTTTCCCGATCCCCGCATTCATCAGGCGCGACAGAGACGGCAGCACGTCCACCGGCGGGAATACCCCGCGGCGGTGCAGGTCCCGGCTGAGCACGACCTGGCCCTCGGTGATGTAGCCCGTGAGATCCGGGATCGGATGGGTGATGTCGTCGTCCGGCATGGTGAGGATGGGAATCTGCGTGACCGATCCGCTGTGGCCCGCGACGATCCCGGCCCGCTCGTAGAGGCTCGCGAGGTCCGTGTACATGTAGCCGGGGTAGCCGCGGCGCCCCGGGATCTCCTCGCGGGCGGTGCCGATCTCGCGCAGCGCCTCGCAGTAGTGCGTCATGTCCGCGATGACGACGAGCACGTGCATCCCGGCATCGAACGCCAGGAACTCGGCCTGCGTGAGCGCGACCCGCGGAGCGAGCAGCCGTTCGATCGTGGGATCCCGCGTCTGGTTCAGGTAGAGCACGCTGCGATCCCAGGCGCCGCTCCGCTCCACCCGATCGAGGAACTGGTCCGCCTCCCGGGCCGTGATGCCGACGCCGGCGAACACGACCGCGAACGCCTCGCCGCGCGGCGCCCGCGCCCCTTCCACTATACGGGCCGCGAGCTCGAGCGCCGGCAGCCCGGGGCCGGAGAATACCGGCAGCTTCTGGCCGCGCACCAGGGTGTTCATCCCGTCCACGGCGGAGATGCCGGTCTCGATGAAGTCCGCGGGACGCACGCGCCGCACCGGGTTGAGCGGCGCCCCCCAGACCGGCCGTGTGGCGTCGCCCACGGGTACGGGGAGCCCGTCGATCGGAGCCCCGGTGCCGTTCAGCGCCCTGCCGAGCAGCTCCCGCCCGACGACGGCCGTCGCTCCCTCTCCCGTGAGTGTCACCTCGGCGCGCGCCGGTGGGAGACCGAGCGTCTCCTCGAGAATCTGCACCACGCTGATCTCGCGGCCCGCGTCGATCACCTGTCCCCGACGGGGGCGCTGCCCCGGCGCGCGGATCTCCACCCACTCCCCGAGCGTGGCGGTCGGGGTGCGCTTCACGTACAGCAGCGGCCCGGCCACGCCGGAGGCCCCGTGGTAGCGCCGCACCGTGCTGGTCACGGGGCCAGCGCCTCCAGCGCGCGCTGCGCATCCTCGCTCCGTGCCGCGAGCTCCGCGGCGCTCGCGCGCCGCAACGCCGCGAGCGCGCGGCGGGGGGCCGCCAGATCGAGCTGCTCGAACGCCTTTCCGGCTTCCAGAGCGCGCTTCCCGGCGCGATACGCCTCGAGCGCGAGCCCGGCGAGCCGGTGCGTCTTGTCGAGCGACGACAGCGCGTCGTTCGGGTCGTGGGCACTCTGTCCCAGCACCGTTTCTCGGATGGTCCGGGCCACCTCGAGCAGCAGCCGATCGGCGTCGAGCAGCGCCTCCGGGCCCACCAGCTCGGCGATCTCGCGCAGCTCGCGGTCGCGCTGCAACAGCTCCAGCGTCTCACGGCGCAGCGCGTCCCAGTCTGCGCCCGCGTGCTCCGTGAACCACGGGGTCGTCACCTCGGTGTAGAGGCTGTAGCTGGTCTCCCAGTCTACGGCCGGGAACTGGCGCTGGTGAGCCAGCGCCGCGTCGAGCGCCCATAGCGCGCCGGTCACCCGCAGCGCCGCCTGGGTCACGGGCTCCGAGAAGTCTCCCCCCGGGGGCGAGATCGCGCTGATGACCGTGAGCGCGCCGTCCCGCTCCGGGGCCCCGACGGCCCGGACCCGGCCCGCTCGCTCGTAGAACTTGCCCAGCCGGTTGCCCAGGTACGTGGGGTACCCCTCCTCCCCCGGCATCTCCTGCAGCCGGGCTCCGATCTCGCGCAGCGCCTCTCCCCAGCGCGACAGGCTGTCCGCCATCAGCGCCACGCGGTATCCCATGTCGCGGTAGTACTCGGCGATGGTGATGCCGATGTAGACCGACGCCTCACGCGCCGCCACGGGCATGTTCGAGGTGTTCACGATCAGGATCGTGCGGTCCATCACGGGACGGCTGGTCCGGGGGTCGACGAGGCGCGGGAACTCCTCCAACACTTCGGCCATCTCGTTGCCGCGCTCCCCACACCCGACGTAGACCATGACGTCGGCCTCGGCATACTTCGCCAGCGACTGCTCGATGACCGTCTTCCCGGTACCGAAGCCACCCGGCACGGCGACGCTGCCGCCTTCTGCGACTGGGAAGAGGAAGTCGAACACGCGTTGCCCGGTGACGAGCGGCGCGCCGAGCACGAGCCGCCGCCCCACCGGCCGCGGCTGGCGCACCGGCCAGGCGTGCGCGAGCATAAGCGGCGTTCCATCCTCGAGCCGGCCC
>DATGDT010000373.1:0-1527 GCA_035310725.1 Gemmatimonadales bacterium
GTCGAGCGGCGCGAACAGCCGCTCGGTCACCGTGAAGGCGGAGTGGGTATAGATGATGGTGGCGCCGGCCGGCGAGATCTCCACCCTGCGGGCGATGTCCTTGCCGGGTATCGGCTGGTCGTACAGCGGCGTCTTGAAGGAGAGGGAGAAGTCGTGCAGCAGCTTGAGGGGCCAGGTCCAGGCCTCGAAGCTGCCGGCGTCGGTCCCGATCAGGGCGGCCCGCCGGCCGATGGCGCTGACATATCCCGTGCCACGGACGGGCCCCGTCAGGGTGACGTCGAACCGCCGCCACGGCAACGAGATCGGTGCCCGTTGCAGGATGGCAGCGGAGTCAGAACGGATTTGTGCGGTAAGGAGCGTGGGAAGCAGCAGAAAACCGCCGAGAAGCTGGCGCATTACGCTCACTTGCGTCGGGGAGTTAGGCGGGTAAGCTATAGGCCCCCAGCGGCCACAACCAGCGGAGGACTTAGATGCTCGCGACGAGTGATCTGACGGGAATGGGCGGCCCGGGCATGATGGAGCCGATGTTCCCACCGGAGCCCTCGATGACTCCGGAGCCCGCCCCGATGATGGACGAGCCTATGATGGAAGAGACACCGCGGCCCAAGCCGCGGAAGGCTCCCGCGAAGAAGAAGAAAGCCAGGCGCCCGGCGGCCAAGAAGGCGAAGAAGGCGAAGAAGCCGGCCCGCAAGGCCAAGCGTCCCAAGGCCCGGAAGCCGGCGCGGGCGAAGCGGAAGGTCGCGCGTCGCCGCCGTCGCTGACCGCACCTAGAAGACTTCGACGACTGTCCGCGGGAGCGCTTCCCGGATGGCTGCGGCCATCGCGAGGAGGCGCTCCCGCGGCACGTTCAGGACCCGCGGATCGGCGGGTGGCCGCGCCAGGGAGTAGAGCTGGACCGCGGCGGGCTCGGCGCGAACCAGGAGCGGCACCCAGGCGGCGAGGCTCCCCGCGCTCGCGCCGTCCCAGCCCGCGCCGCGCACCACCATCGCCTGCACGGTGACCGGCCGTAACGCCCGGTAGGCGTCGGCCAGGACGCCCGCGTCGCCGGCGACGCCGTTGATCTGCTCGGGCGGTCCGGGGTCGAGCTTCAGGAAACGCCCGTCGAGCCGGAGCAGCGCCTCGCGAATCGCCGGGACGGCCGCCAGGACGCCGTTCGAGAGCACGCCCACCTGCGTGCGCGGGGCCAACTCGTCGCGCGCCGCCAGCACTCGGTCCACGGCGACCGCGAATCGTGGATGCAGGGTCGGCTCGCCGCTTCCGGAAACGGTGATCCAGTGGGGGGCCGCCGGCAGCCGAGCGAGCACGCGCCGCAGGACATGGCCCACCTCGTCGGGCGAAGGCCAGCGGGTGTCGGGCGCCTTCCCGGTGTTGAAGCCGCACTCGCAATAGGGGCAATCGAAGCTGCACACCTTGGAACGCGCCGGCAGCAGGTTCACGCCCAGGCTCACGCCCAGGCGACGCGACCGGACGGGGCCGTAGACGATGGACCCGTGTGGCGGGGTTGCATCGGCCATGCGGCAAGGTACG
>DATGDT010000374.1:0-4117 GCA_035310725.1 Gemmatimonadales bacterium
ATCCCGCTCTACATGAATGGGTGCGATGCCTTCGTGTTCACGTCCATGCAGGAAGGCTCGCCCAACGTGGTCAAGGAGGCCCTGGCGTGCGATCTCCCCGTGGTCTCGGTGCCGATCGGCGACACGGCGGAGCGGCTCCGCGGCATCGAGGGCTGTGAGCTGGTCGGCGACGAGCGCCCCGAGACCATCGCGGCCGCGCTGGAGCGCGTGCTGCGCCGCGGCCGTCGGGTCGCAGGCCGGGTCGCGGTGGCCCCGCTCGCCGAAGAAGCGATCACCGCCCGCCTGATCGACGTCTATCGCGGCGCGATCGCCCGTTATGCCGGCCGGCGCGCGCCCCCGGCCACCGATCCGACGGACGAATCCGTCGCGGCTACCGCCCTCCCGGAGCGCTGAGCGATGCCTCACCCGCTGGTCACCATCGTCGTTCCCTGCCGCAACGAGGAGCGCTACATCGTCGAGTGTCTCGACTCGATCCTCGCCTGCGACTACCCGGCCGACCGGCTCGAAGTCCTGGTGGTCGACGGGATGAGCGACGACGGGACCCGCGCCGTGCTGGCGGACTATGCCGCCCGCAATCCGCTGGTGCGGATGCTGGACAACCCTCGCCGCATCACGCCCGTCGCGCTCAACCTGGCGATCCGGGCGGCCCGGGGTGAGGTGATCGTCCGGATGGACGCGCACGTCGTCTACCCACGGAACTACGTCAGCCGGCTGGTGGCGGCGCTGGACGAGTTCGGCGCGGACAACGTGGGCGCGGTGCTGCACACGCTGCCGGCGAACCAGACGGCCATGGGCAAAGCAATCGCCATCGGCATGTCGCACCCGTTCGGGGTGGGCACGTCCTACTTCCGGATCGGGACCGATCAGCCGCGCTGGGTGGACACGATCGCGTTCTTCTGCATCCGCCGCTCGACGTTCGACCGCGTGGGGATGTTCGACGAGGAACTGATCCGCCACCAGGACGGGGAATTCAACGCACGCCTCATCAAGTCCGGCGGCCGCATCCTGCTGATCCCCGATGTGGTCTCGTACTACTACGCGCGCGCCACGCTGCGTCAGGTCGGGCGGATGTTCTACCAGTACGGGTACTTCAAGCCGCTCGTGGCCAAAAAGCTGGGCCGCTTCATGACCGTGCGGCAGCTCATCCCGCCGGGCTTCGTGCTGGGCCTGCTCGTCACGGGCGTGGCCGCGCTCCTGTGGAAGCCCGCGCTCATCCTGTTCGGCCTCGTGGCGGGCAGCTACGCGGGCATCGTCCTCGGCTCCGCCGTGCAGACGGCCCTGAAGCAGGGCCCGGCCGTGGGCGCGGCCCTGGCGGCGGTGCTTCCCGTGATCCACGTCAGCTACGGCGTGGGATTCTGGCGCCGGGTGGTGGAGCTGCTCCTCCCCTCGCGCCGGACATCCGCAAAACGGGCGGCCGAGCTGCCGCTGTCACGCTGACATGGCCATGGACCTCCGTCCCCGAATCGCGAGCCTCATGTATCACGAGGTCACGGACGTCCCGACTGCCTCCGGGTTCCAGCGGCCGGGGGCACACCCCTACAAGCACACGACCGCGGCGTTCACCGAGCACCTGACCCGGATCGCGGGGGCCCCCTCGACCCCGGGACTCGTGGTGGACGTCGACTTCACCCGGGTGGGTCGCTATGTGCTCTTGACGTTCGACGACGGCGGGCGCAGCGCGCTCACGGCGGCCGACCTGCTGACCCGATACGGCTGGCGCGGGCACTTCTTCGTCGTGACGAGCCTCACCGGGACCCGTGGGTTCCTGGACGCAGCGGGGATCCGGGAGCTGCGCCGTGCCGGCCACCTGATCGGCAGCCATTCGCACACGCACCCCAGCATCTTCCGCGAGCAGTCCCCGCAGCGGATGGTGGAGGAGTGGCGCACGAGCTGCGACCTGATCGCGCAGATCCTGGGAGAGCCGTGCGTCGCCGCCTCGGTGCCGGGCGGCGACATCTCGCGCCGTGTCCTCGAGTCGGCGAGTACGGCCGGCCTGCGCTACCTGTTCACGTCGGAGCCGTGGCTGGCGCCGCGCCGCATGGGCGATTGCTGGGTGCTGGGCCGCTACAGCGTGAAGGTCGGTACCAGCGCGGCGCGGGTCTCGGACCTCGTCCGGTTCCGGGGCTGGTCCCGGGCCCTGCTCCGCCGGCGCCTCAAGGTGTTCGCCACCAGCGCCGTGCCGCCACTGTACCGCCTCTACATCCGCGCGCGGACGCGCCAGGGGACGCAGCCGGCCTGACGCCGCTCTCCACCCCTAGTGGCAGGAGTTCGTGCCGCTGTCGGTGAACGTGCTCCCGGGAACCCCGATGAACTGCCAGTCGTAGCCCGTCGAGCGGAGCGTGAGCTTCAGCACGCCGAAGGTGCGGCCCTCCCGCACCTCGCTCAACGGGAAGATGTTGGTCAGGTCGCCGCCGCTCTCCCCCCCCATGCCGGCGATGATGGTCCGGATGCCGTTCACGGGATCCGCGGTGCCGTCCGGCTTCATCGGGGCGATGCGCTCGTACACGTGGCGATGACCGTTCAGCACCAGGTCCACACCTGCCGCGTACAGGTCGTCCCAGAAGCGCCGCACGCTCGAGATCGTGGCCCCGCCGCTCCCCGTGCCGCCAATCGAGGAATAGAGCGGGTGATGGAAGTAGGCAAGCGTGCACTTGTTCGAGTGCGTGGCGAGGTCATTGCGCAGCCACACGTCCTGCGCCGACCCCGCGTCGCTCGCGATGTTGCTGTTCAGCACGATGACGTGCCACGCGCCCAGATCGAAGCTGTAGTAGCCCAATCCCGAGGGCCCGGCCGCGGCCCCGAAGTAGGCGAAATATGGTGCCGCACCGCTGGTGTTGTACTCGTGGTTCCCCGCCGAGGGGTGAGTGCGCGACTTGAACGCCCCCCAGCTCGGGTCGTAGCAGTTCGCAAAGTCCTTGGTCGAGCCGTTCGGATAGGCGTTGTCCCCCAGCACGAACACCGGCGTGGTACCCGGCATCGCCGTGATCAACGCCGCGGTCGCCTCGTCGTCGGTGCTGCCGCAATCGGCGATATCGCCCGCTCCCACGAAGGTCACCGAAGACCCCGCGCTCACCACGGACACGGACGCCGTCTGCGTCACGGCGACGCCGGCGACGGTGGCCGAAACGGTCTTCGTACCCGTCGCCGAGGCCGTCAGGGAGCCGATCGCGACTCCGGTGGCATCGGTGGGTGCGGATGGCTGCGTCAGCGTGACCCCGGAACCGCTCGCTGCGAGGGCCACCGAGGCGCCGCTCACGGGATTCCCGTAAGCGTCGTGCGCGGTAACGATGATGCTCGCGGCGGCTCCAACCTCGACGGATGCCGGGCTGGCGCCCACCTTGGACTGGCTGGCCGAGACCGGCCCCGCATTGACGGTGATCGTCGGCTTCTGGTTGATGACGACGCCGCTGGCCGTCGCGGTGATGGTCTTCACTCCTGCCCCGGTCGACGAAACGGAGCCGGTCGCAACGCCCGAGGCGTTGGTCGGCGAGCTCGGCTGGACGATGGTGTTCCCCGACCCCGTGGCCGACAAGGTCACGGTCGCCCCAACCACCGGGTTCCCACCCGCATCGCGCGCGGTCACGGTCACCGTGGAGGAGCTACCGCCGGCAGTCAACACGGCCGGGGAGACGGCGACACTCGACGTCGAGCTTGAGACGACGCCCGCGGAAACGTTGAAGGATGCGGACAGGACGCCCGGAAGACCAGGCGAGGTCGCGTTGAGCGTGTAGCCCGTGCCGGCCTTGTCGATGGTGAGCGACGCGAACGTCGCCACCCCGGCGACCGCACTGATGGGCCCTCCCCCCGACAGGGTCGCGCCGCCCGCATTGGTGCCGAATCCCATCGTGACAGGAGCCGTAGAGCCTGTTTGCCTGTTGCCGAACTGGTCCCGGATCTCCACCTGGACGGCCGGTGTCATCGGGATCCCGATGGTGGTCCCGGACGGCTGTACCAGGAAAACCATCGCGCTGGCGGACGCCGGACTCACGACGACCGTGTCGGTCTGCTCGAGGCCGGTCCCGCCGACTACCGCCGAGATCACCTTCGGCTCGGCGTGGGTCGAGGAGAAAACCCCGGCGGCCATACCACTCGCATCAGTCAGGCCTGACGGCTGGGT
>DATGDT010000375.1:0-11300 GCA_035310725.1 Gemmatimonadales bacterium
AGCGAATAGGCGATGTCGTAGGCCTTCATGATCTCGGTGATCTCGTCGAAGCGCTCGTAGAGGAAGCTTTCCTTGTGATGCGCGAGGCACCACTTGGCCATGATCGACCCGCCGCGGGAGACGATGCCGGGGACCCGCTTGGCGGTCAGCGGGATGAACGGCAGGCGGACGCCGGCGTGGATGGTGAAGTAGTCCACGCCCTGCTCGGCCTGTTCGATCAGGGTGTCGCGGAACACCTCCCAGTTCAGGTCCTCGGCGACGCCGTTCACCTTCTCCAGCGCCTGGTAGATCGGCACCGTGCCGATCGGCACGGGCGACGCATCGACGATCGCCTGGCGGATCGCGTCGATGTCCCCCCCGGTGGAGAGGTCCATCACGGTGTCGGCCCCGAAGTGGACCGCGTGATGCAGCTTCTCGAGCTCCCCCGCGATATCGGACGTCACGGCGGAGTTGCCGATGTTGGCGTTGATCTTCACCCGCGCCACCTTCCCGATGCCCATCGGGTCGAGCCGCTTGGCGAGGTGATGGACATTGGCGGGAATCACGAGCCGGCCGCGGGCGACCTCGTGGCGCACCACCTCGGGCTCCAGCTCTTCGCGCTCGGCCACCCGCTTCATCTGGTCCGTGATCATGCCCTGGCGGGCGAGGTACATCTGGGTGTTGCAGGTCATCGGATTTGGCTCCTTGGCACGAAACGGGAGCAGGGAGCACGGAGCTGTCCAGGACGGTGGCGTGCGGAAATCCCGGCGCGCTCCGCTGCGGACTGCTCCGTGCTCCCCGCTCCCTGCATGGTCGACTCCCCTCGCCGGCATTACCCGGATCAGGTCCGAAGGGTGTGTTCTCAGCCCGCCGGACCGGCCTGGCGGGCACCCCTGTCTCAAGGCGAATCTAACTGTCTGTGACCGGTGTCAACCCGCGGCTCCCCGTGTGGCGGTTGCTGTCGGCGGTGCTGCTCCTCGCGTGCGCGCACGCGGCGGGGGCACCTCGTACGCCGGCCCCGGAATTCGCGAGTCTCGAGCGGGAGGTCGCCCGCCGCATCAACGCGTATCGCACGTCCCACCGGCTGCCGACGTTGTCCTACGACACCGCCGTGGCCCGCATCGCCCGCGCCCACAGCCGGGACATGGCCGCGATGCGCGTGCCCCTGGGACACGACGGGTTCAATCGGCGCGTTGATCAGCTGGATCGGTTCCTGCCGCTCGTGGCGACCGCCGAGAACGTCGCATTCAATACCTACAGCGCCAACAGCACGGTGCGCGTCGCGGTTAACGGCTGGCTCGCGAGTCCGCACCATCTCGAGAACATCGAGGGGAGATACGACCTGACGGGCGTGGGGATCGCCCGGGCCGGCGACGGCGCGTTCTACTTCACACAGTTGTTCGTGCGGGCGGGCGTCAGCCCGAGGCGATAGCGGCTTCTTCCGGCGCTTCGCGCGCGTGCGGGTTCCCGTAGCGCTCGCTCTTGTCGTGGAGCTTCTCCCATTCGCTGCGGAACGCGAACGGGTCGAGACCGACGGCGCGATCCAGCGCCAGGATCCCGTCCAGGTGGTCGATCTCGTGCTGCAGCAGCTCGGCCATCGGACCCTCGCACTCCAGGGAGTGCGGGTTCCCCTTGAGGTCCGTGTACTGGATCGTGATGCGGTAGGCCCGGTTCACCCGGACCAGCAGCTCCGGGAACGAAAAGCAGTCGTCCCACACCTCGAAGTCCTCGGAGCCCACGTCGGTAATCTCCGGGTTGACGAGGGTCGTCCGCTGCCGTGCGCCATCCACGTCCATCACGATCATTCGAACCGGCGCGCCGATCTGCGGCGCGGCCAGGGCCCGACCCATCCCGTACTTCTCCTTGGCCCACTTGAGCGTGTCGCGCAGGTCGTCCGCCACGAGCCGGGCGGCCCCGGACGTGGGTTTGGCGACCAGTTGACAGCGCTGGCGCAGCATCGGGTCGCCCAGCAGGCGAATGCGTCGTACGGCCATGGGGGGACCTAATACTGGTGTTTTGCCGCCGCGACGCAACAGTGCAATTACAAGTCATTGTCGTGCAATCACATACGATTTTACGGTTTGCCGACGCCGCGCGGCCCCCCTATCGTAGCTGTCCTCATGCCCCTCGCCGCCGTGGTCCTGGCGGGCGGCCGCTCCGCCCGAATGGGCACGCCCAAGGCGCTGCTCGACTTCCGCGGCGAGCCCTTCGTGGTCAGCATCCTCGAGGCGATCGAGGCCCTCGACCTGAAGACCCGCGTGGTCGTGGTCGGCCCACCCCCGGACGGGACCGCGGTCCGGGCGGCGATCGCGGCCCACGACTGTACCGTCGTCGAGAACCCCGATGTGGACGGTGGCCCCATCGCCTCGCTGCGTCGCGCCCTCGACGCCCTCGAAACCGTTCATCCGCCCGCCGCCCTGGTCTGGCCGGTGGATCTCCCCCACATCCACGTGGCGACGATCGAGCGGCTGGTGGAGGTCTATCGGCGGCGGCACGCGCCCGTCACGCTGCCGACGTTCGCCGCGCGCCGGGGCCACCCGGTGATCTGGGACCAGAGCCTGTTCGCCGAGCTGCGCTCGAGCGAGGCCGCGACGCGTGAGGGCGCCCGGGCGGTGCTCCACGCGCACATGGACCAGGCCGTCCTCGTGCCGGTGGATGATCCGGCCGTGACCGACTTCATCAACACCCCGGCCGACTACGAGCGCCTGATCCGCGAGATCAACCGGGACGCCTACTGAGGTGCGGAAGGGCTGCCGCTCTTCATACTGACTTCACGATAAATTTTTGAATTGCGGTTCAATTTTCTTGCCGGACCACCTCACGAGGCTCCGGCATGGCCGCTGCAGCACCCGGTACCCACGCGCCCCCCCCGACTCGGGGCTCCGCCCACGTGCGCGCCAAGCGCCAGCGGCGGCGCGTCGAGATCCTGCACGCCGCCCTGCGGGCCTTCCGCGACAAGGGCTACCACGCCACCACGCTCGACGACATCGCGCAGCAGCTCGGCGTGCGCAAGACCGCCCTGTACCACTACTTCCCCGACAAGGAAGCGATCCTCCACGCCTGTCACCGTGAGGGGCTGGAAGAGGTCGCCGGGATCGTGGCGGCGGCGCGGCGCCGGCCTTCATACGGCGACCAGCTCGCCCACGCGATCCGCGAGCACGTGCGGGTCATGACCGATACCCTCGAGGGCTCTTCGCTGGCGTTCGAGGTCTCCGCGCTCTCGCCCCGCCACCAGGCGGAGGTCATCGCCGCCCGGGACCGCTACGAGCAGGCGCTGCGCGACATCATCCGCCGCGGCATCGCCGCCGGAGAATTTCGCGCCGTAGACCCGAAGCTCGCCGTCTTTGCGATCCTGGGCGCCATCAACTGGGTCGCCCGCTGGTACTCGCCCACCGGATCCGTACATCCCCAGTCGCTCGGCGCCCATTTCGCCGACCATCTCGTTCGAGGACTCCTGGCCCCATGACGACCACGACTTCCGTGCCGACGGCTCCGTCCACTCGGCAGTTCGGCTCCCGCCCAGCGGCTGGCTTCGCGTTTCGCGAGGTGCTCTACGAGAAGGCCGCCGGGATCGCGCGCATCACGATCAATCGTCCACACAACTACAACGCCTATTCCACCGCGGCGCTGGAGGAGCTGGCCACCGCCTTTCGCGATGCGAGCTTCGACGACGCCGTGGGGGTGATCGTCCTGACCGGCGCGGGCGAGCGCGCGTTCTGCACGGGCGGAGACGTGAAGGAGTACGCCGACGCCTACGTCGGGACCCCGCGCGACTACTGGAAGTACATGGCGCTGTTCCGGGCCTACATCGAGAGCATCCTCAACACCGGCAAGCCGGTCATCGCGCGCATCAACGGCATCGCCGTGGGTGGCGGCAACGAGAGCCAGCTGGCCTGCGATCTCTCGGTGATCGCGCAGCACGCCTACCTGAAGCAGGTTGGCACCCACGTCGGCTCGGTGGCCTGCGGCGGCGCCACGCAGTGGCTGCCGATCACCATCGGCGACCGACGCGCCCGCGAGATGCTGCTGCTCAACGAGCCGGTGCCGGCCGAACGGGCGCTCGAGTGGGGACTCGTGACCCGCGTCGTGCCGTCCGTGCGCAAGGGCGATGCGTGGATCGAATCGGCGACCCCCGAGCAGGTCGCCGCCGCCCAGAAGGGCAAGGACGGCTACCGCATCGACCTGACGCAGCTCGATGCGGCCGTGGACGATCTCGCCCGGCGCCTGCTGGAAACCTTCCCGGAATGCACCCGCTACACCAAGCAGCAGACGAACTTCTGGAAGGACCTCGCCTGGCACCAGACGGTGCGGCACGCGCAGGACTGGCTGTCGCTGCACTACGCCTCCTGGGAGCCGGTGGAGGGCATGCGGGCCTTCACCGAGAAGCGCCCCGCGCGCTACGCGCTGTTGCGTGAGCGGGCGGCCCAGGGTGGCTCTTCGGAGTCGCCGTGGGGCGCGCCGGTGCGCGACTGCCAGGCGTGCGGCGCCACGAATCTCCCCGCTTCCCACACCCACTGCGGTTTGTGCGGCGCACGGCTCTCGTAACGGGCGGCGCCCGCGGCATCGGCCGGGCGATCGTCGCCGCCCTCGCGGACGAGGCGTGGGTGGCGTCGCTGGACTGCGACTTCCCCGAAGGGCCGGGCGCGGCTGCGGCGACGCTCAGCGGCGACGTGCGCGACGGCGTGGCGGTCGGACGCGCGGTCGAGCAGATCACCCGGGACCGGGGCGGGCTCGATTGGGTAGTGTGCGCCGCGGGCATCGTGCGGGACCGTGTGAGCTGGAAGATGAGCGACGCGGAGTGGGACGAGGTGCTGGCAGTGAACCTGACCGGCGCCTTCAAGTCAGTGCGGGCGGCGCTGCCCGCGCTGCGCCGCTCCGAGTCCGGCCGAGTGGTATTCGTCTCCTCCATCAATGGGCTGCGCGGCAACTTCGGCCAGGCGAACTACGCCGCCGCCAAGGCCGGTCTGATCGGGCTGGCGCGTTCCCTGGCGAAGGAGCTGGCCCGCGATGGGGTGACCGTGAACGTGGTGGCACCGGGATTCATCGATACGGCGATGACCCGCGCCCTGCCGCAGGAGGTCCGCGAGCGCGCGGTGGGCCGCACGCCCCTGGGCCGCGTGGGCACGCCCGAGGAGGTCGGGGCGCTCGTGCGATTCCTGTGCGGCGATACCGCGGGGTTCATCACGGGCGCGGTCGTGCCGATCGATGGCGGCCAACTGCTGGGAGGAGGTCTCGAGCGATGACGGTCGCGGCCACGACGGAAACGGGTATCGGGCGGATCGAGCTGAATCATCCGCCGCTCAACATCCTGACGCGGGACGTGCTCCGGGGCATTCACGCCGAGCTGCGCCGGCTGGCGGAACAGCCCGACCTGCGGGTGCTGCTGCTCACGGCCGTGGGGGAGCACTTCTCCGCGGGCGCGGACGTCGCCGAGCACCTGCCGCCGCATCACCTGAGCATGATTCCGGATTTTCTCGAGACCGTGGCCGCGCTCGACGCCTTCCCGCTGCCGGTGATCGCCGCCGTGCGCGGGAAGTGCCTCGGTGGCGGGTTCGAGCTGGTGCAGGCGGTGGATCTGATCGTGGCGGGCACGGGCGCGGGGTTCGGTCAACCGGAGATCGCCCTCGGGGTGTTTCCCCCGGTCGCCTGCGTGCTGCTCCCCGAACGGGTGCCGCCCGCGGTCGCCGCGCGCCTCATCTACCATGGCGGTCCCATGTCTGCCGCGGAGGCGGAACGGTGGGGACTGGTCGCGCGCGTCGTGCCGGACGAGGACGTCGACCGGGCGGCGCTCGAGGAAGCGCGCGGCCTCGCCCGCCACAGCGCGGTCGCCCTACGGGCGGCGAAGCACGCGCTGCGCGGCGTCGGCGCGCCGGCGCGCCATGCGGCGCTCCGGGCGGCGGGTCACATCTACCTGCATGAGCTGATGGACACCCACGATGCGGTCGAGGGACTGCGCGCGTTCACCGAAAAGCGCCGGCCGGTGTGGAGGCACGCATGACCGCGCTGTTCCCCGCCTGGCGCGGCAAGCCGCTCGACGAGATCCTGTTTCAATGCCGGGAGCTGGTGGAGGACACCGACTTCCCGACGATTCGACGTTGGCGCGAGGGCGGCGGGAAGGTCGTCGGGCATTTCCAGGTCTACTTCCCCGAGGAGATCGCCCACGCCGCGGGGCTGTTGCCGTTCAAGGTGCGCGGCGCCCCGATCGAGCCGACGCAGGCCGACTCGCACTTCGGCTCCTATCTCTGCTCCATCATCAAGACATCGCTGGAGCTCGCGCTGTCGGGGCGCGTGCCGCTGGATGTCTTCGTCACGCATCCGATCTGCGATGCCGCCCGCAATCTGGCGGGCGTATGGGGGCGAAACGTCTCCTATCCCTGCCGGATTCTCTACCTGCCGCAGAACCCGAACTCGGGGTTCGCGGCGCGATACCTGCGCGATGAATACGACCGGATGCGCACGCTCTGCGCCGAGGTGGCGGGGCGCGACGTCACCGATGAGGCGCTGCGCCGCTCGATCGATGTCTTCAACGAGAACCGGGCCCTGCTGCGGCGGCTGTACTCGCTGAAGCGGGAGCACCCCTGGCTGCTCCCGGTGGACGAGGCGTACGTCCTCATGGCGGTGGGCGGGCTCGTGCCGCGCGAGGAGCACAACGAGCTGCTACGCACGGTGCTGCCGCTGCTCGAAGCGCGGTCGCTGCCGCGCCGCGACAAGGTCCGCGTGATCCTCGAAGGCGGATTCTGCGAGCAGCCGCCGCTCGATTTGTTGCGGGCCATCGCGCGCTCCTGCTACGTCGTCGACGACGATCTCCTGGTCGGATTGCGGTGGCTGGTTTCGGACGTGCCGGCAGACGGCGATCCGCTGCAGGCCCTGGCCGAGAGCTACATCACCCGCTCGGCGCACAGTCCGGTGCAACACGACCTCACCAAGCCGAAGGATCGCATGCTGCTCGAGCGCCTGGACCACGCCGATGCCCAGGCCGCGATCCTGATGGCCGCGAAGATGTGCGAGCCGGGCCTCGAGGAGCTGGTGGTGCACACACGCGCCCTGGACGGCCGGGGGGTCCGCTACTTCGTCAGCGAATTCGAGGAGAACATGACGAGCTTCGACTCGCTGGAGATCCAGCTCGAGACGTTCGTCGAGAACCTGGTATTCGATTGAGGTGTCCATGAGCATCGTCGGACGCGGCAACGAGACGGGCGCACGTCTGTTCCGGCAGTGGTTCGAGGGCCTGACGGCCGCGGCGGAGGAGGGCCGCGGGGCCGCCTACGTGTTCGTCATGGGCAGTCTGTGCGAGCTGCTCCGGGTGTTCGACTTCCCGATCGTGTTTCCGGAGATCAACTCGCTGCAGGCGGCGGTGCGGCGCGTGGCTGCCGAGTACCTCAACGAGGCCGAGAACTATGGCTACTCCCCCGACATCTGCGGCTACGTGAAGGCGGACGTCGCGACGCAGCTGCGCGGCGGCACGCACCCGATGGGCCGGATCCCCAAGCCCGCGCTCGCCATCGCGACCAACGCCTGCAACACCTACATCAAGTGGGGCGAGATCTGGGAGCGGATGCACAAGATGCCGCTGTTCACCCTCGACATCCCGGGATCGCGCGGGGCCGGCCTCGCCTCGCCTCGGGGCGGCGAGGATTTCGAGCGCGACCGCCGCTACGTCGCCGCGCAGCTGGGCGAACTGATCACGCTGTGCGAGCGCGTGTCGGGAAAGAAGTTCGACATCGACCGGCTGCGCGAGCACATGGGCTGGGCCAACGAGCTGAACCAGGGCTGGCAGCGGGTGCTGGAGCTGAACCGCAGCCGGCCCGGCGTGTTCAACGCACTCTCCGACGGCACGATCTACCTGGGCGTCGCCAACGGCTTCCGTGGGGCCCCGGAGGGCGCGGCGTTCTTCCGCGACCTGGTCGAAGAAATGACCCACAAGGCCGAACAGGCCATCGGGACGCCGATCGACGAAAAGTGGCGGCTGATCTTCGTGGGCGTGCCGTGCTATCCCATTTTCCGTCGCTTCTCCGAGCTGTTCAGCGACTGGGGCGGCGTGTTCGTCAACTCGACCTACCTGTGGTTCGCTTCGGGCGGCGCGAACCTCGGCTTCACCTACGATCTGCGGCGCCCGCTCGAGAGTCTCGCAGAAGGCGTCCTGCTCGGTGTGCGCGACGCCATGGACAGCATGTTCTTCCAGACCCAGGCACTCGTGAAGATGATCGACGACTACGCCGTGGACGGCGTGGTCTTTCATCCCATCAAGAGCTGCCGGACCGTGTCGACCGGGCTCGCCGACACGCGCCGGGCGCTGATGGCGGTCCGCGACATTCCCAGCCTGTTCGTCGAGTCCGACATGATGGACAAGCGGGTCGTGTCGGAGGCGCAAATGAAGAACCGGATCGACGCCTTCTTCGAGGGGCTCGCGTCGCGGCGCCACCAGGCGGCCGCGTCGCCGGCATAACGGAGGACGCATGGCCTACGCAGCCGGGGTGGACGTCGGGTCCACCCAGACCAAGGCGGTCCTGATCGACGAAGCCCGGACGATCGTGGGCCGCGCGTTGACCGACACGGGCGCCAACGTCATGCGGGCGGCCGAGACTGCGTTCCATCAGGCGCTCGCCGACGCCGGTCTCCCCGAGGAGGAAGTCGAGTTCATCGTGGGGACGGGATACGGGCGTTACAAGGTCACCTTCGGCAATACGCAGGTGACCGAGATCAGCTGTCACGCCCGCGGGGCGGTCCAGCTGTTCCCGCGCACGCGGACGGTGCTCGACATGGGCGGGCAGGACACGAAGGCGATCCGGGTCCAGCCTACCGGCGAGATCATCGACTTCTGCATGAACGACAAGTGCGCCGCCGGCACGGGGCGGTTCCTCGGCGCCGCGGCGGTCGCGCTCGATCTCCCCCTGGCCGAGCTCGGGCCGACGGCGCTGCGCGGCGAGCGCGCCGTGAAGATCAGCACCACCTGTACGGTGTTCGCCGAATCCGAGGTGCTGTCGTGGCTCGGGAAGGGCAAGAAGATCGAGGACATCCTGCTCGGCGTGCACGAGTCCATCGCGGCGCGGTCGATCGGGTTGCTGCGACGTGTCGGAGTCGAGGAGCAGGTGACGTTCACCGGTGGCGTCACGCGCAACCAGGCCATGGTCGAGACCCTGAACAAGCGGCTGGGGCTCCGGGTGAACGTCAGCGAGGAATCGCACTACATCGGCGCGCTCGGCGCCGCGCTGTTCGCGCTCGACCGCATCCTGTCGGCCCGTGCGCCGGCACCCGCGAAAGGCGTCGCATGACCCACACCGCCGGGCTCGACATCGGGTCGACCTACACCAAGGCCGTGATCGTCGGAGACGACGGCGCCATCGCCGGACGCGGGATGGAGCCGACCGGGTTCAAGCTGGCGCAGGCCGCCGAGCGGGCCCTGGGGCGGGCGCTCGACGAAGCCGGGCTGGCCCGCGAGGCCGTCGCCTACCTCGTCACCACCGGATTCGGCCGCCACCAGGCGGGGATCGGCGACGTCTCCGTCACCGACCTCACCGCCGCCGCACGGGGCGCCGCCCACTTCTTCCCCAACACGCGCACCATCCTCGATGTCGGCGGCCAGACCATGAAGGCGAGCCGCCTCGGCCCGGACTCGAAGGTCGCGAGCTTCCGTCTCAACGACAAATGCGCCGCCGGCACCGGGGCGTTTCTCGAGAAGACGGCCCGCTACATGGGCTACCGCACGGAGGAGATCGGCCCGCTCGTTTCCACGTCGAAGGCGCCCGTATCCATTTCGGGCGTGTGCGCGGTGTTCGCGGAATCCGAGGTCATCAACCAGCTCTCCGAAGGCGCCGCGCCCGCCGACATCATGCACGGGGCGATCGTCTCGCTGGTGGATCGCTCCATTCAGCTCATGAAGCGGGTGCGCATGGAGCCGGAGTTCACCCTGGTCGGCGGGATCCTGCGCTTCGAGCGGATGATCCGCGTCGTGGAGGGGGCGCTCGGCACGAGCGTGAACGTCCTCCCGGGCGATCTCGTCCAGTACACGTCGGCCTTCGGCGCCGCGCTGCTCGGGCAACGCCGCCTGCGCAAGCTCGCGGGCGAGGGTGCCGCGCGTGCCGGCTGACGGCTGGGAGCGGCGGTTCGTCGCCGATCCCGAGCGGGCGCGGGAAGCGGTCGAGCTGTACCGGCAGGCCGGCTTCGAGGTGCGCGTGGAGCCGGGGCTCCCCGAGGAGCTGCGCGAGGAATGCGAGTCGTGCTGGCTCGTGAAGGCCGGCTATTTCCAGGTGATCTATACACGCCGCGCGCAACAGGAGGACCGATGAAGGCCGCCGTGTTTCACGGGAACGGGAAGCCGCTCACGATCGAGGAGATGCCCGCCCCCGAGCCGAGAGAGGGGGAGGTCGTGCTACGGGTCGCGGCCTGCGGCCTGTGCCACACGGACCTGCACTATCTCGATCACGGCGTCGCCACCTTCAAGGCCCCGCCCATCATCCTGGGACACGAGGCGGCGGGCACCGTCGCGCGACTGGGCCCGGGCGTCACCGGGTTCAAGGGCGGGGAGCACGTCCTCGCGCCGTCGGTCTGGGCGTGCGGCCGCTGTCGGTTCTGCCGCGCCGGCCGCGAGAATCTGTGCACCGACCTGGTGATGCCCGGGAACCACACGGACGGAGCCTTCGCGGAGTTCCTCGCCGTTCCGGCGAAGGAGCTGGTGCGCCTGCCGCCCGACCTGCCGCTGGAGCGCGCCTGCGTCATCGCCGACGCGGTCTCGACGCCGTATCACGCGGTGAAGCAGCGCGGCCGGGTGCGCACCGGAGACACGGTCGCGGTCGTCGGCTGCGGCGGCGTGGGCCTGAATGTCGTGCAGTGCGCGGCGGCGGCGGGCGCCACGGTCATCGCCGTGGACCTGAACGATGCGCGGCTCGACCTCGCCCGGCAGCTGGGGGCGACTCACGCGATGAACCCGGCGAAGCTCGATCGGGTGGACAAGGAGGTCCGGAAACTCACCGACGGCGGCGTCGACGTCGCCTTCGAAGTCGTGGGCAATCCGAAAACGATCGATCTCGCGTTCAACCTGATCCGCAAGGGAGGCCGCCTCGTGGTGATCGGCTTCTCCCACGACCCCGCCCCGATCAATGTCGCCAAGCTGATGTTCTACGAGCTCGAGCTGGTGGGCAGCCTCGGCTGCGGCGCGGGCCTCTACCCGGAGATCGTGGCCCAGGTCGTCGCGGGCCGCATCCGCCTCGAGCCCATCCTCAGCGGCACGTTCCCGCTGGAGCGCATCAACGAGGGGTTCGACCACCTGCGCCGCGGCGACGGCGTGCGGTGGGTGGTGACGCCATGAGCGCCGATCCGATCCG
>DATGDT010000376.1:0-4314 GCA_035310725.1 Gemmatimonadales bacterium
ATGCGCCGACCAGGAATCGAACCTGGAACCTACTGATTAAGAGTCAGTTGCTCTGCCAGTTGAGCTATCGGCGCGCGGGGCGGAAACATCATCAGGTCAACCCCGTTCCGCAAGGGAACACCGGCGCCGGATGCGGCGGCCGAAACCCGTCAGAGTCTCGACCGCCGCGAGGTAGGCAGTTACGACGAGGATTTCTGGGTGGGTTTCAGAATGCTGCCGTCCATCGCGTCCACCACGACCTCGGTATTGGCGGACTTCGCCGGATCCCGAATGGCGAACGCCCAGACGAGTTTGCCACGCTGACGCTCCAGCACCAGCGCCTGCACCATCCCATTGGGGATCCGAGTGAGGGCCAGCGCGCGCGCCGAGTCCTCACTCACCTTCACCTGCGACAGCAGCGAATCCGGAACGGTTCGCTTGTAGGTGCCCTGGGAGTGCATCGGGTCCGCCGGAGGAGTCTGCTGCGCGGCGGCCACGCCTGCGGCCCCGACCAGCAGCACGGCGGCCAGAGCCCATGGGGCGAGGTTTCTCATGGAATTCTCCTTCCACTCTATGCCCGTCACGAGCGCCCCAAACCACGACGGAAATCGGACGGGCGGCCTCGATAGATGTTGCAGCGAACGACTGTCCGACGGCGTCGCCGCCGAACTGCAACTTGGAACCCGCACCACGAAAAAAGGGTCCGGGCGGATTTCCGCGGCCGTCCGCGCTCACCACGTCACGTGTGACGATCGTCACTCAAAGCCGGCCCGGCACGGACAGCGCGATTCCGGTCGAAGTGGGGCTTCTCGACCAGCCGGTGAAAGGCGAGGATCGCGACCTGATCGAACAGCGCCGCGATGAGCCCCGGCACCGACGCCGTCACCAGCGCGAGGCCGTACGTATGGGCGTAGCCCACCGTATACATCGGGTTCTCCAAGAACCGGTAGGGGCCGGTGCGCGCCGGGATGACCTCGGGCGCGTCCGTGAAAAAATTGACCCAGTAATACGCCTCGGCGCCCAGCGTGGCCCGCGCCCACAGCTTCGTGCCCACGCCGAGGGCGACGAGCACGACGCCGGCGGCGGCCAGGACGATGCGCGGGATCCCCAGGTCGGGCAGGGTGTCCCACCCCGCCACGCACGCCGCGACGAAGGCCACCCCGTCGTTGGTCATGATGCGCGAGGCGATGCGCCGGAACCGCTGGAAGCCCGCCGCAGGGCCATCCTGGCGGGTGAAGGATCGGCTCTGCTCCTCGCGTCGGAGCGCGAGCCCCACATAGCACACGTAGCCGAGCCGGCTCGCGATCGCATATCCCAGAGCCACCCAGCGCGCCACCTCTAGCATTCGCTCCCCCGGGCCGGTACCGTAGGCTGAACCGTCACCTTCTCGCGCAGGTCGTTGCCGATGCTGTTCGGTGAAGTCTTCCGGGTCGCACTGGAGGCGCTGCGGGCCAATCGGCTCCGCTCGCTGCTCACCATGCTGGGCATCGTCATCGGCGTCGGCGCGGTCATCACCATGGTCGCTCTGGGCTCCGGGGCCCGCCGCGCGGTGCAGGATCGCATCGCAGCCCTCGGGCCCACCCTGCTAAACGTATTCTCCGGCCAGGATTTCCGCGGCGGCGTGGCGGTCAGCGCCCCGGTGCGGCTCACCTACGACGACGCGCTGGCGCTTGCCCGCAAGGCGCGCTACGTCGCCGGCGTGGCGCCCGAGCTGGAGCGCGGCCTGCAGATCGAGTACGGCGACCGCAACATCAACGAGGACGTGATCGGCACGACGCCCAACTTCGTCCTGGTCCGCAATTATCCCCTCGCCGCCGGACGCTTCTTCACCGAGGGGGAGAACGCCGCCCGCCGCCGCTACGCCGTCCTGGGGGCCACGATTCCGACGCAGCTGCAGGCGAACGGCGCCGCCATGATCGGCCAGGACATCCGTATCGCCGGCATCCCCTTCACCGTGCTCGGCGTCCTGGCCGAAAAAGGCGGCGGACCCGGGAGCAACGACAACGACGTGCTCATTCCCTTCGAGACGGCCCGCTATCGGGTGATGGGCACCGACCGGCTGCGCACCATCTCCGTGAAGGCCAGCGACGTCGCGTCCATGCCGCTCGCCATGATCGAGATCGAGCGCGTGCTGCGCCGCGAGCACAAGCTCGCGCCCGGCGTCGAGAACGACTTCCGGATCCGCAACCAGCGCGACGTGCTCTCGACCTTCGAGCAGACGACGCAGACGTTCGGCTACCTGCTCGCGGGTGTCGCCGCCGTGAGCCTGCTGGTCGGCGGCATCGGCATCATGAACATCATGCTCGTCTCGGTCACCGAGCGCACGCGCGAGATCGGGGTACGCAAGGCGCTGGGCGCCACCCGGCGCAACATCCTGGTGCAATTCGTGGTGGAGGCGGTGGTGCTGTGCCTGGTGGGCGGGTTGATGGGCATCATGCTGGGCTCGCTCGGCGCGGTGCTCCTGTCGCGCCTGGCGCACTGGAACACGCTCATCTCTCCGGCCGCTATCTTCATGGCCTTCTGTTTCAGCGCCACGGTGGGCCTGTTCTTCGGGATCTGGCCCGCGCGCCGCGCGGCGACGCTCGATCCGATCGAAGCCCTGCGTTACGAATAGGGAGGAGTCCATGACGACCTCGTTCCGCGCGGCGCTCCTCGTCGCCGCCGCGATCACCCGTGGAGTGCCCGGCACCGCCCAGATCGCCGCCCCCGAGTACGCCGCGCGGCGCGACTCGCTCGCCACCAGAATCGACAGCGGGGGCAAGGGCGGAATCATCGTGGCGTTCAGCGGCCGGACGCCCGTGAGCGACTTCGGACCGTTCTTCCAGGTCCCGGCGTTTCATTACCTCACGGGTTACGACTACGCCGACGCCGCCCTCGTCATGGTCGTCCGCGGAGGCCGGGCCCGCGCGACGCTGTTCGTGACGCGCAGCAACCCGCGCCGCTCGCTCTACTACGGCATCGAGCCGGACTCGGCCGAACTGGCCCGCGACCTGGGGCTCCCCTCCCGCTCCGCCGAAGAGCTGACGCCCGCGCTCGACTCGCTCGCCGCGACGGGGCTCCCCTTCTACGCCCTGCGCGACTTCGAGGACGCGGACTTCGCCCGGCTCGATTCGCTCACCCGCGGCGGGCAGGTCATGCGCGCCCTCGCGGCGCGGCACCCCGGGCTCGACGTGCGCGACGGCGCGCCGATCGTGGACCGGCTGCGCGCACGGAAGAGCGGGCCCGAGCTGGCGCTGCTGCGCCGGGCGGCCGAGATCAGCGTGGCCGGCCATCGCGCCGCCATGCGGGCCATCGCGCCGGGCATGCACGAGTACGATCTCCAGGCCGAAGTCGAGGCCGCATTCCGCCACCTGGGCTCGGAGCGCCCGGCGTACGGCTCGATCGTGGGCTCGGGGCCGAACGGTACGCAGCTGCATTACATGAGGGACCGGCGCGAGCTGCGCGCCGGCGAGGTGGTGGTGATCGATGCCGGCGCCGAGTACGGCGGCTACGCGGCGGACGTGACGCGCACCCTGCCGGTCGGCGGCACGTTCACCCCGGACCAGCGCGCCGTCTATCAGATCGTACGCGACGCGCAGGCGGCGGCGGAGCGCAACTCCGGGCCGGGGAAGTCGGTGCAGGCGGCGCAGGATTCCTCGGTCGACGTGCGCGCGCGCGGCCTCGCGCGGCTCGGCCTGATCGAATCGCCCGAGGCCGCGTTCGATCCGCCCTGGCCCGCCGACTGCGACAAGCAGCCGCGCAGCTGCCGGCAGGTGATGCTGTTCGCCATTCACGGCATCAGCCACGGCCTGGGCCTCGCCGTGCACGACCCGATGCAGGGCTACTACGACGAGCGGGTGTTCCGCCCCGGGGACGCGTTCACCATCGAGCCGGGGATCTACGTGAACACCAGGCTGCTCGATATCCTGCCCGACACGCCGCGCAACCGCGCCTTCGCCGCCAAGGTCCGGGCTGCCGTGCTGCGCTATCAGAATACGGGCGTGCGCATCGAGGACGACTACATCGTGACGCCCACCGGCCTCGAATGGATCACTCCCGCGCCACGCGATATCGCCGATGTGGAGGCGGCGATCGCGCACCGCGCCACCGGGACCATCCCATGACGCCGTTCGGCTTCCTGCTCGCCGCCGCGACCGTACAGACGCCCTCCGCCGGAGTGCGGCCGTACGTGTCCGTGTCCGCGCCCACGGTCGCGCTCACCCACGTTCGTGTCGTGGATGGCACCGGAGCGGCGCCGGCCGAGGATCAGACGATCGTGATCCGCGACGGCACGATCGCCTCGATCGGCCCCAGCGCCGGAGCGTCCATCCCCGCCGGCGCCGAGGTGCACGACCT
>DATGDT010000377.1:0-23720 GCA_035310725.1 Gemmatimonadales bacterium
GTGACGACCGGCGGCCGGGGCCGGAGCGTCTCGGCCAGGTCGGCCGGCTGCTCGGGCGCCGCGATCGCGTACTCCTCCTCCTTCACCGCCTGGAACCCGAACGCCGACGCGATCAGCTCGATCAGGTCGAAGTCGAGCCGCTGGTTGATCGTCACCATCTGCCCCAGCTCCTTGAAGGCGAAGGTGACGATCTGCGTCGGCGGCACCTTGAGCACGTTGGCGAGCTCGCTGACGGTGATGAACTCCGTCACGCGGACCAGCGTCTTCTCGCGCTCCTTTTCCGCGGCGCGCCGCTCCTCCTGGATGTCGCGGAAGCTCGGCCCCTCGTCGCGCGGCCGCGCGCCCCGGCGGGCCACCGGGCCCTTGATGGACGCGAGAGTCCGCGAGATGTTCTGCGCCACCGCTTCCTGGTCCACCGAGGACTTGCGGCCCTTCTTGCGCTTCTTCCCGGCCTTGTCGCGACGCCGCTCTTCGAGCGCGCCGGCTCCGGGCGCGGCGGACGCGACGGGACGCGGCGGAACCGCGCCCCCCGGCATGCCGCTCGCGACCGGCTTGGGACGGACCGGCGTGGGAATGAACTGCCGCGGCGCCCCCGGCACCGGGGTCGGCAGCGGAGGAGGCGCCGTGGGCGCCATCGGCGGCGCGGCGCCGGCCGGTGCCGCCGCCGGGGGCGCCAGGGCCGCAGGCGCCGCCTCGACCGCCGGCTCGGCCGCGGGGATATCGCGGAACAGCGCGGCCGCCCGCTCCTCGAGCGAGATTGCGGCCTTCTCCTCTTCCTGGACGCGGGACGCCTCGAGCGCCGCGCGGGTCCGCAGCTCCTGCTCGGCCGCCACCCGGTCCGCTTCCACCTGGGCCTCGGCTTCCGCCGCCGCCACCTCGGCCGCCGTCCGGCGGCGCCGCTTGGGGCGTGCCTCTTCGACGACCGGTGCCGGCTCGGGCGTCTTGACCGCCCGACGGCGCTTGCCCGCGGCCGGCGCCGGCTCCTTCTGGCGCCGTTTCTCACGCTCCCAGCGCGCGCGCATCATCGCCACCTGCTCGTCCTTGAGCGGGGTGAGATGACTGCGCACGAAGATGTCCATCTCCTTGAGCATGGACATCACCTGCTCACTGGAGATCCCGAACTCCGCCGCCAGATCATGAATCCGTGTCGCCACTCACTCCTCCGAAAGCCGCATCAAACCGCGCGCGAGCGCGCGATCTTCGGTCCCCACCGCCTGCACCGCGGCGCGGCCAAGCCGCGCGCCCAACTGCACTGCATCCGGTCCTCGCAGCACGGGAATCCCGCGTGCCACGGCCAGCCGTTCCACTTTCTCCCGCGTCCGGGGACCGGCGTCCGCCGCCAGCACCACCACCGCGAGCCGTCCCTGCTGCAGCCGCGCCCGCACCCCCGCCACGCCGATCACGACCTGCCCGCCGCGGAGCCCGAGACCGAGCAGCCCCGTGAGCCGATCGTTGCGATCGCTCACGCCGGCGCTGGGGCGTTGTTCGCCCCGGCGCCCGGCTCTTCCCCACCTTCCTCGGTGAGCTCGTTCAGGAACGCCATCAGGCGCTCGGCGAGCTCGGGCGTCATCCCCTGCAGCTTGTCCACGTCCTCACGCTCCAGGTCGATCACGTCCTGCAGCGTCTTCTTGCCGTTCTGCTCCAGCAGCGCCATCAGCTCCGGCGGGAAGCCCTGCAGCTCGGCCAGCGGGACCTTCACCGCCTGCTCTTCCTCAGGGGGCAGCGGCGCGAACAGCGGACCTTCCCCGCCACGCTCCAGCCACTCCCGGCTCGAGTAGAGATCGATCTTCCACCCGGTCAGCTCGGAGGCGAGGCGGACGTTCTGCCCGTTGCGCCCGATGGCCAGCGACAGCTGGTCCTCGTCCACGATCGCCTGGATGGTGCGGTTGTCGGGATCGGAGAACACGCGCGCCACCCGCGCCGGGGCCAGGGCGAGCTTGGCGAACCGCTCCGGATCCGGAGACCAGGGCACGATGTCGATGCGCTCGCCGCCCAGCTCGTTGACCACGGCCTGCACCCGCGAGCCCTTCAACCCCACGCAGGCGCCCACCGGATCGATGGCGTCGTCGCGCGAGATCACGGCGATCTTGGTGCGGCTTCCCGCTTCGCGCGCGGTCGCGCGGATCTCGACGATCTGCTGCTGGATCTCGGGGACCTCGATGCGAAACAGCGCCTTCACGAACAACGGGTCGGCGCGCGACAGGATCAGGCGCGGGCCCTTGGGCGTCTCCTCGATCCGCTTCAACACGGCGCGGATCGTGTCGCCCTGGTGGAAGTGCTCGCGATGATTCTGCTCGCGGTAGGGGATGATCGCTTCCGCCTCGCGGAACTTGGCCAGCATCACCACGATCTTGCCGCGCTCGATCTGCTGCACTTCACCCGGGAGCAGGTCGCCCACCTTGCCGGAAAACTCCTCCCGGATGCGGGTGCGCTCCCCTTCCCGCACGCGCTGGATGATCCGCTGCTTCGCCGCTTGCACCGCGGTGCGCCCGAACTCCGCGAACGGCACCTCCTCTTCGAGCACATCCCCGACCTGAAAGTCGGGATCCTCGAAGCGCGCCTCCTCGAGCGTCACCTGCGTGCCCGGATCCTCGATCGTCTCGACCACGGTCTTCAACACGACAATGCGGATCGTGCCCTTGAGCTCGTCGATCGCGATCTCGGCGCGCACGTTGGGCCCGTACCGCTTCACGAGGGCGGCGTGCAGGCCGTCCTTGAGCAAATCGATCATCTCGCCGCGCTCGAGCTGCTTGCTGCTCGACAGCTCGCGAATCGCGGAGACTACGTCGGTGGAATTCGCCATCAGTATGTTCCAGTCATCGATCGTCGGTCATCGGTCATCGGTCATCGGTCGTCGGTACTACAGGTCCACTGCCAACCGGGCCTCGCGGACCGCGCTGAGCGGCAGAGTCATGGGATCCCGGCCTTCCGGGCGTAGCACGACGGTCGCCTCGTCCGGCACGGCCTCGATGCGCGCGCGCACCCGACCCAGCCCCTCGAGCTTGGCCGTGACCTCGCGCCCCACGAAGCGCACCCAATGGCGGTGCCAGCGGAGCGGCCGGTCCAGGCCCGGGCTGGAGACTTCGAGCTGATACCGGGGACCCAGGGGGCCGTCGGCGTCGAGCCACGCCTCCAGGGCCCGGCTGGCCCGCGCGCAGTCCTCCACCGTCACGCGCCGCTCGGGGTCCGCCGCAGGCCAATCAATGCGCACTTGGACGAGCGGCCGATTCGGCGTGCCGCCCAGACGAATGTCGGCCAGATCGAGCCCCAGTTCCTCGAGGCGAGCCCGAAAAGCCTCCACCAAGCTGTCGGTGAGCATAAAAAAAAGCGCGGGCCGAACTACGCCCGCTTCGAAAGTGAATGTAGCCCCCCCTCCGGGGGTGTCAAGCCAAAGGCCGCCCCAGGTACGCTACCATGCGCCCGTCCCTTCCCCCTGAGGCGCGATGCGAGAAGAACCGGTCCTGGTGATGCGCCGTGCAGAAGGTCGAGATCGTGACGTCGCGAATGCCGAGGTTCACGGCGCGAGCGGCGAGGATGGATCGCAGGTCCACGAAGCTCTGGCCAGCCTCTCCGGGGCGACCGTTGAGCTTCTCCGCGACTTCATAACCTACTTCATAGCAGTTGCCGCAAATACCTACGCCACAATGCATTACGATGTCTCTCCTGAGGGTCCCAGAACGCGCCGCCAGGATTTCCACACCCTGCTCCAGTACGCCATCGGCCACCCCCCGCCACCCTGCGTGCAGCAAGGCGATCGCGCCCCGCTCGGGAGCTGCCAGGTAGACCGGGATGCAGTCCGCCACCGTGATCGCGAGCAGCACTCCCGGCTGCCCGGTGGCATGGCCATCCACGCCCTCGAGCACCAGCCACCCCGCTGGCAGAGCTTCGTGCCAGCGCACGTCGGTGCCGTGCACCTGGTGTCCCAGCACGAGGGTCGGGAATCGGGGCTCGAACGCCTTGCGGAAGGCCCGCCAGCGCGTCATCACCGCGCCAGTCGCCTCTTCGCTCCACAGGCCGAGGGAGAAGCCTCCGTGCCGCGTGGTGATCCCCGCCACGAGACCGTAGCGGTGGGCCCATTCGCCCAGCTCGAGTCGCGGGACGGCCGCATCACCCACCGGGCCCTCGATCACGAGTCCGGCGGACAGCGGCCCGCGCTGGGCTATCGCGCCCGGAGCCGGCTCAGCGTCCATCCTCGCGCCGCTCGATCTGGGCACCAAGCGCCCGCAACCGCTCGTCAATGCGCTCGTAGCCGCGCTCGATCTGGCCCACGTTGTGGATCACCGAATCGCCTTCGGCGGCGAGGGCGGCGAGCAGCATCGCCATGCCGGCCCGGATGTCGGGACTCTCCACGACACCGCCGCGCAGCGGCGACGGGCCCGCGATCACGGCCCGGTGCGGGTCGCACAACACGATCCGCGCCCCCATCCCGATCAGCTTGTCCACGAAGAAGAGCCGCGATTCGAACATCTTCTCGAACACGAGCAGCGGGCCTTCGCACTGGGACGCCACCACGATGGCGATCGACATCAGGTCGGCGGGAAATGCCGGCCACGGGCCGTCCTCGAGCTTCGGGATGTGTCCGCCCAGGTCCGGCCGTACGCGCCGTTCCTGGTTGTGCTCGACGATGAGCGTGTCCCCTTCGAGCCGCGGCCGAACACCGAGCCGGTCGAAGGCGAACAGGGTGGCCCGGAGGTCCTCCGCGCGCACGCCCTCGATCCGGACCGCGCCGTTGGTCACCGCCGCGAGCCCGATGAAGGAGCCGACCTCGATGTGGTCGGGACCGATCACGAATGGGGCGGCCGGCGCGGTCAGCGGCTCGCCACCCTGGACCGTGAGCGTATTCGTGCCGATCCCCTCGATCGGGCATCCCAGACTGACGAGAAAGCGGGCGAGATCCTGAACGTGGGGCTCGCTCGCCGCGTTGCGCAGCACCGTGCGGCCGCGTGCCAGCGCCGCCGCCATCAGGGCATTCTCGGTGCCGGTCACGCTTGGCTCGTCCAGGAACACATCGGCCGCGGTGAGGTGCTTGGCCTCGAGCCGGTAGCGCGTCCCGACCTCGACCTCCGCACCCAGCGCCTCGAGCGCCAGGAAGTGCGTGTCGACCCGCCGGCGGCCGATCACGTCGCCACCGGGCGGCGGCAGCGCCACGCGGCCGAACCGCGCCAGCATCGGGCCCGCGAGGAGGATCGAGGCGCGGATCTTCGCGCACAGCGCCGCGTCGAGCTCGCGCGACTCCGCCGGCCGCGGGTCCACCGTCACCGCATTCGTGCCGACCCACTCGACGCCGGCACCCAGATGCTCGAGCAGCGCCAGCATCGTTTCCACGTCGCGAATGTGGGGAACGTTCTCGATGCGGCAGGGGGCCGGGGAAAGCAGCGTCGCCGCCAGTATCGGCAGGGCCGCGTTCTTGTTGCCGGCGGGGCGGATGGCCCCCTGGAGGGGGCGGCCGCCGGACACACAGAACGTCGGGGCCATGGGAGGACAACCTATCGGCGCGCTTGCGCGCGCGTCAAGCGCGGGCGAACGTATCGCGCGTGTTTCCCTTGCGGCCCATCATCGCTGCCACCCTCGTGGGCGTCGCGGCGCTGCTCGCCACTCTGCTCCCCCGCCCCGCCTGGCTCGCCCGCGTGCTCGACCGCATGGGAGCGATCCCGCACCTGGGCTGGTTTCTGCTCGGTGTCGTGCTCGGGCCGGCACTCGGTCTGCTGGACGACGATCTGCTGCGTGTGTGCGTGCCGGCGCTCGGCTGCCTCATCGGCTGGATCGCCGCGGGAGCGGGCGCCGCCATCGCCACGCCGCGGCCTGCCGACGAGCGCCGCTCCGCCCGCGAGCTGGCCGTCATCGCGGTGGCGCTGCTCGTGCCGGCGGCACTGCTCTACGCCGCCGGCCGCTTCCTGCCGGCGACCATCGCGCCGGCCTGGAAGCCGACACCGGCGGTCATCGCGACGCTCGTCGCCGCCCTCGTGATCGCCGGCGCGGCGGATACCCGCAGTACCTTGGCCGCGCTGCTCGTGGCAGCGGCCGCCCTCGTAACGCTGCTGCCGCACGCGCGCCGCGCCGATGCGTGGCACGCCGCGGCCTGGGTCGGCTTCGCCGTGGGCGGCGCGGCGACGAGCGCGTTGCTCGCCGCCCGACTGGCACGACTCGCCCCGACGCCGCTCCCCGCCACGATCGCCGGCGTCGCCCTCGCCGCCGGAATCGGATTGGCGACCGGTACGTCGCCGCTGCTCGTGTGCGCGCTGACCGGAGCGGCGCTGGCACGCTGGTCATCCGCGCATGTCCGGCTGGCGCTCGACATCGGCGCCACCGAGCCCGTGGCGGCCGCGGCACTGTGGGTCGCCGCGGGCGCGTTGACCGGTGGCTCTCTGCCCGTCGTGGCCCTGGCCGCCGTCCTGCTCGCGCTCGCGCCGCTCGTGCGGCAGCGCTTCCTTTCGCCGAGCTCTTCCGAGCGCTCGCTCGGCCTCGCGATCGCGCTGAGCTTCACGTTCACGGCCGCCGGCCCGCTCGGACCGAGTGCCGGGGCGGTCCGGACGGCCGCGGCGCTCGCGCTGCTCCTGACGGCGCTGCCCGCCCTGCTGCGCGGGGCGGGCCGCCCGTTGACTTCACGCCACCGAAACGCCGAGGTTTCAGTATGATCCCGACGTGGGCCGCCGTCCTCGGGGCCCTGAGCCTTGCGGTGATCGCGCTGGCCGCGCTCGTCTCGGCGGCCGCCGTGCTGGCGGCCGCGTTCGGCGTTCGCTCCTTCCTGAGCGCCGTCCGCCATACAGCGGAGCCGGTCGTCAACGACGTGCGCGCCCTGATCGGCACGATTCGCGACGAGGCGGACGGGCTGGCCGAGACCTCCCGCGATCTCCGTCAGCGCATCGTGCATGCGGCCGACGCGGCCGAAGCCCGGCTCGCCGACCTGGGGGAGACGCTGGAGGTGGCCGAGCGTGAAGTCACCGAGACGGCCAAGGACGTGGCCGCCACGGCTCGTACGGTGCGGCGCGGCGTCTCGGTCTGGAAGCTCGGCCGCGCCCTGAAGCGGCGCTCCGACAAGCGGGAGGACGACTGAAGCGCGCGCTGGCCCTCCTTGGCGTGGCGTTGCTCGCGATCGTGGTGTTCCCCGGCACCGCCCACGCCTGGACCCCGGCGACCCACATCTATCTCGGCGAGTCGGTCCTCGCGAATCTCAGCACGCTGCCCACGGCGGTCGCCGACCTGCTGCGCGCCTTCCCCTACGATTTTCTCTACGGCAACATCGCCGCGGATACGTCGATGGCGAAGAAGTACGCCCCCGTGGGCCGCCATTGCCACGCCTGGCACGTCGGCCGCGAGATCTACGAGCTGGCGCACACTGACGGTCTCCGCGCCTTCGGCCTCGGGTATCTGTCCCACCTGGCCGCCGACACCGTGGCCCACAACTTCTACGTCCCGCGCCAGCTGGTCCTCACGAGCAGTACCGCGGCGCTGGGGCACAGTTACTGGGAGAGCCGGCTCGAGACCCACCTGGGAGACCGTTACGCGCGCACCGCGAAGTCGGTGATCCTCCAGGACCATGGGGTGAGCGACTCCCACCTCGACGCCATCCTCTCGCCCACCCTGTTCAGCATCCGGACCAACCGCCGGCTGTTTCGGGGCATGGTGCACCTGACCGAGAGCCAGAGCTGGCAGTGGGCGTTTCAGATCATCGCCGAGAACAGCCGGTGGGATCTGCCTGGCGAGGACGTGGAGCACCAGATGGCGGTGGCGTTCGAGTACGTGATGGAGGGCCTCTCGGAGTCCAACGCGGCGACCCATCGCCTCGATCCGGCCGGGGAGAAAGCGCTCGGGCTGGCGAAGCAGATGCGCCGCCGCGCGCTGCAGGAAGGCGGCCGCGGCGACCCCGGGCGGGTGCGTGCGACTGCCGAGGAACATTTCGGCCTGCCGCGCTCGTCGCTCGCGTTCTGGCGGGACGCCAAAGCCGCCAAACCGTGGCGCGAGCCGGAAGCGATCAGCCCCCCAGCCGCTCCTTAAGCAGGTGCGGGACCTGCGTCGGGTCGGCTTTTCCCTTCGACGCCTTCATGACTTGCCCCACGAAGAACGGCAACAGCTTCGTCTCTCCCTTGCGGTACCGCTCGACCTCCGCGGCATGCGCCGCCAGCACCTGCTCCACCCACCCCGTCAGCGCGCCGGCGTCCGCGACCTGCAGCAGCCCGAGTCGCTCGGCCGTGGTGCGCGGATCGCCGCTGCCGTTGTCCGCCAGGGCGGCGAACACCTGTTTCGCCGCGTTGTTCGACACCGTCCCGTCCTTCACCAGGGCGACCAGACGGGCCAGGCGGTCGGGGGTGACGCGCAGCGTGCCACCGCGGTTCTTCGCGTCCGCGAGGACTTCCCCCATGACCCAGTTGGCCGAGGGCTTGGGCTCAGCGCCGGCCGCCACGGTCGCCTCGAAGTAGTCGGCGATCTCCCGCGACTGCACCAGCACGGCGGCATCCTGCGCGGGCAATCCGTACTGCGTGGCGAACCGTTGCCGCCGGGCCGCGGGCAGCTCCGGGAGGATGGCCCGTTCTTCTTCCAGCCAGCCGTTCGGCACGACGAGCGGGGGCAGATCCGGCTCGGGGAAATACCGGTAGTCCTTGCTCTCCTCCTTCGAGCGCTGCGGCCGCACGGCATTCGCCTTCGCGTCGAACAGCATCGTCTGCTGCTCGATCCGCCCGCCCGCCGTGAGGGTCGCGATCTGGCGATCTCGCTCCAGGCCGAGCGCCTTCTCGACGAAGGCGAACGAGTTGATGTTCTTCACCTCAGTCTTGGTGCCGAGCTCCGGATGGCCGACGGGGCGTACCGACAGATTCGCGTCCACGCGCAGGCTGCCCTTCTCCAGGTCGCAGTCGGACACGTCGGCGTACTGGAGCACTTCCTTCAGCGCCAGGAGATAGGCCCGGGCTTCCTGCGGCGAGCGGAAGTCCGGGCCGGTCACGATCTCGGCCAACGGCACGCCCGAGCGGTTCAGGTCCACGGCCGTCGCGCCCGGCACGCGGTCGTGGAGCGACTTGCCCGCGTCCTCCTCGACGTGGAGGCGCACGATGGCGGCGGTCACGGTGCCGCGCTCGGGACTGACGAAGGCGAGCGCGCCGTCGGTCGCCAGCGGCTCCTCGTACTGCGAGATCTGGTAGCCCTTGGGCAGATCGGGATAGAAGTAGTTCTTCCGGGCGAAGACGCTGTGCGCCTGCACGCGGCAACCGAGCGCCAGCGCCGCGCGCACGGCGAGCCGGATCGCCTGCTCGTTGACGGTCGGGAGCGCGCCCGGGAGCCCGAGACAGACGGGACACACGTTGGTGTTGGGCACCGCCCCGAACACGCTGGAGCAGCCGCAGAACATCTTCGATCGGGTGCGCAGCTGAACGTGGGTCTCGAGACCGATCACGGTCTCCCAGCGCTCCGTCCCGCTCACGCCTCCGCCTCCGCATCCACGGCCCGCTCGAGCGTGAAGGCCGCCTCCAGCATCTCGTCCTCGAGAAAGGGCGGCCCGATGAGCTGGCCGCCCACGGGCAGCCCGTTCACGCGGCCGATGGGCAGCGTGAGTGCCGGCAGGCCGGCGAGGTTCGCGGTCACGGTGAAGATGTCGGCCAGGTACATCGCCACCGGATCACCGAGCTTCTCGCCCGCCGTAAAGGCCGGCGTGGGCGTGGATGGCGTGAACAGCAGGTCCACGCCGCGATCGAAGACGTTGCGGAAGTCCTGCGCGATGAGCGCGCGCATGCGCTGGGCGCGGCGGTAGTAGGCGTCGTAATAGCCGGACGACAGCACGTAGGTCCCCACCAGAATGCGGCGGCGCACCTCGGCGCCGAATCCCAGGCCACGGGTCGTGCGGTACAGCGCGCGCACGTCCACCGCGCCGTCGAATCGGGGTCCGTAGCGGACGCCGTCGTAGCGCGCGAGGTTGGACGACGCCTCGGCCGGGGCGATGATGTAGTAGGTGGGAATGGCGTACGCCGTGTGCGGCAGCGACACATCCCGCACGGCCGCCCCGAGATCCTTCAACAGCCGGATGAGCCGGTCGCACGCGCGCCGCACGCCGGGATCGAGGTCGGGCGGGAAGTACTCCTTCGGAATGCCGACGACGAAGCCCTGCAGGTTCTCCGGCACCGCGGGCAGCGGGAGGGGGTCGCGGTCCTCACAGGTGGAGTCGAGCGGGTCCCGGCCGCTGATCGCGGCGAGCACCCGGCCGGCATCCGACACCGTCCGCCCGCACACGCCGATCTGATCGAGCGAGCTGCCGAACGCCACGAGGCCGTAGCGCGACACCCGGCCGTAGGTGGGCTTGATCCCGACGACGCCGCAGAACGCCGCAGGCTGGCGCACCGAGCCGCCGGTCTCCGAGCCGAGCGCGGCCGGGACGGCACCGGCGCCGACCAGGGCCGCCGACCCGCCGGACGACCCGCCGGGCACGCGCGTCGGATCGAGGGGATGATGCGTGCGTCCGAAGGCGGAATGTTCCGTCGAGGAGCCCATCGCGAATTCGTCGCAATTCGTCTTGCCGGCGATGAGCGCCCCTGCCGCCTTCAGACGGGTGATGGCGGTCGCCTCGAACGGCGAACGATAGCCCTCGAGGATGCGGGAGCCGCAGCTCGTGGCGTACTCGAGGGTGCAGATGTTGTCCTTCACGGCCACCGGCATCCCGGACAAGGCCCCATCCGCCGGCGACGTCGCGGCCTGCGCGGCGAGCGCGCTCCGCACCTCGGCGATCGGAGTGAGCAGCGCGTTCAGACCCGCCGCCCGTTCCAGGCGGTCGGCCGTCTCCGCGACCGTCACTCGTCCTCCTCGGCGCCGTTCGCACTGCCCTGATCGAATGCCCCGAGACGCGGCACCAGGAAGAATCCGTCGCGGAATTGCGGCGCCATCCGGTCGGGACCGAAGGCGAGCGGTGCAGGCCGCACCTCATCGCGGCGGAACCGGATCGCCGCGGGCCCGGGCACGAAGGGCTGCGCCGACTCGGTGGCGGCGACGCCCGCGATCTGCGCCACGTAATCCAGAATGCGCGACAGCTGGTCCACCAGGCCCGGCAGCGCCGCCTCGTCCACATGCAGCTCGGCCAGCCGGGCGATCTTCTCGACTTCCTCCCGCGAAACGCTCATGCCCCCTCTCCGTCCCACTCGCGCTCGAGCGCGGCGTACGCCACGAGCAGTTGTTTGCTCCCCACGACGCTGTCGTCGAACTCGACGGTCACCTTGAGATTGCGCCCGACTCCCGAGACGTCGCGCACCACGCCGCCGCCGAATTTGCGGTGGCGCACCCGCTCACCCTTCACGTAGCGCGGCGCGTCCTGCGATTCCTCCACGTCGAACGCCGGTTCCAGCTCCTCCACCTCCCGTCGCCGTGCGGCGCGGTACGGACTGGAGTATCCGGAGGGGGAGCGGCGCTCGTACGTCGCCCGACTCCATGCCGGGGTCGTGCTCCGCTCCTCGTAGACCGCCGGCGGCAGCGCTTCCAGAAAACGCGACGACTCCGACTGCTCGAGCCGGCCGTTGCGATACCGGGTCCGCGCCCAGGAGAGATACAGCCGCTCGCGGGCGCGGGTGAGACCCACGTAGCACAGGCGGCGCTCCTCCTCGAGGCCGCCCGGCTCGCCCGCCGTGCGGGCGAGCGGGAAGAGGCCGTCTTCGAGACCCGTCAACGCCACGATGGGCCACTCGAGGCCCTTCGCCATGTGGACCGTCAGCAGGGTCACCCCGGCCGCGCCGGCCCCGCCGAACTCGTCGGTCGGCGTCACCAGCGCCGACTGGGTGAGGTAGCGCTCGATGAGGGTGCCGCCGCCGTCGTCCCCCTCCCCTTCCCCCGTCGCCTCCGCCACCTCGGCCCAGGCCGCGGCGCCGGCCACCAGCTCGCGCACGTTTTCCAGCCGCTCGACGCCTTCCACTCCCTCTTCGGCCAGCCAGGGGTCGTAGCCGATGCGCAGAATCACCGTTTCGAGCGCCGTGGCCGGATCGGCCGTTCCCACGGCCTCGCGCAGCCGGTCCATGAGGGAGGCGAAGTTGCGCAGCGTCTCGCGCAGCCCGGGACGGAGCCCTTCCACCCGGTCCGCCGCGCGCGCCGCCTCGAGCAGCGGCTTGCCCCAGCGGCGCGCCGTCTCGGCCAGCAGCGTGAGGGAGGTATCGCCGATGCCGCGCCGCGGCACATTCGCGACCCGGCTGAACGCCTGGTCATCGGCCGGATTGGCGATGAGCCGCAGGTAGGCGAGCAGGTCCTTCACCTCGCGGCGCTCGTAGAAGCTCACCGCCCCCACCAGCCGGTAGGGCACGCCGCGCATCCGGAACGCTTCCTCGAGCGGACGGGACTGCGCGTTGGTGCGGTACAGCACCGCCATGCCCTCATACGGCAGGTCGGAGTGCTCGGCCTGGCCGGCGAATTCGCCCGCAATCCATTCAGCCTCGTCACGCTCGTCCGCGGCGGTCAGGAGCACGACCGGCGTCCCGCCCGGCACGGCGGTGAACAGCGTCTTGCCGAGCCGCTCGCGGTTCTCGGCGATGACGCCGTTGGCGGCGTCCAGGATGATCTGGGTGGAGCGGTAGTTCTGTTCGAGCTTGATCAGCGTGGTCCCGGGGAAGTCGTTCTGGAACTGGAGCATGTGCCGCACGTCCGCCCCGCGCCAGCCGTAGATCGCCTGATCGTCGTCGCCCACGACGCAGAGGTTGCCGTGGCGCTGGGCGAGGGCCCGCACCAACCGGTACTGGGCGGCGTTCGTGTCCTGGAATTCGTCCACCAGGACGTGATCGAAGCGGCCCTGCCACCACGCGAGCCGCTCGGGGTGCTCCCGAAAGAGCCGCAGCGGAAACAGCAGCAGGTCGTCGAAATCCATCGCGTTGGCGCGCAACAGCGCCTCGCCCAGGTCGCGGTAACAGTCCGCCGCGACCCGCGTCAGCGGCGTGTCGGCCGACGCCAGGTATTCTTCGGGCGTCAGCATCCGGTTCTTGGCGCCGGAGATCAGCGCGTGCAGGGCACGCGGCGGATACGCCTTGGGCGACAGCTCGCGTTGCTCGAGCATCCGCTTGAGCAGCGCCTGGGAATCGTCCTCGTCGTAGATCGTGAAGTTCGGGCCGAAGCCGAGCAGCGGGGCTTCGCGTCGCAGCAGCCGCGCGCTGAGCGAGTGGAAGGTGCCGATCCACAGGCCACGGGGATCGGCGCCGAGCAGGCTGGCGACCCGCTCGCGCATCTCGCCCGCGGCCTTGTTGGTGAACGTGACGGCGAAGATCCGGTCGGGTCGCACGCCGCCGGCCCGGATGAGATGCGCGATCCGGGCGGTGAGCACGCGCGTCTTCCCCGAGCCCGCACCGGCGAGCACGAGCAGCGGGCCGCCGGGATGCTCGACGGCGCGGCGCTGTGCGGGATTGAGCTCGAGCGTCACGCGCGATCTCCCGACGCCAGCGGGAATTCGAGGACGAACAGGCTACCGGGATTCCCGGGATGATAGCGCAACCGCCCGCCGTGTTGTTGCTCCACGATTCGCCGCGCCAGCGGCAGTCCGAGGCCCCACCCGCCGGGTTTGCTCGTCTCGCCCGGCTCGAACACTTTGCTGCGGCGTCCCGGAGGAATCCCCGGCCCGTCGTCGCGCACGCTGACCGTCGCCCGCTCGTCCGTCCCCTCCACCTGCACGGCGACGTGCCCGCCGCGGCCCGAGAGGGCGTCCACGGCGTTCTTCACGATGGCCTCGAGCGCCCATTCGAGCAGCACCGGGTCGCCGGCGATCGTGGGTCCCGGTCCCGCGGCCGTGAGGTTCAAGGTCACCGCATTGGCCCGGGTCGGGAGCCGCGGCCGGAAGTAGGTCACCACGCGTTCGGCCACGGCCCCGAGCCCGACCGGCTCGCTGCGCGGCGGGCGTCCGATGCGCTCGAAGCGACGGGCCACCCGCTCCAATCGCTCGACGTCGGCCTCCAGATGGGGGGCGACCTCCGCGGCCCGCATCTGCGGATGTTCCCGCAGCTGAGCGATCCAGCCCGTGAGGCTCATGAGCGGCGTCCCCAGCTGATGGGCCGATTCACGGGCCATCGCCACCCACATGCGGTCGCGCACCGCCCCGACCCGCTCGCGATACGCCCAGACGGCGAGCAGGACGAGCGCGAGCAACACCGCGATCTGGAGCGCGGCAACCAGCGCCAGCCGGCGGGTGATGGCCAGCGTCCCGTAGTGGACGGTGCCGATCCCGGGCCCCGAGACCGCCGGATTGACGGCATCGAGCTCGGCGACCCAGGCCCGCAGGTGCGCGCTGTCGCGCCCCACCCCCGGCGGCGCGTTCTCCATCGCGGTGACGTGCCCGGCGCTGTCGGTGATGGCGATCGGGATGCCGAGGCTCCGCACCTGCGCCGCCAGATCGAACAGCGCTTCGGTCGCGGCGTCCGGTCTCGGATCGTTCAGACCGGCGAACACACGCCCGAACAACCGGCTCGTATCGCGCGCGTCGTCGCGCAGGTGACGCGCCACGACCCAGGCCGAGCCGACCGACAACGCGCCGAATAGCAGCGCCAGGCCGGCCACCACGGGCGGCCCGGACCGACGCAGGGCGTCGCTACGCACCGCTGGACGGCGCGGTGATGCGGTCGGTGCCGACGTACGGCACCAGCGCGGGCGGAATCGAGACGCTGCCGTCCGCCTCCTGCCGGTTCTCGAGCAGGGCCGCGATGGTGCGCGGCAGCGCGACGCCTGAAGCGTTCAGCGTATGCACGAACTCCGGTTTCTCGCCCTTGGCCGCGCGGTAGCGAATGCCCGCGCGCCGCGCCTGAAAGTCGGTGAAGCTCGAGGAGCTCGACACCTCGAGCCAGGCGCCCACGCCGGGCGCCCAGGCTTCGAGGTCGTAGGTCTTGGCGGCGGCGAACCCGGTGTCTCCAGCGGCGAGCAGCACGACACGGTACGGCAGCTCGAGACGCTGCAGCACCGCTTCGGCATGGCCGGTGAGGCGCTCGTGCTCGGGCTGCGAGTCGACCGGCCGGACGAAGCGAACCAGCTCGACCTTGTCGAACTGATGCACGCGCAGCAGGCCGCGCGTGTCCTTCCCCGCCGCCCCGGCCTCGCGCCGGAAGCAGGGCGTGTACGCCGTGTGGCCGAACGGCAGCCGGGCGCCCTCCAGGATCTCGTCCCGGTAGAGGTTCGTCACCGGGACTTCCGCGGTCGGCACGAGGAACATGTCATCCTCGGTCGTGCGGTAGGCATCGGCCTCGAATTTCGGCAGCTGTCCGGTGCCCTGCATGATCTCGCGGCGCACCAGGAAGGGCGGCTCCACCTCCACGTAGCCGTGCTCACGCGTGTGCAGGTCGAGCATGAACTGGATGAGGGCGCGCGCGAGCCGGGCGCCCGCCCCCACCAACACGGGGAATCCCGAGCCCGACAGCTTCGCGCCGCGCGGCAGGTCGAGCAGCCCGAGCCGCTCGCCGATCTCCCAGTGCGGCCTGACGTCCGGACCGCTCGGCCGGGGCGTCCCCCAGCTGCGCACGACGCGATTCGCGGCGGCGTCCCCATCGGGAACGTCGCTCGCGGGCAGATTCGGCACGTAGAGAGCCTTCGCCTCGAGCGCCGCCTCCACCTCCCGCACCTCGCTCTCGGCGGCGGTGATGCGCTCCCCCAGCGCGCGGCGCGCGGCCACGGTCTCGGGGGGCAGCTTGCCGTGCTGCTTCACGAGCTGCGCGTCGGCACGCGCGGCCTCGTTGCGCTCCGCCTTCAGCGCGTCGAGCGCGGTCGTGAGGGTGCGGCGCCGTGCATCGAGCTCCTGCAGCGCATCGAGCAGCTCCAGCGTGCCGGGGTCGCCGCGCCGAGCCAGCGCCGCCCGCACCTCCGCGGGGGCACTGCGCAGGAGCCGCAAGTCGATCATGGAACTACCGGCGCGGGAGGCCGGGCTCGAGACCGCGAAAGCCGCAGTTCTGGTCCGTCAGGATCTGGAGGTCGACGCGCCGCGCTGTCGTGTCGATCGCGAGCACCTCGACCTTGCCGTAGTAGAACACGACCCCGCAGAAGTCGGAGGAGGGACGCGAGCGCACCACCGCCACCGACCCGCTGTCGATGGGCACCGGCAACGAATCGACGTACCGGTTCGTGGGCGCCTCGGTGATCGCGGTGAACGAGACGGTCTGCGGCTGGACGCCCGAGGCGACGCCGAGACCCAGCGCACCGGTGGGCAGCAGCACCGCCTGGCCCGCTGCAGTGATGTTGAAGGCGAAGTCGAACCCGGCGACCAGGTCCGTGCGCACCACCGAATTGCCCCTGATCACGTACGCCGACGGCAGAGAGATCGGGGTGCGATCGAGCGCGTAGAGCGAGATCGTGTCCACCACGTTCGGGACGTTCGCATTCCCCAGTCCCGTGTTGTTGCCGCAGGCGGCGACGAGCAGCGCCGCCACCACGAGGAGGGATCCCGATTGCATACGACGTCGGCGCATGGAGTGGCGTCAAGATATCCTCGCGCCGCGCAGAGGGTCAACCCTTAACCGACTATCAATGCTTGACTTCCCCCGCAGCGCGTCCTAGCTTCGCGCCCGTATGCCGACGATCCGGGAGCTCGTTCAGGCGATCGCCCGCCGCAACGGGGTCGATGCCGTCGTGGTCGTCGGAACCGACGGCCTGCCGATCGACTCGGTGAGCGGTGACGGGGTGGATCCCGACAGCGTCGCCGCGCTGCTGCCCTCGGTGATCCGCGGCATGAGCGAGCTCGGCGGCGCCGGCGGGCGGGGCGAATTCTCCACCGGCGTGCTGGAATTCGACGCCGGCCTGGCGGTCGTCTCGGTGCTGCACGCCGACGCCATGCTCGTGGTGCTGGTGCGCCCCGAAACGAACGTCGGCACGCTGCTCTTCGATCTGCGGCGCCATCGCACGGCCATCGCCGGGCTGCTCTGAGCCGCCCGCACTCCTCCGGCCCTCCGTTACCCGTGGTCCCTCCCGCCGCCCCCCGGACGCGCCGCATCCTCGTCGTCGACGACGAGCCCCACATCGGCCTGCTGTTGCGCCTCCAGCTCGAGTCGCGGGGCTACGACATCCGCCTGGCCCGCTCGTTGTTCGAGGCGCGCGGCGCGATGAAGGACGAGGCCGGCCCGCCCGACGCGATCATGCTCGACATCCATCTCCCCGACGGCTCGGGCATCGAGTTCCTGCGCGAGCTGCGCGATCGGCCCGCGACGGCGGAGATCCCGGTCTTGATCCTGACGGCCGAGGGCGAAGAGCGCGTCCTGGCCGAGGCGCGGCAGATGGGCGCCAAGACCATCACCAAACCGTTCAGTCCGTCCAAGCTCCGCACGCTGGTCGCGACGCTGCTGGGAGACGCGGCGGAGGACGTCGGGTGAGCACCTGGGCGGTCATCCTGGCCGGGGGCTCGGGGACGCGATTCTGGCCGCTCTCCACTCCGGAGCGCCCCAAGCAGCTCCTGCCGCTCGCCGGCGACCGTCCGCTCCTCGCCCAGGCCGTGCGCCGGCTCGAGGGTCTGGTGCCGCCGGATCGGGTGCTGATCCTCACCGGCCCCTTCCTCGTGGAGCGGGTGACGGCCCTCGTGCCCGAAGTTCCGGCGGCGCAGGTGTTGGCCGAGCCGCGGTCGGCGTCGACCGCCCCCGCGCTGGTGTGGGGCGCGCACTGGATCGCACGGCGCGACCCGGACGCGCAGATGCTCTCCCTCCACGCCGACTGGGCCATCGGCGACGAGGCCGCGTTCCGCACCACCGCTGCGCGGGCGCTCGCCGTGGCGCGCGAGCACGATGTGCTGGTGACGGTGGGCGTGAAGCCGACGCGCCCCGAGTCGGCCTACGGCTACATCGTTCCGGGACGCCCGCTCGGACGGTTCGCCCGGCGCGTGCAGCGGTTCGTCGAAAAGCCGACCGCGGCCCGGGCGGCCGAGCTGCGGCGACGCAAGGCGCTGTGGAACACGGGACTGTTCGCGTGGGGCGTGGAGCGGTTCCTGGCGGAGGTCTCGGCCCATGCGCGCGAGCTGCGCGCCGGACTGCCCGCCTTGAGCTCCGGCGACGTCGCGGGGTTCTTCGCGGCCGTCACCCCCGCCCCGGTGGACATCGCTGTCCTGGAGCGCTCGAAGCGGCTGGCGGTCGTCGCGGGAGCCTTCACCTGGGACGACATCGGCTCGTGGGATGCGCTGTTCCGCATTCGCACGCCCGATTCGCAGGGTAACGTGGCGGTCGGCAACATCACGATCGGAGACGACGTGCGGCGCTGTGTCCTGTGGTCGGAGAGCGAGCATCTCGCGGTCAGCGGGATCACCGACCTCGTGGTGGTGCGCGCCAACGGGCATACCCTGGTGATGCCCACCGGCCGCGCCGACCGTCTCAAGGCCCTGGTGCAACGGCTGTGAGTCTCGCCCTCTACTTGCTCGACCCCGATCCCGCGCCGGTGTGGGCGCCGTTCGCGGGGGTGCGTCCCCTGTCGGAGCTGCGCGCCGGCGCCCATCTCATTCGCGAGCGCTGGGAGACGTTCGTCGGCGCCGAAGCCAGCGCCATATTCGCGCTGCCCCATCTCGCGGGCTTCGCCGAGCCCGGCATGCCGCCGGTCATGCCGCGGCGGGCCGTCACCGGACCGGCGGTGATCGGCTCGTCGACCTTCGCGCCCCAGGGCGTCGCGCCCGAGCTGCCGGCGGTGCCGGTGCGGCTCGTGTCGCGCGGCATCACGGTCGGGTGGGGCGTGCCGGCGGGGGTCGTGTGGGAGGGGCCGCAGCCGCACGCTCAGGCCATCGAGGTCCCGGGGGTGGTGCTGCACGGGACATTCGACCTCATCCCGGCGCTACTGCAGCTCCTCCCCGACGACCTGCGGCAGATGCTGGGCGACAGCGATCCAGTGCCCGCGGGGTCCATCGTCATCGGCGATCCCGCAGCCCTGGAGCTGCACGAGGCGCAGGTCGAGCCGGGGGTGGTGTTCGACGTGTCGCACGGCCCGGTGGTGGTGGAGAGTGGGGTGGAGATCCGCTCGGGGACCCGTCTCGAAGGTCCGCTCTGGGTCGGCGCCAACGCGCGCGTGCTCGGCGGCGACCTCCGCGGCTCGGCCCTCGGTCCGCGCTGCACCGTTCACGGCGAGCTGGCGTCGTGCGTGTTCCTGGGCTACGCCAACAAGTCCCACGACGGCTTCCTGGGCCACAGCGTCGTGGGACGCTGGGTCAACTGCGGCGCCGGGACCATCACGTCGAATCTCAAGAACACCTACGGGCACGTCCGGCTCGAGATCGCCGGCGCCCGCGTGGACACGGCGCAGCAGTTCCTCGGCACTCTGTTCGGGGACCATGCAAAGACCGCGATCGGCACGCTCCTCGGGACCGGCACGGTGGTGGGCGCGGGCGCCAACGTGTTCGACGCGGTCCGTCCGCCCAAGTACGTGGCCCCGTTCGCCTGGGGCGGCGGCTCACGCGAGCGCATGACGCGCGAGGGGTTCCTGAAGATCGTGGAGCGGGTGCTACCGCGGCGGGACGTGGAGATGACCGACGAGCTGCGGGCGGTGCTGGGAAGGATCTACGACTGGTCGACGAAATAGGGAGCGGGGAGCGGAGAGCGGTCGTTGTCGGTGCAGCGCGATCAACCGCTCCCCCCTCCCCGCTCCCTGCCCTTCAAGTCACCACGCCCGCGCGTTGGCGGGCGGCGGCTCGGGGACCTTGAGCGTGTCGGGCCGGGCCGTGGCCGGTCCCACGCGACGCAGCGTCACCGGCTTCTCGAGATCGCCCCCCGAGATGGTGAGCTTGTCGCCCGCGACCTTCAGGCCGTAGACGTTCCAGACGCCGTCCCCCAGCGTGAACCAGACGCTGTCCCCCACCATCCGCCAGCGCGCCACCTGATCGCCGAACTGGGCGGAGCTGTCGGCGCGCACCATGATGAGCCGGGGGCCGTCGTCGGTGCGCGCTTCCCATTTTCCCTCGAGGCGTGGTCCGGTCGCCCGCTGCGCGGACAGTCCGGTAGCGCCCAACGTACAGATCGCAAGCAACAGACTGGTCTTGTCCATCGTGTCCGAAAAGTAATCAAACAGGATGGCTCGAGGGGCTCGTTTCGGAACCGGCGGTGCCCGCCACCGCAGCGGCGACGGACGCGGGAAGCGGAGCGCGCTCATCGGAGACGACGGCGACCTGCGACTCCCATTTCCGCATCATCGCGATGAAGGATCGCACGTAGGCCGGATCGAATTCGAGCCCGGCCCGCCCCTCGATGTAGGGCAATACCTGCTCCACCGACCAGGCCTCCCGATAGGGCCGCCTGGTCCGCAGCGCATCATAGACGTCGCAGACGTGGATCAGGTTGCTCGCCTCGTGGCACGACCGCCGGAACTTCACCTGGGGATAGCCCAGGCCGTTCAACATGATGTGGTGCTCGTACGCCACCACCGCGGCGAGGTCGAGCTCCTGCTCGCTCTCGAGAATGATGCGGGCGCCCTCGGCGGGGTGCGTGTTCATCAGCACGCGCTCGTCCGGCGTGAGCTTGCCGGGTTTGGTGAGCACCTCGATCGGAATCCGCACTTTGCCCAGATCGTGCAGCAGCCCCGCCACCCCGAACGCGCGCACGTCGGCGGCCCCCATCCCCAGGAACTCGGCGAGTGCCATGCTGAGGACCGCGACGTTCAGCGAGTGCGTCGTCGTGTACTGATCGAACTGCTTGAGCTGGAGGAGGGGCAGCATCATCTGCTTATCGCCGTGCATCGCCACCGACAGTGAGCGCACCACGGCCTCTGCCTCCGCCAGGGGAAGGGCCTCGCGCTCCTGCACCTCGCGATGCAGCCAGCGGATAGTCTCCGCTTCCTCGCCCAGGGAGAAGGTGATGGTGGCGGTCGGCAACGCTTCCTCCTGCGGCAGGTCCCCCGCCCCGCCGCGAACGCCCACGGCGCCGAACTTGATGGACGTGGGCCGCAGTTGACGCGCTTCCGCGGTGTCGACCGGCGTCATGGTGACGCGCGCCAGGACGTCTTCGAGGAAGACCTCGAAGTCTTCGCGCGACACGCGCTCCATGAACTCGAGTCGCTGGATCCCCGCCTCGGCCAGCCGCATCGACCAGTCCCAGTTGCGCATCTCCCTGAGCGGCAGGCGCCCGAAGATGACCTCGTCCCCGAGGAACGTGAACAGGGGGTGCGGCGTCTCCAGCTGCAGGTCGAGCAGCTCTTCATACGCCACGTCGATGCCGCGCGCGCGCGCCGGGTGGCCCTCGGCGTAGAGCAACATGCCGGCCAGGGCCTGCGCGAAGGCGCCGAGAAATTCCGCGGGCTCGCTCAACCGGCCGCTCCATCCGGATCCGTGGCCGCCCGTATCTGGGGGTCGCTCGATACCGCCGCGACCAGCAGCACTTCCACCGCGCGGGGCTCCGTCCCCCACCCGCTCGCGAGCGCCGCCAGTGCCGTCAGCAGCTCCCGTGACTTGGGCGGCAGCCTACGCCTCCCCAACAGCGTGCGCCCGCCGTCGGCCAGCGCGAGCAGCGTCTCCAGGGCCTGCGGCGACCGTCCTGCCCCGAGCAGGCGGATCGCCGGAACCCGCATGTCGGACGGCAGGGTCCGGTTGTTCACGACGGCGACCACATGCGGCACCGCGTCCGCCGGCACGCCCTGAACCGCCGCGCTCAGGGCGAGCCGTACGATCCGGTGCTCCGTGTCTGCGAGCCCGCGCATGATCACCCGGTCGCGCTCCGCCGGAGACTTGAGACCGAGTTTCAGCGCCTCGAGGCGCACGCGCGGATCGGAGTCGCCCAGCCACTGCAGCGCCGAGAATCCCGGCGGCAGCTCGGGCAGGAGATCGAGCAGGGTCAGCAGGTTGCGCTTGACGTACCAACGCTCGTCGCTCAGCCGCGCCGTAATGCTCTGGCCCAGAGCGGGCCCGAGCCGCACCAGCCGCTCGAGAATCGCCCGGCGGGTAGCGCGCACCTCGGAGGCCGCGAGCGCGTCGAGCAGCGGCTCGGCGGCCTGCGCCGCGAGCCGTGGCAGTAGTCGATCGACCGTAGCGAAATCCGCCGGCTCATGCTGCAGCAGCCAGCGCACGGTATCCGGGCTCACCGCCCGGTTCCAGAGCTCCGCCGCCGCCGTGCCGGGCGCCTGCTCAAGCAGATCGAGCAGCAGCGAGAGCCGGCCGCTGTTCACCAGCTCTGCGCAGGCCCGATAGATGTGCGGGCCCACCGCATTCACCTCGAGGCTCATCTGCACGAGCCGCTCCGGCTCGGCGGCGTGCATCCGCTCCATCGGCGCCACCAGGGCCGGTCCCGCCTGCGACATCCGCTGCAGGGCCGCGCCGTATCCCGCCGGGTTGGGGTCCTCCAGCTCCCATCCAGTGAGCAGCGACCGGACCTGATCGCGCAGCGCGTGATCCGCGAGCGACCGGGCCTGCGTGGTTCCCTGCTCGGCGTGCGCCGCGAGCTTGGACAGCATGCGCATCAGCGAGGAAGACACGGCGTGCTGGGAGGCATCGGCCGCCGCTTTGACGACCTCGAGCACAGCATCCACGGCCATGCCGTGCGAGGCATCGAGGACGAACTGCCGCCGCTGCGCCGTGTCTCCCCCCATCTGGATCAGGCGGCGCAGCGTGTCGGGCCGCATCTCGGAAAGCAGCCGCGACGTCCGCCGCCGCAGCTCCAGGGCCTCTTGCCCGCCCGCCGCCTTCAGCTCCTGGGCGATCTGCAGCAGGTAGCCGACGATCACCTGGTCGTAGGCCTCTCCGCCCGCGTGCTCGTCGATCGCTTTGGCGATCACGGCGGGCCGCGTCGGCGGCGCTTCGTCCGCGCCGATCTGGCCCGCCAGCGCCGCACGCGCCAGTCCGATCCAGAGCTGCGCGCCCCGGACGCGCGCGTCACGCGACGTGGCTTCATCGCCCGAGCGGGCGTCGGCCGCCGTATCGGGGCCGACCGCGGGCGCCCGGTCCAGCAGCTCGAGCCGCTCGTAGGTCATGGGGTGGAGTCGGACATGCTTCCAGGCCGACAGTTTTGCCGGATCGCCCATGCCGAGCGGCTGACCGGTGCGGTCTGCCTCCACGGCCAGGGTGCGCAACAGGTCAGTGACCTCGCCAGGCTCGATGCCGCGGCTGAGGGTGACGGCGCCGAGGTGGTGCCGGTGCAGTCGGCCAGCGAGCTCGGCGAGCACCGGGTGCTTCGGATCGGTCGCGACGCCTTCGATCACGAGCTGGTTGCGCGCCACGCCGAGCGACAGCGACGGCCGGTCCTGCAGCAGCGCCTCGCCACGCCGGACGACGCGCCCTACCGCCGGCCCCAGGGACGGGTGCCCGAGCGGGTACATGGCATGCTTGTGCAGGGCGATCGAGAGCTCGATCAGGAATTCACTGAGCTCACGCGACAGCGCGGCGCGTTCCGGCGCGGGGGCTCCTGCGCCAGGTGCGACTCCTCCGGGCGAGGTCACCGTCTAACATACTAAATACCAATGCGTTCGGGGATAGTCCCGACGCATTAAAGAAGGCACCCCGGAGCCTTCCCGGGGTGCCTCTGCTGCGCGTGGAGAACGTCTGTACGCCTCGCCTATCAGTACATCCCGCCCATCCCGCCGCCACCGCCGGGCATCGGGGGCGCCTTTTCCTTCTCCTTCTTCTCCACCACGACGCACTCGGTCGTGAGGAGCAACCCGGCGATGGAGGCCGCGTTCTGCAGCGCGGTCCGGGTGACCTTGGTGGGGTCGATGACGCCGGCCAGCACCAGGTCCTCGTACTCGTCGGTCTGGGCGTTGTAGCCGTAGTTCAGCTTGGCCGACTCCTTCACCTTGCCGACGATGATCGAGCCTTCCGCGCCCGCGTTCTGGGCGATCATGCGGATCGGCTCCTCGAGCGCGCGCCG
>DATGDT010000378.1:0-39589 GCA_035310725.1 Gemmatimonadales bacterium
CACCATCGCCGGCTATCGCCTCCTGGAACGCGTCGGAGAGGGAGGCACGGCGGAAGTCTACCGCGCCGAGCACGCCGAGCATGGGGCCTGTGCGTTCAAGGTATTGCGCCCCCGCTTGCGGGGCGACCCCACCGCCGTCAAACGCTTCCTCCGCGAGGCGAGCTACGGCGCGCGCGTCCGCCACCCGTCCGTCGTCCGTACCTACGACTACGGGGAAGCCGATGGGTTGTACTACCTCGCGCTCGAGTGGGCGGACGGGCAGTCGCTGGCGGATTTTCTACACCAGAGCGGTCCCGTCGCTCCTGCAATGGCGGCGGGCATCGTGTCGCAACTGGCCGCCGGGCTGGCCGCGGCGCACGACGTCGGGATCGTTCACCGGGACCTGAAACCCGAGAACATCATCTACGATTCCGGCAGCGGGGTGACGAAGCTGCTGGACTTCGGCATCGCGCGCGACGCAGAGCTGCCCCCCGAGGAACGCCTGACCCGCACCGGGTTCTTCGTCGGCACCCTGCAATACGTGGCGCCCGAGGCGCTGTCGGGGGAGCTGGTGGACGCACGGGCCGACATCTACAGCCTGGCGACGATCGCCTACTACATGCTCTCGGGTCGGCACCCCTTCAGCGGACGCAACCCGCGGGAGCTGTTCCAGCAGCTGCTGCGAGAGGCTCCCTTGCCGCTCAACGAGGCGCTCCCGGGCCGGCGCTTCCCCGCCGCCCTCGAGGCGGCCGTCATGCGGGGGCTGAGCCGTGATCCCGGGCAGCGCCAACCCAGCGTGACGACCTTCGCGGAAGAGTTCGCCAGCGCCGCGGCGGGTACAACGGAGGCGCCGGGGTCCGGCCTGCTGGGGACGCTGCGTCGCTTCATGGGTGGCAAGAAGGAATAGTAGTAGTGACGGCAACTACGCCATCGGATCACGCGAACACGATCGTCCGACTCACCGAGCTGCTGCGGCAACGATCCCTGACGCACGGGGACTTCGTGCTCGCCTCGGGCCGCCGCTCCACCTTCTACATCGATGCCCGCAAGACGACCATGTCGGGCGAGGGGCAGGTACTGATCGGCGCCGCGGGCCTGGCCGCGCTCCAGTCCCGTGGCTGGCGCCCCAGGTCCGTCGGGGGGCTCACCCTGGGCGCGGATCCCGTGGCCTACGCCATCGCCCACGCCGCCCGGCTCGCCGGCACCGCCCTCGACGCCTTCACGGTGCGCAAACAGGTGAAGGACCACGGCACCGGCCGCCGCATCGAGGGGTGCCTCGCGGCAGGTGATGCGGTGGTCGTCATCGAGGACGTGATCACCACGGGCCGGTCCGCGCTCGACGCGGTAGTGGCGGCACGAGAGGAAGGCGCGAACGTCCTCGGCGTGCTCGCCGTCATCGATCGCCAGGAAGGTGGCCGCGAGGCCATCGAAGCCGCCGGGCTCACGGTCGCCGCCCTGGTGACCGCCCGGGACCTCGGGGTGCAGTGACGACGCCGGCCGTTTCCGACGCCCTGCTCGTCGTTCTTCAGCTGAGCGACTCGTTCAACGAATACTGGCCGTTGCTGGCCCGCGAGCTCGGCGTCCCCCTCCTCGTGCGCGACCCCACCGCCGACGCCGAGGCCCTGCCGACTCACGCACTGGCGGTGGTGGTCGCCGCGGGCGGGGCGGAAACGGACGTCGGCCCACTGCTCGGGCGCATCGGCCTTCCCGCGTCCATCCCCCTGGTGGTCGCGGGAGCCAGCACCTCGCATCGGATCGCCGCCCACACGGTCGCTGCCGGGGCGGCGGACTATTTCGCGCTGCCCGAGGACCGCGACGCGCTGCGCAGCACGCTCGCGGCGGCGCTCGAGCGCAGTCGCGCGGCGCACGACCGCGCGGCCCTGGCCACGCTCGAAGCGCAGGCCCACGCCTTCCGCGAGATCGTCGGTGACAGTCCGGCCCTCCAGGCCGCATTGACGCGCGCCGCCCGCGTGTTGCCCCACGCCGACGCCACGGTGCTGGTGACGGGCGAGACGGGCACGGGCAAGGAGTTGCTGGCGCGCGCCCTCCACTACGGAGGGCCGCGCGCGGCGGCGCCGTTCGTCGAGCTCAACTGCGCCGCGCTGCCCAGTGCCTTGCTCGAGAGCGAGCTGTTCGGACATGAGCGCGGAGCGTTCACCGACGCGAAGGCCGCCAAACCAGGGCTGTTCGAGGTCGCGGCGGGCGGGACGTTGTTCCTCGACGAGATCGACAGCCTCGCCCTGGAGCTGCAGAGCAAGTTGCTGCGCGCCCTGGAACAGAAAGTCGTCCGTCGCCTCGGGGCGACGACCACGAGGTCGCTGGACGTCCGCATCGTCGCCGCCACGAACACCCGCCTCGACCGCGCCATCGCTGAAGGTCGCTTTCGCGAAGACCTGTACTATCGGCTGAACGTCGTGACGCTCGAGTTGCCTCCCCTGCGGGCGCGCGGGGACGACGTCCTCCGTCTGGTCGCGCACTTCATCGCCAAGTTCTCCAAGCAGTACGACATCCCCGAGCCGGCCTTGACCGCCGATACGCGTCGCGCACTGTTGGCGCACGCCTGGCCCGGCAACGTGCGCGAGCTCCGCAACATCGTCGAGCGCACGCTGTTGCTGTCGTCGCCCGGGCGATTCGAGCTGGAGCCGCTCCAGGCCGCAGTGCCGCAACCGCCGGCCGCGGGCGGCCTTCCCTTCCCCGCGCCGCTGGCCGAAGTCCAACGGGCGGCGGCGCACGCGATGCTCGAGCTCACCGGTGGAAACCGCTCCGAGGCGGCACGGCGACTGGGGGTGTCGCGCTCCCGCCTGCTGCGCCTGCTGCGGGGTGCGGGGGACGAGGAGCCGGAGGGAGAGGCTCCATGATGCGATTTGAGACAGATGGCTCGCCCCGCTGCAGGACGATCGGACGTATCCCGTTGACATTCAAGTACTTATCGTGGCGCCACGCTTGCGGTAGTGAGCGCCCACATTCGTTTGGAGGGCTAGGTACATGCAGATGAGGAATCTTGTCGTGGCTGTATTGATCGCCGTGGCCTGCACGGATAGCGCCGGCCCGCCGCTGCAGGTGCCGACGGGACAGCTCCACTTTCTGGTGCAGGATGCGACGGCGCCGGCCCTGTTATCCGATACGGCGAGCTTCTATGCCAAGGTCGGGGAAGACCGCCGGGTGGAGCTGTTCTACCGGGGCCTGACCAGTGATACCGGCGAGGCGTTCTTTCAATTCGAGGTCCACGCCGCCAGTCTGCTGAAGCGCCCCGACGGGTCGTCCTTCCAGCCGGGAGACTCGATCCTCATCACCGTGGCGGTGGGCGATCCGTCGAAGTTCGACTTCACGTTCTCGCCCTCGGGTCTGCAGTTCAATCCGGCCGATCCCGCGCTGCTCAAGATCGAGTACAACTACTCCGATCACGATTTCAACCAGGACGGCGTGGAGGATTCCGGGGATGTGCAGGCGGAGAGCCAGCTCGCCATCTGGCGGCGGGAGCCGCCCGACACGCTGTGGTCGAAGCTCGGCACTCTGAAGCACGTTGAGCTCGACGAGATCGAGGCGGCCATCCTGTCGTTCACCCAGTTTGCGGTGGCGTGGTAGGAGACTCGCCGTCACGATGGCCTCGTTCCTCGCCGACGAATCCGCACTGCTCTCGGAGCTGTCGGCGCTCGCCCGCCAGGGCCGGTACCGCGAAGTAGTCGACCGCCTCCGGTTGCTCGCGCCCGGCGTCGCGGAAGCGCGCACGCCGCTCGCCCTGCTCGCTGCCGAATCCCACGGACGGCTGGGCGAGCACGACGCGGCGGACGGGTGGGCCGTGCGGGCGCTCGAGCTCGCGCAGCGGAGCCTGGACGCCCGCGCCGAGCAGCGCGCGGCCCACCTGCGCGGGGCGATCGCCTGGCAGCGGGGGGCGGTCGAGGAAGCCGAGGAGCACTTCCAGCGCGCGCTGGAGCTGGCGCGCGCGCTGGGGGATGCCGAAGCGCAGGCCCGTGCGTTCAACAACATCGGCATCCTGCAGCACCTCCGCGTCTCACCGGAGGCCGCGCTCGCCAGCTACCAGCCGGCCCTCGCCGCCTACCAGCAGGCCGGGAACGCCCGCGGCATGGCGGAGACCCACCACAACATGGCGATCAGCTGGCGGGCCCTCGGAAACGCCCCGCGCGCCCGCGACGCCGACGACGAAGCGGTCCGGCTCGCCCTCCAGGCCGCGGATCCGACGCTGCTCGGCCTGACGCTCGCCGGCCGGGCGGAAGCGCACCTGATGATGGGCGATCACGCCCTGGCGGCCGCGGAGCTCGCCCAGGCCACGGCGGCCTACGCGCACGTCCGTTTCACCGCCGGAATTCCCGAGGTCAAGCGTGTCCAGGCCGCGGTGGCCCGGGCCCGCGAAGACCTGCCGACGGCGGCGCGTCTGCTCCAGGAAGCTCGCGAGTTGTCCCGCGTCGGCGTCCCGCTCCACACGCAGGCCGAGATCGAGCGCGATCTGGGCGATACGCTCGATGCCCTGGGGGACGCCGCCGGTGCGCGCGCCGCCCGCGAGCGCGCCCGCGCGCTGTTCCGCCAGCTTGGCGCGCGCCGGGCCGAGCAGGCCGTCGCCGCGCTCCTCCCTCCCGGCTGAAATTGGAACAACGGACGGTTTCGCAGTAGCATTCCGTCGTGACAGGGTTCGAGGCTCCCCGCTCACGTCCCTCCCTCGCCACGCGCATGCGTGGCTGGACCGACGACGCCGGCTACGAGCAGCGGCTCAAGGATCTCGAGACATTCGCCCGCAGCCACCGGCGCCGCTGGGGATTGATCGCGGTCGGCGCGCTGCTCGCGCTCATCGGGAGTTTCGCGGGCACCGTGCCGACTCCCGCTGGGACGATCGTGCTGGGAGCGGGAGCGTTCGCGGCGCTCAACGTATTGATCGGTGTGATCCACGAGCGCGGCTGGTACCGCTGGTGGCTCATCTACGCCTTTGCGCTGCTCGACGTCGTGTGGGTGGCCGTGCTGGTCGTCTGGTTCGGACATGGCGGCCTGGTGGCGGCGTTCTTCATCGCCGTGCTGCCCTACGCGTTCGAGCAGGCACGCGGCGTCGGGGATTTTCTGGTGCTCACGGCTTCGATCGCCTATCTGGCCGCCTGTTACGTGCATGGGCGTCTCTATTCCCACACGCCTGGCCTCGATACCGGCGCGTACCTCGAGACCGTCGCCTTCATTCTCGTGGCGGTGGGGTTGACCCGCATTCCGGCGACGCTGATCGCCCGGATCCGTCACGCCCGCAACGTGATGGGGGAGGCGGAGCAGGGCTTTCTGGCCGTGCGGGCGGCCGCCACCGAATCCGACGAGCTGGGCTTTCTCGAGCAGAGCTTCAACCGCATGCTCGACGAGATCGGTACCACCATCTCGACGGTGCAGCGCGAAGCGGACGAGGTCGCCGCGTTCGCGGAGCAGCTGGCCGCGTCCGCCGAGCAGATCCACGCGACCTCTGAGGCGGTGACGCACACGGCGCAGGAGCTCGCCGGTGACCTGGCCCGTCAGCGGGGTCTCGCCGAAGGCGCCCGGGGGGAGAGCGCCAAGGCATCGGATCAGGCGGGCGCGCTGCGCACGCGCGCGGAGATGATGCAGGTGGACGCCCGCCGCCTCGTCGCGACGGCCGAACGGGGACGGGAACGCGTGGCCCGGGCCGGCCAGACGCTGCGGACCGTCGGCGAAGAAGTCCGCGCCACCGCCGCCACCGTCGCCGGGCTCTCGGGGATGTCGGACCGGATCGGCGGATTCGCCCAGGCGATCGCGCGGATCGCCCGGCAGACACATCTCCTCGCGTTGAACGCGGCCATCGAGGCCGCCCGTGCCGAGGAGCACGGCGAAGGCTTCGCCGTGGTCGCCGACGAGGTCCGGACGCTCGCCGCCGAGGCCGCGCGCTCGGCCCGCGAGGTCGCGGAGCTCGTCACCGAGCTCCGGGTGGGGATCGACGCGGCCGCCCGCGCCATGCAGACCGGCGAAGTACAGGTGCGGGACATCGGAGCGATCGCCGCCGAGGCCGACGGCGCGCTGCTCGAGCTGCATCAGGGCGTGCAGCTCGTCGGGGATCTCGTCAATGCCACCGCCGAAGTGTCGCGCAGCCAGGCCGCTCGACTGGCCGAGCTCGCCCAATCGCTGCAGCAGGTCGCGGCGATTTCCAGCAGCTCGTCGGACCGCGCCGACGGGGCAGCCGTCTCCACCCGCTCCCAGATCACCTCCATGAGCGACCTCACGGCCACGTCGCAGCAGCTCGCCCAGCTGGCGGAGCGGCTGCGCGCCAGCATCGCCCGCTTCTCGGTGATGCGCCGCGAGCAGATCACGGCCGAGCATCGCGCCGTCACGGCGGAGCACCACGTCTCCCGCACGGTCACCGTTCCCGGCACCTGACCCTCGCTGTCACCCCGCCCGGAAGACGGTCGCGGCGTCCGATCCTTGGTCCCCGACACGAACGTTCATGGGGCGGAACGCGCGGAACGTCTCCCGGTACGGGGCGACGAGCAGATCCACGTAGCGGGCGAGCGCCACCTCGAAGGGAAAGCGCCGGCGGTATTCGCCGGCGGTCACACCCAGCATGGCCTTGAGGTGACGGCTGAAACTCTGCGGCGAAGAGAAGTCGAGCCGGTAGGCGACGTCGGCCACGGACAATCCGGGGTTCCGGAACAGATGCGCCGCGTGCACGAGTCGCATCCCTGCGAGGTACGTCTTGGGGGAGGGCAACGCCGCCCGCAGGAACCGGGACATCAGGGTGCTCGGCGGGACGCGCATGTGGCGCGCCAGCGCCCGCACCGTCCGGATGACGGGAGCCAGCCGGCTCAGCGCCTCGAAGAACAGCCGCGCGTCCTCTGGGACCTCGGCCCCCAGGGCCGGGATCAGGGAATGCAGGATACGGGCGGCCACCGGGGACGCCGGCTGGCCCACCAGCTCCCGCAGGCGCCGCCACCCGCCAGCGTCCGTGCAGTCCACCGCCGCGCGTACGCCACTCGCGCCGAGTCGCAGCAGGGTCTCGGTGGCGTGATGGTCGAGCCGTGAGACGAGCGCCACGGCGGGAATCGCCGGGAACTCCCGCACCAGCCGCGCCACCGCCGGGAGATCGGCGCCACCGCAGCGGTGCACCGACAACACGATCGCATCCACCCGCCGCCGCCGCGCCGCGGTGAGCACTTCGCGGCAGGAGTCGGCGTGGAGCGTGACGAAGCACCCGTCTCCGACGGCCTCGAAGCGGTGACGCTCGGACGGCGGCAGCAACGTGCAGACGGTGACCATGTGCGGGGCGACACGATACGCACCGCCCGTCAACGTCCGCTCAAGCTCCCCCGCGCACCGATTCGCCCGCTCGGCACGCTCCGCAATCCCGTCAAGGTCCCCTCAACGCAACCCAGGCGAGCGTCGCCCGCCGGCGGTGCTCGCGCGGAAATGCTCCCCTGACGAACGAACGTGACCCGAACGGAACGGGGCTCAGCAGTCGCGCCGGTGCCCCAGCAGCTCGAGATAGACGTTCCAGTCCCGGTCCCCGAAGCACACGAATCGCACGGTCTCTACGCTGGTCGGGCGGGAGAGCGCTTCCCGCACGGCCGTCACGGCGATGCGCGCGGCGCTCTCGATCGGATAACCGTAAGCGCCGGTGCTGATCGCGGGAAAGGCGATCGAGCGGACGCCATGATCGGCCGCGAGCTGCATCGCGCTCGCGTAACAGTGTCGCAGCAGCTCCGGCTCGCCGCCGGTTCCACCGGCCCACACCGGCCCGACGGTATGGATCACGAATCGCGCGGGCAGCCGATACCCCTTGGTGATACGGGCCTCGCCGGTGGGACACCCGCCCAGCGCACGACATTCCGCCAGCAGCTCAGGACCCGCTGCCCGGTGAATCGCCCCATCCACGCCGCCGCCGCCCAGCAAGGTCGTATTGGCCGCATTCACGATCGCGTCCACCGCCTGCTCGGTAATGTCGCCGCGCACTGCCTCGAGGTGACTCATGGACCCTTCAGTAGATGTCGAGATCGCTGGCGTAGGCCACCGCTCCATCGAAGCCCGCACGAACCTCGCGCACGATCTCCGCGGGCGTGGAGCTCCACGGCAGCCCGTGGGTGAGCACGAGCAGTTTGGGTCGCGCCCGGGCCGCGAGCACCCCGAGCGCAACCGCTGACGTGTGCGCCCCCGCGTGGTAGCGCTGCCACTCCGGGGGCAGGCGATCGAACCCTTCCTGCGAGTACACCTCGTGCACCAGCACGTCGCAGCCGTCGCAGGCCCGCACCACGGCGTCGTCCGGTCGCGTGTCGCCCGAGATCACGATGGTGCGGTCCGGGGTCTCGAACCGGTACCCGTAGGCCTCGCGCCAGCCGGCGTGCGGCACGGGGAAGGCGATCACCGTGACCGCGTCGTCCCGGTACACAACGCCGGGCCGGATCTCGTGGGCCTGCGCCCGCCACCCGGTGTCGTTGTGCGGCTGTGCGCCGCGGCGGCGGTTGTCGATGTCGGCCGCGTACGCCTCGAGCAGGTGGCGCGTCAGGGTGCGCGTCCCGCGGGGCCCGTACACCGCCAGCGGGGCGGTGCGGGAGAGCACCCAGGGACTGAGCATGAGATCGGGGAGGCCGAGCGTGTGGTCGGAATGCAGATGCGTGAGGAATACCGTCTTGAGGTTTTCCGTCCGCAGCGCCGCCACTCCCGCCCGGGCGGCGGCCGCCGCGCGACGCACGACGCCCGGACCCGCGTCCACCAGGTACGCCCGGCCCCGCACCACGACGGCGGTCGCGGGCCCGGAGCGGTCGGGGTCTGGATTGGGGTTACCCGTCCCAAGCATCACGACCTGGGTACGTGTGGAATCGTAGGGCACCGAGGCCTGGAGCGCGCCGGTGGGAGCGGCGGAAGCGACGGCAAGCCAAGCGGATAGGATGTATACCACGCCACGAAGCTACCTTCCGCGAGACGCGGGGCAACCGCATCTTACGCTCGTTCGTACCAAGCAGGGGCGATGCCGCGTCGGGACCTCATCGATCAAGTTCGCAAAGCCTTGGGGGACCGGTACGAGATCGTCACGGCCGTGGGTCGCGGCGGCAACGCTTCGATTTTCGGCGCGTTCGACAAAGCCGGCAACCGGGTGGCCGTCAAAGTCCTGCATCCCGAGCTCGCGGCATCGGTGGCCGCCGACCGGTTTCTGCGGGAGATCCGCTACGCCGGCAAGCTTCATCATCCGCACATCGCCCCCCTGCTGGACAGCGGTGAGACCGACTACCTGCTCTGGTTCGTGATGCCGTACGTTCCCGGCGAGTCGTTGCGGCGGGCGCTGCAGCGCGAGCACCGCCTCGCCGTGGATTTCTCGGCGCGGGCCGGCTGCGAGATCCTGGAAGCGCTGGACCACGCGCACTCGAAGGGCCTCGCCCATCGCGACATCAAGCCGGACAATATCGTGCTCTCGCCCGAGGGGGCCGTCCTCGTGGATTTCGGGATCGCCCGCGCCATCGCGCAATCGGAGGGAGACCGCGTGACGCGCAGCGGATTCGTCGTTGGAACGGAAGAATACATGAGTCCCGAACAGGCCTCAGGCGCCGAGGAGGTGGACGGGCGCACCGACCTCTACTCGCTGGGAGTCGTCCTGTTCGAGGCGATCGCCGGCCGGCCGCCGTTCTCCGCCGCCAGCGCCGCGGCCGTGATCGACATGCAGCAGCATCACGCCCCACCCTCGCTACAATCGTTCAGACCGGAAGTGGCGCAGGGGCTCGCCACGGTCATCGGTCGCGCCCTCGAGAAACGGCCCGCGGACCGCTGGCAGAGCGCCGCGGAGATGCGGCAGGCGCTGCTGCCGTACAGCCTCGCGGCGGAATGACCGACCCCCTGTTCGCCCAGGTCGCCACGGCACTAGGCGATCGCTACACACTGGTGCGCGAGCTCGGTCAGGGCGGAATGGGAGCGGTGTTCCTCGGCCGCGACGTGAAGCTGGGCCGCGAAGTGGCGATCAAGGTGCTGCCGCCCACGACGCGCGCCTATCTCGGCAGCGACCGCTTTCAGCGTGAAGTGCAGCTCGCGGCCAGACTGTCGCACCCGCACATCGTCCCACTGTTCGAAGCCGACGAAGTCGACGGGTTCCTGTACTACGTGATGGGGTACGTCGCCGGCGAGTCGCTCGCCGAACGACTGGCGAACCAGGGACAGCTGCCGCTCGACGAGGCGCTCCGCATCACCACCGAGGTGGGCGACGCGCTGCAGTACGCGCACGAGCACGGCATCATCCACCGCGACATCAAGCCGGCGAATATCCTGCTGTCGGGCGGGCACGCACTGGTGACCGACTTCGGCATCGCCAAGAGCGTGGCCGAATCGGAGGAGGGCAAGACGCTCACGGGCACCGGCGTGACCGTGGGCACCGCGGCCTACATGAGCCCGGAGCAGGCGAGTGGCGAGCGCCGTATCGACGCGCGTAGCGACGTCTATGCCCTGGCCGCGGTGCTGTACGAGATGCTCACGGGCGAGCCGCCCTTCACCGGGGCCACGGCCCAGGCGATCGTCGCCCGCATTCTGGTGGACGCCCCTCGGTCCGTGCGCACCGTTCGGCCCAACGTCCCGACCCACATCGAGCAGGCGCTGGTCGCGGGCCTCGCCAAGGTCCCGGGCGACCGCCCGCCGTCGGCAAAGGCATTCATCGAACTCCTGTCGCCACCGGTCACCGCACCGCGTGCCCCGCGACGCTGGCCGCGCTACGCGGCCGGCGCCGGCCTGCTCGGCGCGGTGGCGATGGCGATCGCCCTCCTGGCCCGCCCTCGCACCCCGACGGCAGCGGCCCGACCCGCGGGCATGGCACTGGTTCCCGCGGACACCTACCCGGTGGGCGGCGGCCGGGGTGGTCGCCCGAGCCACGGCGTCGCGCTCGACGGCTTCTATCTGGATTCGACTGAAGTGACCGTCGCAGCCTACCAGCGCTATCTCGACTCAACCGCCTCCGCCGCGCCTTGGTCCACGCGACCACCCGCCAGCTGGCCGGCTACCGGCATCCTGTGGAGCGAAGCGCAGCGGTACTGCCGTTCGCGCGGGGCCCGGCTGCCCACCGAAGACGAATGGGAAGCGGCCGCCCGCAGCCGGGATGGCCGCCGTTACCCGTGGGGTGACCGCTGGGAGCGCGGACGCGCCAATGCCGGCTCGATGACCGACACCCTCCAGCCCGTCGGCGCGTTTCCGCTGGGCCGCTCACCCACTGGTGTGGAGGACATGATCGGGAACGCCTGGGAATGGACCGCCGGCGACACGGTCACCTCCACCGGGCTGGTCCTCCACGTGATCAAGGGGGGAGCGTTCAACACGGCGCCCGAGAACGCGACAGCCACCTTCCGGTCGGCCCTCCCCGACCTCCGGCCGCAGCTGTGGAACACCGGCTTTCGATGCGCGCAGTCCGCTCACTGACCATGGCCGGCTTCGGCTTGTGGCTCGGCGCCTGCCAGCCGCAGGCCCGACGTCTGCTGCTCCTCGACGAAGCCTCGAGCCAGCCCGCCGAGCTCGAGGCGACCGCCCGTCCGTGGCGCGACGCGGGGTATCGCGTCGAATACCGCCGTTACTATCCGCACCTCACGCGCGCCGATCTCGACCGCTATCGCCTCGTGATGGTGCTCGGCGGGCGCGAATCGAACTCCACGGCGGATGCCCTGGATGTCGGTGACCTCTCCATCCTCACCGAGTGGACGCTGCGGGGCGGGGTCGTGGTGCTCGGCTATCCCCCGAGTGGAGAGGGTGCGGGCGGCAACACCTTCGATCGCTGGCTCATGAACCGCTGGCTGGCGTGGAGCGGAGCGGGGATCGCGATCGGCCCCGCCGTGTTGCGGGGCGAGGCACCCCAAGCCGCTCCGGTGGTGCAGCCGGTGCTCACCGCCGGGCTGCGCGGGACGGGGTACGTCCCGTTCCCCGCTGGCGACAACAACGCCTTGCTCGTCCACGACGAGGCCCAGGTCCTCGCCCGCGCCGTGGCCGCCCCGGGAGGGGCGATCCCCGATGGGCGGCGCGGCGGCATTCCAGTCGCGGCGGCGAGCCGCACCGGGAACGGGCTGGTGGTCGTCGTCTCACGGTCGGCGCTGGGAGCGGTTCGCCAGGAAGACACGCTGAATCGCGCGGGCACGCGGGCATTCCTCGTCGCCCTCGCCCGTTTCACCCGCCGCCCCGCCGAGTGGGCCCGGATCCCGCCTTCCGGCCGGCGGTCCCCGCTGCGGCTCACCGGGGGTCCACGACCGGTGAGCGCGCGCTCGCCGCGGGCCAGTCCGCCTGCCGGCGTTTCGGTCGAGCGCCTCGCCCAACAGACGTCCTCACCGCTGCCCGCGACCAGCGAACTGCCGTCCTGGATCCCCCGCCAGGGCCTGCGCGCGCTGGAAGGAGAGTTCCCCGCGCTCCAGCCCACGACCGGACCGATGGCACGCCTGGCGGCGCTCGATTCGCTCACGGCACTGCTCGACGTCGGCGCGTTCAATGTCCTGCTCACGAACGCGCATGTGGCTCCGCTCGTCGATTCCGTACCCGGGGCGCGATGGGAACGCGACGCACTGCGCGCCGCCTGGCAGCAGGTCGCCAGCCGCCTGCAGGCCACGAGTGTGCGCTGGATCCCGCTGGTGTCGCCGCGAGACCTCGCGGTGCGCGGCGACAGTGCCCCGGTCGCGCCGTGTCCGCTCGACGCCGCACTCTGGGGCCGGCTGGTCTCGGGCGTCCGGGCGCTGGCGCGGCTCGCCGCCTCGCATCGCGACCTCATCCCGGCCGTGGGTCTGTCGTTCGACGAGACGACCCGCAATTGGAGTGCACCGCCGTTCTGCGACGCCGCCTGGCAGGCGGCGCTGGCCGCGCTCGTGCGGGACTCCACGCTCTCACGCGAGCGATCGACGTGGCTCAAGGACGTTCCGCTGGAGGCGCGCTACGACTCGCTGCTCGACGGAGGCGTGCTCGCCGCATACGACTCGGCTGTGGCGGGTGTGGTCGTGCAGCGCGCCGCTGCGCTCTCTGCGGACCTGCGACGAGCGCGTCGCGATTTGCTGTTCGCGGTGGTCCTCGATCGGTCCCCGGACGACTGGTTCACGCGCAGCCTCATCCAGGGCATGTCCAATCCTGGTGCGCCGGTACTCGTCTTTTCATCCGATCCGCGCGCGCGCGCCCGGCTCGCGCCGAGTGGCGCCGCCAGCGCCCTGCACATGCTGCGGCTCGACGCAGTGGCGTTGCTCGAGGGCGGGGCGGGACCCTCCCGTGACCTGATGCGCGAGCAGGACGGTTTCTGGCTCGGACCGGCGGAGTCCCTCCTGGCTGGGCCGAGCGACAGCCTCGCGCGCCTGGTGCGCCGAATCGGCAAGGAACGCTGAGGCCTGCCGGGGCGCCTTCCGCGGGGCCTTCAGGCCGCCTAGCTTACGATCGGGGAAGGGTGGGGCCGATGGTCGCGGCGTGCCGGTCGAAATGGCGCGTCGAGGAAAGTCCGAGCTCCAAAGGGCAGACTGCCAGGTAACGCCTGGGCGCCGCGAGGCGACGGACAGGGCCACAGAAAAGATACCGCCCGGTTTCCGGGTAAGGGTGAAATGGTGGGGTAAGAGCCCACCGCGCGGCCGGCAACGGACGTGGCACGGTAACCCCCAGTCGGAGCAAGGCCAAATAGGCAGCGAGACCCGGCCCGGGTCGTACGAGCTGCGGGTAGGCCGCACGAGTTGGCTGGCGACAGCCATCCCAGAGAGATGACCATCTGGCCGCCCAAGCGGCCAAACAGAACTCGGCTTATGGCCCCACCTGTCTCCACCTGATGTCCGGCGGAAAGCCGTACCCGGCCCAATGGGAGCGCGTCGCCGACCTGCGCGTGTTCCGGACCAATACCGAAGAGTGGGAGAAGCTCATCGCCTGGCGCGCAGACATGCGGAAGCGGGGCTGGAGGCTGCTCCGCGTCTCGCACGACGGGCCGGAATTGGTCGCTGTCTTCGGCCGGACCAAGAGCGACCGCCCAACGACGTGAGGAGAAACGAGTCTGCCATGACGCGACGCCACCGGCTCCATCCTGTGTATCCCGCTGTGCTGCTGTCCGTCGCCTGCGGCGGCGGGTACCGGAGCCCGGGAAACCTCCCGGCCCCGACCCCCGCGCCTCCCCAACCCGCACCCGCTGTTCCGACGCCCAATGCCCTGATGTTCACGCCCGGCACGACGCGCTACCTCGTGCGCCAGGATGTGCACGGTCAGCAGGACTACGCGGGTATGCCGCCGACCTACGACCTGCGGTATGCGATCTATCTCACCGCCGTGATCGCCACACCCGGAGATAGCATCGGGTTGCCGACCACGTTCACGGTGGATTCGATCGTCGTAGACTCGGCCACACGGATGCCCCAACAGGTCGATCTCGCGGCGGCGCGCGCATATCGGGTCACCGGGCGCCTCGTCTCCACGGGGGAGTTCATCAGCGGGCCGTGCGATACGGCCGCCGCGGCTAGAGTCGCCAGTCTCTTGCCGCGGTTCCGGAGCTTCTTTCCGCGGCTGCCCGCCAGCGGCGTTTTGCCGCAGACATCCTGGACCGACTCGACTTCCGCCACAGACCAAGCCGCCTGCTCGGGCGGCACCACGCTCACGACGCGCGCAGCGAATCGCCGAGCCGCGACGACCTGGGAGGACCGTGATGGGGTGCGTGCGCTCCGGCTGGAAACCTCGGCTACCTATCAGTTCAACGGCTCCAACGCGCAGAGTGGATCGCCCTTCACCCTGAGCGGCACGGGCATGGGGACGAGCGTCCAGTTTCTTTCGAGTGACGGACGTTACCTCGGTGGGGAGACGAACGACTCGACCACGTTCACGATCGATTTCACCGACCAGGGTGTTTCCATCCCGCGACGCCAGCGGGCTCGGACCACCGTCACCGTGCTGCCGCGGTGACGCGACGCCTCCTCGGCGTCGCCCTGGCGCTCGTAACAGGCGGCGCCATGCGCGATACCGCCCGTGCGCAGGTGGCCCCGAATCGGGCCACCGCCTATCTGCCCGCGACCGACGTCCGCGACGTGCGCGCGCTGTGGGTGAACCCCGGCGGCCTCGCCGCCCGGCCGGAGGCGGCCGTGCTGCTCGACCTCACGGTCCGTGCGCCAGGCTCCGGCGGCCGCCTGGCCCAGGTCAGCGCCGGATTCAACGCCAGGGGCCTCGCCTTCGGCTACCAGCGCGACAATTTCGCGAGCGGCGTCCACGGTCACACCTACCGCTTCGGACTGGGCGGCGCCGCGCGGAGCTTCACCTTCGGCGCGGCACTGGCGCTGTACCGGGGGGCGACGAGCGGAACCGGATGGGACTTCGGGATCCTCTATGATTGGCGGCCGGAGCTGACGATCGGCGGCGTCGTGCGCAACGTCGGGAAACCCACCGTCCGCGGCGTGACGCTCGAGCCCACGTATGTCCCCGCGCTCACCGTTCGCCCGTTGGCGAACCGACTGGCGCTCACGGCGCAGGCCGAGGCGATCTCGTCCACGGTCCTGGGATTCGCGTTCGAGGCTCGCGCGGTGTCGCCGGCTTCCTCCGTCTCCTTCCTGCTCCGAGTCGATACCGATCGATCGCTGCATCGTCAAATGCTGGTGCTCGGAATCTCGATCGGTGGCGCCAACGAGGTCGGGCTGGTGGGCTCGTCCCCGGGTGGGGGCGCCCAGCAGAACGTGCTCAGCGCCTACGGCGTCGCGACCCGCGCCCCCGGCAGCCGACGGGGCAACTAGGAATCGCGAAGCCCGGCGGGCGATCCTTCAGAAATGGCCATCGGGATCAACCGTAGGGCCGGGCGGCGGATCGCCTGGGGGTTGCTGATCGCCGCGCTCGGGTGGCTCGTCGGAGTGTGGCCGCCGCCGGTGTGGTGGGGCGACCATTGGCCCGTGGAGACCGCCATGATGCGCCGCCGCGGCGCTCCCGTCAGCTATCGGCCCGTGCCCCTCGAGCAGTTTCCGTCCGTCCTGCAGCGCATGGTGATCATCGGAGAGGATTCGCGCTTCCGCACGCATCACGGCCTCGACTTCGAGGAGATCCGGGACGCCCTCGGGCTGGACCAGCAGGCGGGGTTCGGAACGACCGTGCGGACCATCTGGAGGCGGCGTGACCGGCTGCGGGGCGCCAGCACCATCACCCAGCAGCTGGCGAAGAACCTCTATCTCTCACCCTCGCGCAACCCGCTGCGCAAGGTGAAGGAGGCGCTGACCGCGCTGCGCCTCGAGTGGATGCTCTCGAAGGACAGGATTCTCGAGCTGTACCTGAACGTGGTGGAGCTCGGACCGGGCCTGTGGGGCGTGCCCGCGGCGAGCGAGCAGTACTTCGGCGTCATGCCGGCGCAATTGAGCGAGGCTCAGGCCGCGGCGCTGGCGGCGACGCTCCCGTTCCCCTTGTCGTCCAACCCCGCGTACCGCTCGGGCCGCATGCTGCACCGCCGCGATCTCATCCTCGCCCGCTACCACGGCGTGGACGTCTACATCCCCCCCGAGGAAGAGCTCGACACGGTCCCGGTGCCGCCCTTCCTCCCGCCCATCGTCCCCCCGGTTCTCGATACGCTCATGCGGGACACGCTGACGGTGCCGGTGGAGAGCATGCCGCCGGACACCCTGGTGCCGCCCGATACGCTGCCCGACAGCACGCGCGATACCACCCCTCAGTCCACCAGGCGCAGGGGCATGACCAGCGCCAGGTAACTCGCTGGGTCGTTCCACCCCACCGGCTCGATCGTCGCCGCCCGCTCCGGGGCCTTGAACGTGAAGCGCACTTCGTCGGTCGGCATGTACTTGAGGATCTCGAGCAGGTACGTGGCGTTGAAGCCGATCTCGAACGGCTCGCCCTCGTAGGTGACGGCGAGCTCGTCCTGGGCCTCACCCAGGTCCGGCGTCTGTACCGAGAATTTCACGAGGCCGCCGGAGAACCCCAGGCGGATGCGGTGCGTTTGATCGCTCGCGACCACGCTCATGCGACGCAACGCCGCACTCATCGCCTGCTTGTCCACCGCCGCGAACTTGTCGTTCTCGCGGGGGATCACCTGCTCGTAGTTGGGATACGGTCCCTCGATCAGGCGGGAATACACCTGGCGGCCCCCGGCCCGGAAGGCGATGTGATTGTCGCTCCGGGCGACTTCGAGGGCGTCCTCCGGACCGAACAGGCGACGGATCTGCTCGAGGGCCTTGGGCGGCACGATCAAATCGGCCGTGGAGCCGCCGGTCGCCGGCACATCCATCTTGGCCAGCCGGTGGCCGTTGGTGGCGACCATGCGCATCCGGTCCGGCCGCAGCTCCCACAGCACGCCGTTCAGGATGGGCCGGCTCTCTTCGGTGGACGCGGCGAAGGCCACGTGACCGACCAGCTTGTGCACCACGCCGGCGGATGTCTGCCACGACTTGTCGAACTTGACCGCCGGGAACGAGGGGAACTCCTCTCGCGGCAGGCCGAGGAGCTTGAAGCGGGAGCGCCCACAGTCGATGCCCACGCGCTGTTCGCCAGCGCCGGTGAACCGGATCGGTGACGAAGGCAGCTCCCGCACGATGTCGCTCAGCTTCTTCGCGGGCAGGGTGACCGCTCCCTCGGTGTCCACGTCCGCGGCCACGGTGGTGCTGACGGCAATGTCGAGGTCGGTGCCTGAGAGGCGGAGACCCTGTTTGGTCGCCTCGACGAGCACGTTCGACAGCACCGGCAGCGTCGTCTTGGCCGGGATCGCGGCCGCGACGGCGGTCAGGCCTTCCTGCAGCTGTTCCCGTGTGATCGTGAACTTCATGCCCGTGACTCCGCTCCTCCGGCAGAGGTAAGAATCCTACTGCTGTACTGTATATGAAATACTAGTAGTAGTAGTAGAGGCCGGGGATATGTGGGTGATTACCCCGAACCCCTCCGGGCACAGCACCTTGACCCGGTTCCACGCTGTTGGCGCTTTGTGGGCGGGCCGCCGCTTTCCCACAGTCTCCCACACGGCGTGCGTCTCGTCCCACAGCTCCCCACATACCCCGACCCGAATGTTGGCTACAGTGCGGACAATTCCTGGCGCGCCATTTCGATCCGCTCCTTGAACGTCCGGTCCCGCATCATCTGGCGCTCGACCTTGTCCACGCTGTGAATCACGGTGGAATGGTCGCGTCCTCCGAACGCCTGGCCGATCTCCACCAGCTGCATCCCCAGCATGTTCCGCGCGAGATACATGGCCACCTGTCGGGGGATGGTGAGCGTCTTGGTGCGCGCCTTGGACCGGAGGCCCTCCGGGGTGACCCCCCAGCGCCGGGCGACCACCTCCTGCACGCGGTCGATGCTGGGGGCGACCGGACCGGGGAACGCGCTCTCCTCCCCCTGCCGGATCTTGTCGGCCAGGGCCTCGCGCGCCAGGTCGATCGTCACTTCCCGGTTCTTCAGGGACGCGAACAGCAGCAGCTTGATGATGCACCCTTCGAGCTCCCGGACGCTCGAGCGGATGTGCTCGGCGATGAAGCGCAGCACGTCGTCCGGGATGGTGAGCTCGAGGTGATCCTGGTACGCCTTCTTCCGCAGGATGGCGATGCGGTGCTCGAGGTCGGGCTGCCCGATATCGGCCACCATCCCCCACTCGAAGCGCGAGATCAGCCGGTCCTCGAGGCCGGGGATCTCCTTCGGCGGCCGGTCCGAGGTGAGCACCATCTGCTTGCGGCCCTCGAACAGGGCGTTGAACGTGTGGAAGAACTCGTCCTGGGTCATTTCCTTGCCTTCCAGGAAATGCACATCGTCCACCAGGAGGAGATCGATGTCGTTGCGATAGCGGCGCCGGAACTCCGGCATCGTCCGGGCCTGGATGCTTTCGATGACTTCGTTGATGAACTGCTCGGCCCCGACGTAGAGCAGGCGGGTCTCGGGATTGCGCTTGAGCACCGCGTGCGCGATGGCCTGCATCAGGTGCGTCTTGCCGAGGCCGGTCGCGCCGTAAATGAAGAGCGGGTTGTAGGTGCGGCCGGGCGCTTCCGCCACCGCGTGGGCCGCGGCGGCCGCCAGCTCGTTGGATTTGCCGACCACGAAGCTCTCGAACGTGTAGCGTTCGTTCAGCGGCATCGTGACGGTGGGCGCCGTGACGGGGATCGGCTTCGGCGCCACGAAGAAATCCATCTGGGGACGCTGGCGCCGCTCCTCCATCACTCGGAACACGACCGGCGTCGGTTGGCCGAACACGCGTTCGGCCGCGCGCGTCAGCAGCGGCGCGTGCTTCGTGTCGTTCCACTCGGCGGCGAATTGATCCGTGGTCCCCAGCACCAGACGCCCCTCCTCCAACGCCAGCGGCACCGCCGGCTCGAGCCAGGTGCGCACCGTCGCTTCGGGAAGCTCACGTCGCGCCTCTTCGAGGAGGCGCTTCCAGGCTTCTTTCGCTGACTGCTCCATCAAAGGGCGATGATTTTTGGTGGGACGTATTGCAAGGGCGGGGCAAAACTATGGCCCCATGTGGAAAAGTCAACCTTGAACGCGCCTCCCCCGGCATGTAGGTTTCCCCGCCTTACTTCAGAGGCATGTATGGGGAAGCCGACCTACCGCCCGCGTAATCGGCGGCGCATCAATAAGCATGGATTCCGTGCTCGCATGAAAGACAAGTGGGGCCGCGCCACGCTCGGGCGGCGCCGCAAGAAGGGGCGGAAGCGCCTCACGGTCCAGCTCCCGTCCAAGCATCGGAGCGGCTGACGCGCGAGCGGTACTCGGCGCGTGTGCGATTGCCGCGCGGAGCCGACCTCACGCAATGCTGGGAGAACGGTCGTCGGGTGCGGATGCGCCGCTTGGACGTCGCTTGGCGTCCCAATTCGCAGGGCCACGCGCGGGCGGGGATCGTCGTTCCCCGTTTTGGAGAAACCGCGGTGGCCCGCAATCGTTTGCGGCGCCGGGTGCGCGAAATCCTGCGCCGCGAGCTGCTCCGAAGCCTCCCAGCGATCGATCTGGTCGTGCGGGCGAAACCCGCCGCCTACGGCGCCCGTTTTGCGGAGTTGCGTGCCGAGTTGACCGACGCCGTCGAACGGATGCGCCCGTGAACCCCGGCGTCTGGCCGCGGCTCGCGGTGATGGGCCTGGTTCGCGCGTACCAGCTGACGCTGTCGCATCTGATGTTCACCCAGTGCCGGTTCACGCCGTCCTGCTCGCGCTACACGTATGAGGCGGTGGAACGATACGGCGCACTGCGGGGAAGTTGGCTCGGCGTGAGGCGGATTCTACGATGCCACCCGTTTCATCCGGGTGGCTACGACCCGGTTCCCTAGGACGCACCCGTGGATCAGCGACGCGTCATCGCAGCGGTGTTGCTGATGCTCGTCATCGCCATCGTGCCGAGCCTCATCTTCAAGCCGAAGCCGGTGCCCCGCGCCCCCGGCGCGGCGCCGGATACCGGTCGGGCCGCGGTTGCGCCGGTCGAATCCACGCCGCCGGCCGCCGTGCCCGCCCCATCCGCCAATCCGCCCGTCCGTCCATCCGCGCAGCTCCCCGCCGAGACGATCTGGGTCACGAGTCCCCTGTACCGTCTCGGGTTCACCACGCGGGGTGCCCGCCTGGTCACGGCCGAGCTCGAGCAATACCGGTCGTTCGCACGCGGTGATTCGGGAAGCCGGGTCCAGCTCGTTCCCGAGGACGCCCCGCTGCTGGCCCTGCGCCTCGTGGCCGGATCCGACACGGCTTCGCTCGACGCGCTCGCGTTCACACCGGATCGCACCACGCTCTCGGTCGCCGGCGCCGATACCACCCTCACCTTCACGGCGCCGCTCGGCTCCGGACGCGTCACCCTGAGCTACCGGTTCATGCCCGGCCATTACCGCTTCGCCGTGGATGGGCGCATCGAAGGGCTGGGAGGGACCGGCGCGGTCCTGCTCGTGGACCTGGGGAGCGGATTGCGGTCGGTCGAGGCCGACCCGATGACCGACTACCGCGAGTACGCGATCGTCACCAAGGCGGACAAGACCCAGAAGACCACGTTCGCGTCCCTCGATCCCGGGGAACGCGCGGTCCTGAACGGGCCGTTCGAATGGGTGGCGCTGAAGTCGAAGTACTTCTTCACGGCCATCATGGCGCCGGAGCAGAACGCCCGCCCGTTCGCCGGCGCGGTGGCGACCGGGATGCCGCGCACCCCCGTGCCCACGGCGTCCCTGTTCGGCACCCGGACCTCCGCGCTCGCGACCCGGGCGTCGGTCGTCACGACGCTGGCGCTGCCGCCCGCGGGCACCTTCCGCTTCGAGGTGTACACCGGCCCGTTCGAGCATCAGCGGCTGTCGCAGCTCGGGCACGGTCTGGACGACGCCAATCCGTACGGCTGGTCGATCTTCCGGCCGATCATTCACCCCGTGTCGCTTGTTGTCGTCGAGATTCTCTTCTGGATGCACGAGCGCCTGCACCTCGCCTACGGTTGGGTGCTCGTATTCTTCGGCGTGCTCGTGCGCATGCTGCTGTGGCCGCTGCAAGCGAAGGCCATGGAGTCGCAGATGCGCATGCAGGCGGTGCAGCCGCTGATGCAGGAAATCCAGACGCGCTACAAGAACGAGCCGGAGAAGCTGCAGCGCGAGATGATGCGGCTCTACAAGGAGCACAAGGTCAACCCGTTCGGCGGGTGCCTGCCGATGCTGCTGCCGATGCCGGTGCTGCTCGCGCTGTTCTTCGTGTTCTCCAACACCATCGAGTTCCGGGGCGTGCCGTTCCTGTGGCTCCCGGACCTCTCGCGCCACGACCCGCTCTACATCATCCCGATCGTGATGGGCCTCTCGATGTTCGCGGTGTCGAAGATCGGCCAGCGGGGTATGCCGCCCAATCCCCAGATGAAGACCATGCTGTACGTCATGCCCGCGATGATGACGTTCATCTTCCTGCGCCTGGCCTCGGGATTGAATCTCTACTACGCGGTCCAGAACCTGATCAGCCTGCCGCAGCAGTGGCAGATCTCCCAGAAGCGCCTGGCGGCGCAGAAGCGCTCCTGAGCGGGCGCACCGGGGGAACAGGGTGCTGTCCGACCCGATCGTCGCCCTCGCCACACCGCCCGGTCGCGGCGCCCTCGCGCTGATCCGGCTCTCGGGCCGCGGGGCGTTCGACCTCGCCGCCCGCGTGCTGCGGCCGTTTCGCCCGGATCCCCCGCGCCGCGTCGTCCGCGCCGACGTCCATCACCCGCAGAGCGGCGAGCCGATCGACGACGTCCTCGCCGTGGCCTTTCCCGGTCCCGCGTCGTACACCGGGGAAGACATGGTCGAGATCTCGACCCACGGCGGCCTGCTGGTGCCCGCCGAGGTCGTCGCCGCCTGTGTGGCCGCGGGGGCCCGGCCGGCGGCCCCCGGCGAATTCACGCGCCGGGCCGTACAGAACGGCAAGATGGACGTGCTCCAGGCGGAGGCCACCGCCGACCTGATCGACGCGGGCGCGCCGGCGCAGCGGCGGCGCGCCCTGCAGCAGCTCGAGCGTGGCCTGTCGCGGCGCCTCGAAGCGCTGCGCGAGGAGATCCTCGAGCTCGAAGCGCTGATCGCCTATGACATCGACTTCCCCGAAGAAGACGAGGGGCCGGTCGGCCCGGAGCGGATCGAGCGCGCTTGGCGCGTGGCCCGCGACCGGGTGGCCCGCCTGCTCGCCACCGCCCCGCAGGGGGAGCGGCTGCACGCGGGGGCGCTCGTCGTCATCGCCGGACCCCCGAACGCCGGCAAGTCGTCGCTCTTCAACGCGCTGCTGGGGCGGGAGCGCGCCATCGTCACCGAAATCCCCGGCACCACCCGCGACGCGATCGAGGCACAGGCCGTCATCGACGGGCTGCCGTTTCGGCTCGTGGACACGGCGGGGCTGCGCGACAGCGACGATCGCGTGGAACGGCTCGGCATCGAAGTGAGCCGGCGCTACCTCGGCGCGGCCGACCTGATCCTCTTCTGCGAAGCGGGGGACGGGGGACGAGGGACGGGGGACGAGTCGGCGCGCGAGGAGTTCCTCGCCACTTGCCCGGCTCCCGTTGTATACGTCCGCACAAAATCTGACCTGTCTGCACCGACCGCCCAACCGCCTGACCGCCTGACCGCCGACCGCCCATCCGTCTCCGTCTCCGTGGTGACCGGAGAGGGACTGCCCGAGCTGGGTCGGCGTCTGGTGGAAGCGGCGTTCGGCGGTCTCGTCGCCCTGGGCGACGTGGAGCCCGTAGTGACGCGGGAGCGTCACCGGATGGCCCTGGAGCGCGCGCTCGAGGAGCTCGACCTCTTCTGGACGGCCCACGGGCAGGGCGTGGATGCCGCGGCGGCGGCGACGCACCTGCGCGCCGCGGTGGGGGCATTGGATGACCTGATCGGGGTCGTGACCCCGGAAGATGTGCTGGACCGCGTGTTCGCGAGCTTCTGCGTGGGGAAGTGAGCTCAGGCTCCTTCGCGCCGGAACTTGGACGTCGGACGGAACGGCGATCCTGCCTGCCACAACGCGGTGCGCTCGACCACTTCAGCCAGCGCGAAATCCTTCTCCGTCACTCCGCCTGCGCTGTGCGTCGCGAGTGACACCTGCACCGATCCCCACTGCACCACCAGATCCGGGTGATGGTCCGCCGCCTCCGCGTAGAATCCGATGGCATTGACGAGCATCAGCGTGGTCGGCCAGCCGTCGGTCTTGAAGCCGCGCCGGATCATCCCGCCCTCGTAGCGCCAGCCGGGAAGCGTGGCCAGGCGCTCGCGGATCTGTGCGTCGGTGTACGGGGTGTCCTTGGCCACGGTTAGTCCCAGCTCAGCGCTTCCCGGTAACTCGCCGACTGCCCGAAATTCTCCTCGACTTCGATCTCCAGGCTCGACACCTGGGCCGCCCCCTTCGCCTTGAGCTCGGCCTTGAGCCGTCCGGCGAGATACTCGGCGAGCATCTCCACCGTCGTGTTGGGGATCGGCAGCAACACGCAGTCGCCGGCCGGAAATACGTAGCGCGGCCGGCGGTCGTAGCTCACCGCCACGCTGTCGCCGTTCGCCTGCACCGTGACCGTCGGATTGGTGGTGGGGAGTAGGACCTTGTGATCCAGCTCGTTGGTGAGCCGCCGCATCACCTGCTTCAACGCCACGAAATCGAAAACGTACCACGCATCGGGCTCGAGCGTCCCGGCCAATTCGACGCCGGCGCGGTAGTTGTGACCATGCAGGGATTCACAGCGATGGCCCGGCAACGTGATGAAGTGCGCGGCGGCGAAGACGAGGTCTTCCTTGCGCACCGATACCTTGAACCCGCGCCCGGAGTCGTGCATGTGCCGGGAAGATATAGCGCGGCGCCCGGGCCGCCGCAGCGTTACTCGGGGGGCGGCAGCTGCTCGGTCGCCACGCGCCACACTTCGTCCGCCAGCCACTCCAGGCGCTGCTGGGCGCGCTCCAACTCCTCTGGGGTCATGGACTTCGCGCGGCTCGCGACGTCACGCGCGTGGCCTACGAGCTCTTCGAGGATCTCCCGCAACGTGTAGTTGTGCCGCCGTTCCGACGGCGCGCCGCCGCGCGGGGTCATGCGGTCTGGATACCGCTCGCGCGGTCCTCCGCCTGCTGGATTTCCTCCGCGGGAGCCCGCACCGTAGTCGCAAGACCGCGCTCCGTGACGTGGCTCTCCACCATGCGCAATCCGAGGTAATAACCCGACCGCTCCGGCAGCACCTTGCCGTTCACGAGCCGCGAGGCCGGACTCATTCCGCCGGAGAGGAAGCGCAGGCGCAGGCCCAGACCGCGGCGATCCAGCTCCGACGCGGCCGCACGCCGCAGGAAGGCGTCGAGCTCGCGGATGCGGCGATACTGCCGGCGGCCGTAGCCCAGGTACTCCCATGGCTCGAATCCCGGTGCCACGGCCTGGGAGGCCGCCACCGCGATGCCCTCGTTGACCAGCAGCTCGCGCAGCGTCGCCCGGCTGCCCGTGGTCCAGTAGTCGTACGTGCCTTCTCCTTCGGCGACCAGACGGCGCATCTCGGCCTTGCTGGTCGGCGACGTGTAGCGCACCGCGTGGGCGATCTCATGGGCGATCCACAGCGGCAGTAGATGTGGCGCCAGCCCCAGCCCGTTGGTCTCGGGGTTGGCCCGACCGGTGAAGTGCTCCACACACACGAAGGCGACTCCCCGGCCATCCACCACGAGCTCCCCGGCGTTCGCCGCGCCGACGCCCACCATGAGGTAGAGGTCGGTGGGGCAGTCGGCTTCGAGCTGGTCCCGGGCGCGGGTCAACGCCTCGTCGGCGATGCGCGCGACATCGACATCCTCGAGCAGGCGGCGCAGGTCGTCGCGATCCGCGCGCACCGCTTCTCGGATGATCCGCTCCGCATGCGGCGACTCCAGATCGAGCACGTAGTTGTGCCAGTAGCTCGCGAGCACCGGCCCATGACGTTCGAGATAGGAGTGGTAAGCCGCGACCGGATCCGGGGCGGCGAGGCAGGCAAGAAATTCCGGGACGAGATTGACGAACATTGGACCGGGTTGCACCCCAATTTGGGAGTGTTCACCCGGCGCGACAAGTCTCGCTCAGCGGATGGTGATGTCGAGCGCGACCGTCGCCGACTTGACATTTGTCGGAAGGTCGGTCACCGACAGCGTCACCCGATACCGTCCCGGTGGCACGCGCCCGGGCTCGATCACCAATCGCTCCGGCAGGGTCCCGCGCCATTCGCTCTCGCGGTCGAATTCGAACAGCACCGGTGACGCTCCTCGCACCAGCCGCGCGGCGAGCGAGCGCAGTGGCGCGAAGCTGTAGCGGACGCGGTAGCGCGCCCGCCCGTCGCTGTCGCGAGACAGTCCGTACAGTTCGGCGTAGGTCGCGACCGCGCGGCCGGCAGGATAGGTGAGATCGGCCGGCATCGCCGCGAGGGCCGCCTCACGGTCGCTCAGCGAATCCCCCGTCGCCAGCACGAGAGTCGAGACGCCGAGGTAGGCCCAGGAGAAGACCGGCAGCCGGACGGGCTGGCGGACCCGTCCGACGATTCCTTCAGAATCGACGTCCAGGGCCAGTCGGTAGACGCCAGGAGGGGCCGTGAGTCGCAGCAGGCCGCCCCGATCCCTGGCGACCTCGGCCTCGACGACCGTGTCCCGCAATACGGCCGCCGCCGTGCCCGGGGCCGCCTTGACGTAGAGGTCCGTGTTGCCGCTTCCCCCTTCCAGGAAGTACGCGCTCCATCCCCGGGCGACGAGCGTCGCGGGGAGACTCGTGCCGTCGGTGGTGAGCAGCGCCCGGACCTGTCGCGCTTGGTGGCGGTTGAGGGGCGGGGCCACGATATCGTCCCCGTGCGCGCCCAGGGCGCCGGGAATCCCCTCGAAACCGATCGTGAGTGGGCCGTCGGCCGTATAGAACGTCCACTCGTGGGTCGCGTAGAAGGTGCCCTGCTCGCGATCCCAGTAGTCTGGGCGCCCGTGACGCAGCCACACCAGTCCTCGGGCGCTCAGGTTGGCGAGCGCGTACACGCTGTTGCGGCCGATCGTGTCGTTGAAGTCCCGCACGTCCGTCATCAGCAGCCGCGCCGGAGAGTATTGATCGAGTACCGTGCCGCTCTCCGCGGCCGCCAGAAACCCGTCCCGGTCATAGGAGGCGGCGAGCGCCCTGGCGGATGGAGAGCGGTGCCAGGTCACGTACGGATGCAGCAGGTGGAACATCCGTCTCACCTCCGCCATCCGCCGATAGTGCTCGGCGATGCGCTCGTTCTGCGGCGTGACGAGATCCGGATCTCGTCGTGCCCAGAACCACTCGAAGAAGGCCTTGCGCTGCCCCGGGACGGTGGAATCCTGACGGTCCAGCTCTGCCGGGGAAGCGATCATCCACACCTGGTCCCACAGGGCGCCGGTCGAATCGGCATCGGCGTGCGCGACCGCCGAATCGTACCAGGCGTACCCCGCGCTGTCTCGCGAGGCGTCGAACGCCGCCTCCGCGCGGAGCAGGAACAGGGGCACCGTCGGCCCTCGTCGGCCCATCGCCCGCACGGCGAGGGAGTCCGCCTGTTCCGGCAGCTCGAGCGCGATGGCGATTCGCGCCCGGCGCTCCAGGGCCACGGGATCGTCCGGGTGACGAGCGAGCGCCCGGTCGGCGCGTCGCCAGATATCGGGACTGTGGTACAGTCCCTGGAACAGCGCCCAGCAGTCCTCGTAGTCGGGGGTCAACCCGAAGATCCGCAGGATCGCTTCCCGGATCAGCACCTCGCCTTCGTCACTCCCGAGGTGCTGTCCCACGCGCACCTGCCAGTAGAGCGGCGCGGGGTCCTCGGGGGCGAGGCGCGCGGCGGTGCGGAATTCCGCGAGGGCCGTATAGCGCCCGATCACCGGCCAGGCGTACCACACGCGTCCCAGCAGCAGGTGGGCCCGGGGGTCCTGGGGATGTGTGGCGACGAGATGCTCGGCGATCCGGCGTGCCACAGGCAGATCGTGGGCCGCGAGCAGGGATTCTACACGGGTGTAGCTGGAATCCTGTTGCAGCAGCAGCAGAAGGCCGAGCAGCATCGGCTCAGCTCTGGTCGCGCATCCTCCGGCTCATCTCGGCCAGGAACTTCCGTTCCGCGGGCGTGAGGCTGTTGATGCCGCCGGCCGAGATCTTGTCGAGGACGCGATCGATTTCCGCTTGCGTGCGGTCGGCCGGGCGTCGGCGCGGCGCGGGACTGCGCCGCCCGGGATCGCTCGAACGGGCCACGAGCGCCGCCGAGGACACGACGGCGTTGGGGACGGAGGTGCGGCGCAGTCGCCGCTCATGGCGGGTCATCCGCCAGTCCGCCGTCTTGAGGATGAGGAACGCCGTACCGATGCCGCCCAGGTGCGCGAGATGCGACACGCCATCGCTCAGACCCGTGGCCGCGCTGAGCCAGGCGAGCGCCAGCGAGATCGCCACCGTGAAGGTCACCAGCCACTTGGCGGCGAACGGCTCCGGGAAGGGGAAGACCTGCACCGGGGCGTCGGGCCAGTACCAGGCGAAGGCCACCGCCACCCCGAGCACCGCGCCCGACGCACCGACGACGAGCTGATCCCCGAACAGCGGCACGAGCAGCGCGGAGAGCACTGCTCCCCCGATCCCGCACAGGATGTAGAACCCGATGAAGCGCCGGCCGCCGAGGCGCGCCTCCACCGGGGGTCCGAAGAAATAGAGCGCCACCAGGTTGAAGGCGAGGTGCAGAATGCTCGCGTGGACGAACTGATAGGTGACCAGGGTCCACGGGCGCGCCCACACCGCGAGCGGCGAGAAGCCGAACAGGGCGAGAAAGCGCGGCGCCCAGAACAGCGTGCTCTTGAGCAGGTACGCGATCAGGTTGGCGACCAGCAGGCGCCCGACCCACGGGGTCACCCCGTCGGTGCGTTCCGGGATCATGGTCATTATTCCCGGCGCTCCTGACGAAAGTTCCGTGCCAGGCGGCAGATCCGCTCACACATATCCGGATACTCGATCCCGGCTGCCCGGGCAGCCTGGGGGAACAGGCTCGTGCCAGTCATCCCGGGAAGATTGTTGGCCTCCAGACAGAAGATGTCCCCCTTGGTCCCCAGGCGGAAGTCGATGCGCGAGTAGCCCCCCAGCTTCAGCGCCCGGTGCGCCGCCACCGCCAGCGCCTGCAGCCGGCGGGCGATCTTCGGCTCCAGCACGGCCGGGAAGACCTCTTCAGACATGCCCGGCGTGTACTTGCACTCGTAATCGAACAGTTCGTGACGCGGGATGATCTCCCCGACGGGGAGCGCCTCGTCACCCAGCACCCCGACCGTCAACTCCCGGCCGGGGATGAACTGCTCGATCATCACCTCGTCGTCCCAGCGGGCCGCCTCCGCCACGGCCATGGCGAGATCGGGCTTTCGCTTCACCAGGGTCAACCCGACGGTGGACCCCTGCTTCGACGGCTTCACGATCACAGGCCATCCCAACTCGGCGGCCGCGTCCGCGGGCTCGGCTGGGGGCGTCATGCGCCACTCCGGCACCGGAACCCCCCCGTCTCGGAACAGTCGCTTGGACAGGTCCTTGTCCACGGCGAGGGCGGACCCGAGCGGGCCCGAGCCGGTATAGGGGACGCCGATCATCTCGAGCACGGCCTGGAGCAGGCCCCCTTCACCCGCTCCACCGTGCACCACGGGAAACAGGACGTCGGCTCCCTGCACGACGGCGAGTCCGGCGAGGCCGCCGCACAGCATGCGACGCTCGGCCCCTGCCAGTCCCGCCGTGTCGGGGAGCTCCGTTCCCACGTGAGGCACCAGCAGCTTCGTCTCGTCTTCGGCGGAGAGGACGCCGCTCGCGATGTCCACCACGTACACCTGATGCCCGCGGCTGCGCAGGGCGGCCACCACCTGGGCGGCCCCGGCGAAGGCGACGGTACGCTCCGCGGTGGCGCCGCCCGTCAGGACCGTGATCCGCATCTAGCGGATGCCGGCGAGTTGATGCAGCAGATCGTACCGGGTGACGATTCCGGTCAGTTCGCGGTCGCGTCGAACGAGCACCGCGGGCGTCTCGCGCGACAACAGCGCGGTGAGCCGGTCGAGTGGCCAGTCGACGTCGACCACCGGAAAGGGGGGATCCATCAGGTCGCGCACCGCCCGGTCCAGCACCGCCGGATCTTCGAGTGCCCGGGCCATCAGTGCCTGCTCGCTCACCGAGCCGACCCCGTCGGCTCCGTCGAGTACCGGGAGCTGCGAAACGTTGAAGGTGCTCATGAGATTCAGCGCCTGCCGGACGGTCGCCTGCGACCCCACGGAGACGAGCGGAGGGGCTCCATGGTCCTTCTGGGCGACGAGATCCGCCACCGTCCGTCGCTCGGCCTCCAGCAGCTGGTTCTCACGCAGCCATTCGTCGTTGTAGACCTTCGAGAGGTACCGCTCGCCGCTGTCGTTCAGCACCGTCACCACGCACGCCTCCGGATCGTCCAGACGCCGAGCGACTTCCAGCGCGCTTACCAGATTGACCCCGGTGGAGCCGCCGCAGAACAGCCCCTCCTCTCGCGCCAGCCGGCGCGTCAGCTGCATCGCGTCGCGGTCGCTCACGACGATCCACTCGTCGATCAGCTCGAAGTGCAGTGAGGTGGGGATCTTGTCGCCGCCGATGCCCTCGACCTTGTAGGGAGCCCCTTCGCCCTTGCGGTGGGTCTCCGCGTATTCCTTGTAGATCGAGCCGACCGGGTCGCCGGCGATCACCTTGATCTTCGGGTTCCGCTCCTTCAGGAACCGTCCGGTGCCGCTCACGGTGCCGCCGGTTCCCGGAGCGCACACGAAGTGCGTGATCCTGCCCTCCGTCTGGGCCCACAGCTCGGGGCCGGTCGTGCGGTAATGGGCCTCGGGGTTGACGGGATTGTAGTGCTGGTCGGCGAAGATCGCGTTGGGGAGCGAGGCGGCGATGGCGCGGCCCTTCATGATGTAGCTGTCCGGATGATCCGGGGCGACCGCGGTGGGCGTGATGATCACCTCGGCCCCCAGCGCCCGCAACAGCCGCGCTTTCTCCTGCGACATCTTGTCCGGCATGGTGAAGATGCAGCGGTAGCCCTTGACGGCCGCCGTGAGCGCCAGGCCGACCCCGGTATTGCCCGAGGTGGCCTCGACGATGACGCCTCCAGGCTTGAGGCGACCCTCACGCTCGGCTGCCTCGACCATGGCGAGCCCGATCCGGTCTTTCACCGAGCCGCCGGGATTGAAGTGCTCTGCCTTGGCGTATACTGGCGTGCGAATGCCCGCGGTCACCCGCTGCAGGCGGATGAGCGGCGTCCAGCCGATGGTCTCCAGGACATTGGCGTAAGGCTTAAGGTGCTGAGGCATTCGAGTCGGGCTGCGCCTTCGTCGTGTCGGGCCGGGGCGCCGGCGGAGTGCTGTCCGGCTTCCGCGCGGTGGAATCCCGCCGGGCCCGGACGCTCTCCGCCGGCGCCACGGGATGGACCCGCACGGTGTCGCGGCGCGGCGGCGTAGCGGGTGGGGTGGCGGCGGGGGCGGCAGGTGGAGTGGGCGCCGCACCTCCGCCTGGGTGGCGGAATTCGACCGTCTGCAGGAATGCGGTGGCGACGGGGAGCCCGTGGCGGCGGGCGGGAGCATAGCGCAGCCGGGACGTCCCGCGCACCGCGGCCGAGTCGAGCGCCGCGAAACCGCTCGACTCCGACACGCGGGTCGATTCCGGACTCAGGCGGCCGCTCGAATCGACGAACAGGCGCAGCACCACGTCACCCTCGACTCGGCGGTCGTACAGATCGGGCGGATACTGGACGGCGGGATCGGCATTCACCGCGACGGGCGGCTCTTCCGCGGGCGCACTCCCGGCGGACGGTGCCGGTCCCGACCCCCCGCAGGCGAGGACGCCGAACGCGAGCAGCACCGGGCCCTTCTCCCGGATCATCCGTTCTCCTGCAGCTGACGCTGCCATTCGTGCAACCGCGTGAGTGCCTCGAGTGGGGACAGCGCGTCGACGTCCAGCCGGGCCAGCTCTTCGAGAAGCGGGTGGACGGGCAACTCGCCGCTGAAGAGGGCAAGCTGCGCGGCGTCGGGCGGCGGCGGCACGGGACGTCCCGCCACATGGTGCTCGGATTCGAGCAGCCGCAGCACGTCCGCCGCTCGCGCGACGACCGGCGCAGGCAGGCCGGCGAGCCGCCCCACGTGGATCCCATAGGAGCGGTCGGCACCGCCCGGCTCCATCCGGTGCAGGAACACGATCTCGTCCCCCGCCTCGCGCACCGCCACGTTGAAGTTGCGGGCGTGCGCCAGACTCTCGGTCAGTTGAGTGAGCTCGTGGTAATGAGTGGCGAAGATCGTCTTGCAGCCGATCTGGTTGTGCAGGCACTCGCTCACCGCCCACGCGATCGCCACCCCGTCGTACGTGGACGTGCCGCGCCCGATCTCGTCGAGCAGGACCAGGCTGCGGACTGTAGCGCCGTGCAGGATGGCGCTCGTCTCGCTCATCTCCACCATGAAGGTGGACTGCCCCCGCACCAGGTTGTCGGACGCGCCCACGCGCGTGAACAACCGGTCCACCGCGCCGATCACCGCCCGCCGCGCAGGCACGAAGGCCCCGATCTGGGCCAGCAGCACGCACAGCCCTACCTGACGCAGCAACGTGGACTTCCCGGCCATGTTGGGACCGGTAAGGAGGATCAGGCGTCCCGCCTCGTCGAGCCGCACGTCATTGGGGATGAACGCCTCGCGCGGCATCATGCGCTCCACCACCGGATGGCGGCTCTCTTCCAGCACGAGCGCGAATCCGTCGGTGACCTCCGGCCGGGTGTACCGTTCGCGTACCGCCAGGTCGGCGAAACCGGCCCATACGTCGAGGCGCGCCAGCACGGCGGCGGTGCGCTGCACCCGGGCCACCCCCTCGCCCACGCGGCGCCGCAGGACGTCGAGCAGCTCCGTTTCACGCACCGCGATTCGCTCCTCGGCGCCCAGCACCTTGGCCTCGTACTCCTTGAGCTCGGGGGTGACGAAACGCTCGGCCCCGGTGAGCGTCTGTCGCCGCTCGTAGTCCGCTGGCACCTGGGCGAGGTTGGAGCGCGTCACTTCGATGTAATAGCCGAAGACCCGGTTGTAACCGACCTTGAGGGACGCGATTCCAGTCCGCTCGCGCTCGCGCGCCTGCAGCGCGGCGATGTACTGCTTGCCGCCGTCGCGCATCCCGCGCAGCTCGTCGAGCTCCGTGTCGAAGCCCGGCCGGATTGCGTCACCATCGGCGGTTTGCGCCGGCGGACGGTCCACCAGCGCCCGGGATAATTCGGCGGCCAGGTCCGCCAGCGGATCCAGGTCGTCCCCTGCCTGCTCGAGCCGGGCGGCCCGTTCGCGGCCGACGACGCTTTCGAGGGCAGCGGCCACCTCCGGGAGCAACAGCATCGAATCCCGCAGGCTGCCCAGCTCTCGCGGCGTAGCCCGGCCCATGGCGGCACGAGACGCCAGTCGCTCGAGGTCGCGCACCCCTTCGAGCGATTCGCGCACGCGATCCCGCCCGCGCACGTCGCCGCACAGGACGCCGACCGCATCGAGACGGGCATTGATCGCCGCCGGCTCAACCAGCGGCGCGAGCAGCCAGCGTCGCAGCAGACGGGCGCCCATAGGCGTCAACGTGCGATCGATCGTTTCGAGCAGCGTCACCCCCTGACTTCCGGCTCGGAGCGGCTCCACCATCTCGAGGTTGCGACGCGTCATCTCGTCCAGCGGGAGCACGTCGCCGCGCCGCAGCAGCTTGGGGTGCGCCAGATGGGGCAGCCCGCCGGGCTTGAGCTCGCGCACGTAGCGGAGCAGGGCGCCAGCCGCCCCCAGAGCCGGGGCGTCCTGCGCTTCGACACCCAGTCCGTCGAGGGAGACGAGTCCGAACGTGCGTACCAGATCCTCGCGGGCGAGCTCGGGGTCGAATTCCCACGCCTCCCGCTCGGTCACCATCCTCGAGTCCGGGGCGGATCGTGGGGCTGCTCCCCCGGCGGCGACCACCAGCTCCACCGCCTCGTACCGCGCCAGCGCCGCGCCGAGCTCCTCGCGCGGCACGACCTCCAGCGCGAACTCTCCCGTCGTCAGATCCAGGGCCGCGAGGCCGACGGCGTCGCCCCGCTCGGCGAGCGCCACGAGGAAGTTGTTGCGGTTGCGCTCCAGCCAGTCGTCGGCGAGCACCGCCCCCGGTGACACCGTCTCGATCACTTCGCGGCGCACGAGTCCCTTGGCGAGGCGCGGATCCTCGACCTGCTCGCAGATGGCCACACGGTGACCCTTGGCGATCAGCCGGCGCAGGTACTCGGTCGCTGCCTTGACGGGGACCCCGGCGAGCGGGACTTCCACGGCACCGCCGTTGTTGCGCGAGGTCAGCGTGAGCCCGAGCTCCCGCGCCGCGAGCTTGGCGTCGTCCTCGAACATTTCGTAGAAGTCGCCCATCCGGAAGAACAGGATGGTATGGGGGTGCCGCGCCTTGATCTCCCGGTACTGCTGCATCAGCGGTGTGTCGGCGACCGGCGAGCTCACGGCTCCTCCACCACGAACGGTTGCCCGCCGAGCCGTGCCTTGAGCTGCGTCTGGGCACGCTGGGCGGCGTCGCGCGAGACGTAGGGCCCCACGCGGACCTTCAGGTAGCCCGTAGAATCGCGCACCACGTGAGCCGCATATCCCAGGCCTTTCAACCGCGTGAGCATCTCGTCCACCTGAGGCGCGCTCTTGCCGGCGAGGACCTGCACGGCGAAGCGACCGGCGCGGGTGGGGGTCGCCACGGGGGCGGCGACGGGTGTCGTTCCCGCGCACCGGGCAGAGTAAAACGCGACCTGATTCCGGAACTCGACGTCGTCCCCGGTGCCGCTCCGGGCGTCGCTCAGGAAGTTGCAGCCGCGCGCTTCATCCCGAAGATCGAAGGCCGCGCGTGCCCCGACGAACTCCGCCCGGGCGAGCAGGGGCGAGTCGGGATAGTCGCGGCGCAGGCGCTCCACCGACTGGACCGCCGACGCTGGATCGTTCTGGGCCTCGTACAGCTGTGCGAGGCGCAGGAGCGCGTCGTCCGCCCAGGGCGAGGTGCCGTATTCCACCACGACCCGCTGCAGACTCGTCGCCGCCACGTTCGCATCGGGAGCGAGCATCCCGCCCTGCACGTACAGGGCCTGAGGGAGGAGGGGGTCCTGCGGGGTCAGCGACGCGATCAGCGTGCGCACCAGCGCTCGTGCCGAATCGGCCCGGCCGGACTGCGCCAGGGTGATGGCCGACTGCAGCCGCGGCTCGAACTGGGGTTGCGTTGGCGCTTGTCCCGGCAACTCGGACGTGAGGCCCACCATCACCACCGTCATGGGGACGAGCCCTCGCATGGTCCTCAAGCGGCCTCCAGGGCCGGAACGCCGAGCGAGAGCACGAGTTGCCGGACGACGCTGGCGTCGTCCGAAATACCCGAGCTTTTCAGCGCCTGATCGGCGGCGAGTGCGAGGGACAGGGCGTGGCGCAGGTCGGCCGCATCCCACACCGTTGCCCACTCCGCCCACTGTGCCGATTCGATCTTGTAGCTGCGCAGCCCGAACGGGCGGGTGGCGAGCAGGTGACGAAACACCGCGTCGGCCAGGCGCCCCTGAGGGGTGCCGCGGTCCAGCTCGGCACGGGCCAGGGCCGTGCCCACCAGTGCCGAGCCCAGGGCCATGAGGATCCGGACACCGGACATCCCGGACTGCGCCAGCACGCCATCGACCATCCGTGCCGCACGGCCCGGCGTCCGCGTCAATGTCGCGGCGATGAGGTCGTACAGCGTCTCCCCGTGACGGATGCCGACCAGCGAGGCCACGTCCGACGGCCCCACCGGGCGGCCGATCACCAGGACCGCGAGCTTGTCGAGCTCTTGGCGCAACGCCGAGAGATCGGCGCCGAGCGATTCTACCAGCAGGTCGGCGGCGGCCGGCTCGACCGTGAGGTGCAGCCGTCCCGCGGCGTGGACCACCCAACGAGCCGCACGCTCAGGCGGGAGCCGCTCCACCGCGACGGCGGTCGATCGCGCGGCGAGGTCCGCCTCTGGGGGCTCGGCGTCGGTCTGTACCAGCACGAGGAGCGTCTCGGGGCTGGGATGCTCGAGGTAGGCCAGCAGCGCGTCGCGCGCTTTGGATTTCTTGCGCAGCTGCTCGACTCCGCGGAGGATGACGGCCCGGCGTTGCGCGAGCATCGGGGGCGTGTTGAGCAGCAGGTGCAGCGCCTCCACGTCCAGCTCGGCAGCCGCCCGCACGTCCAGATTGAAATCGCGTGACTCGGGAGGGACGGCGCGCTCGATCAGGGCGCTCACCGCCTCGTCTTTGAGGACTGCCTCGTCACCGTGGAGATAGTAGACGGCCTCCGGCTCTCCGCGCTTGAGCGCGCGAGACAGCGCGTCGAAGGAGAGCGGCGCCATAGCGACGGAAGGTACCGCCGCCCCGTAGGGGAAGAAAGTGAGGCGGTCAGCGCTGCGCGGTCGCCGGTTCGACGAACGCCGTGCCGTACGGATAGGGATTGCCCGTCGCGATCCCGGTTCGCGGATCCTGAAACGACACGAACGGCAGGCCGGCCTGAGCCACGGGTTTCGGGAAGGGAACCGGAGGGAGGGACTGGGCCAATGGCTCCACCGGGTGTCGCCGGACGCTTTCCCAGACGACGAGAGTCACCGCCGCCGCGACGAGCAGCGCGCCGGCAAGGGCCGGGCGGGTAGGGATGTGTGGCCGCCCGGCACGCACCCGCTCCGCGGCGATGCTCCGATCGAGGCGGTGCCGGAAACGCTCATCCGGGGAGTGACTCGGAGCGTCCTGCAGCGCACCTACACCGTGGCGTAGTGCCGCGTCGTAACGCCGGCAGGCGGCACAATTCGCCAGGTGACGGGCGAATTGACGCGACTCCCGGGGCGCGCTGATCAGCCCGTCCCGGAAGTCAGTGTAGTGGGCGAGGAATTCCCGGCAATTCATGACGGCTGAATCGTACCCGGCGGCGCGGCTGGGGGTCCCGCCTCAGGAAACCAGGGGCCCGATCAGCTGTGCAAAACTGTTACGCGCGCGGTTGAGGCGGCTCTTCACCGTGCCAAGGTTGCAGCCGGTGATCTCAGCTATCTCTTCGTAGCTCTTGCCCTCGAGCTCGCGCAGCACGAACACCACCCGGTGATGCTCCGGTAGCTGGCTCACGCACTGTTCCACGGCGTCCTTGAGGAACCGCTTGCGGTACAGGTCGTCGGGCCGGGCCGTCGCATCTTCGAACTGGAGCGGCCGGTGGTCGGCCTCCCAGTTCCGCTTGATCGTCTGGAAGAAGACGAGCGGGTTGCGGCTCCGGTTGCGCAGCTCGTTCTTCGCGAGGTTCGACGCGATAGTGTAGATCCAGGTCGAGAACTTCTTCGTCTGGTCGAAGCGATGAAGGTGACGAAATACGCGGATGAACACCTCTTGGACGAGGTCCTCAGCGCGTTCCCGGTCTCCGATCGTGCGGTTGACGAAGCTCAGCAGGCGGCCCTGGTAGCGGTCCACCAGCATCCCGAAGGCCTGCGCGTCGCCATTGAGGTGCCGCTGGACGACTTGGGCATCGTCCAGCTCGTGGAGCGTCTGGCGCTCGATCGCCCGCGGCGACGGATCCAGCCTGGTCGTAGTCACCGGCATATCCCCCCCCTCCAAGTGCGCCCCGGCGTTCCGGGCAGGAACCGTACCGCAGGCCGGCTCGACCCTAAGATCCCATTAAGGAAGGCATTAGGCAATAATATCGGTCCCATTCCCGTCCTCTCCTGGGGACAGTGCGTCATTACATCCCAAGGCGGAATCCCGCCACGTACAGGATGCCCGCGATCGTCTTGCCGTCGCGGATCTCCCCGTCCCGAATCCCCGCCAGCACCTCGGACAGGGGGCGCGGGACCACTTCGATGAACTCATCCGGCTCGCGGGCCGCCGTCGCGGCCTTGAGGTCCCGCGCGAGAAACAAATGAATAGCCTCGTCGGTGAACCCCGGCGTGGTCCAGATCGTCGTCAACCGGTCCAGCCGACCCGCGGTGACTCCCGCCTCCTCGCGCAGTTCTCTGTGCGCGCATGCTTCCGGCGCCTCGCCCTGGTCGAGCCGGCCAGCGGGGATTTCCCACACCGGGCCCCCGGCGGCATAGCGGTACTGGCGGATCATCAGGATCACGGGGTCAGGCCCCGTCGGGTCCGACGCCAGCGGAACCACCGCGGCGGCTCCTGGATGGCGAATCATTTCCAGCTCCCCTTCGGAGCCGTCGGGGAATCGGACGGTATCGACATCCAGGTTCAGGATCCGCCCGGTGTATACACGCCGCGTACTCACCTGCATCGGTCGTCCGGATTGGGAGACCGCGCAATATACCGGTCCGAACATCTCCCTCGCTTTCAAGGGAACACATTCGAACCGGTATTGGTAAGGCGCCCGGAGTCAGGGTCTGGTCAGCAGGTTTTCGAACAGGTCGAGCGCACGGGGGTCGTTCGACTGGCCCAACCAGAAGATCGCCCGGCGCCGGATCTCGGGATCGGTATGCGTCGTGGCGATACGGATCAGGGCCGGAACGCCCTCGTCCTTCGGGCGTTGCGACAGGGCGAAGACCGCCTGCTCGCGCACCTCGCGATCGACGCCGCCGTCGCCCGCGAGTGAGTCGAGGCCCCGCGTGGCGGCTGCTTCGGCGGCCTGCGACACCCAGAAGACGGCTGAGCGGCGTGTTCCTCCCGGGACATCGGGGTCGCGGGCGAGTCGCAGAAGATCCGGCCAGGTCGTGACGCTGTCGGCGAGTGTGGCGGCGAAGACCGCCTGGCCGCCGACGTCGCCGCCGGACTGGCGGGCCAGCGCGATGAGGTAGCGTGCCGCCTCGGCCGACGGAACGCGCCCCAGGTCGGTGACATCGGAACGGGGGTGCCAGGCCCCGCCGACCACCGCGTGGAGGGCGGTGACACGTCCGCCGCGCACGCGCAGCGTCAGCCGCACGGGACCCGTGTCGCACGTGGAGCGCCAGTCGCCATCGTCGACATCGGAGAGGTTGCCGTCCGCCTGCTGTCGGCAGTTCCCTCCCCGACAGTTCCATTGAATGACGTTGCGGCCGTTGCCCCAGACGTCGGGCCGGGAGGAATACATGAGCCGGACGTCGCCATCGGGTGCAGCGGCGATGCGTGCCGCGAGGGTCTGCGCCGGGGCCGTGGCGGCCGCCCCGAGCCACAGGGCGGCCGCTGCCAGGATAGTGCGCGGGATCATTGGTTGATGATGTCGAGCAGCGCCTGACGGGCGCGTGGGTCATGTGACTGGCCCAGCCAGAACACCGCCTTCTTTCGGAGATCCTGGTCACTTTCGTGCAGGGCGATGTCGATCAGTTTGGTCACGGCCTCGGGCTCGTGCCGCTGCGAATAGACGAAGATGAGCTGGTCTTTCATCTCCTCGTTCGTCGTGCGGCCGTAGAGAGCGACGAGACCGCCGATGTCGGCACCGGTCTGCCCGGCCCAGAACAGGGCCTTCTTGCGCATTTCGACGGGCTCGCGCTCGTTCAACGCCAGGTCGAGCATCCAGCGAGCATTCTCGTCGGAGTGCATCTGGCTGATCGAAAAGATGACCTTGTCCTTCAGATCCTCGTCCGTCAGGCGAGCGTACAGATCCCGCAGGAATGCCGCGTTCTCATCGCTGTGCTGCTGGCCCAGCCAGAAGATCGCCTGCTCGCGGACTTCTCCGGGGGCGTCGCTGCGCTGAGCGTAGTCGCGCAGGATCTGACCCGCTCGCGGGCCATGGATCTGCGAGAGGGCGAACAGCGCCTTCTTCTGAAGCTCCGGGTCCGGGGAGGAGCGCAGGATCGAATCGAGCGCGCTCACGGCCCGCTCGGTCCCCACCTGTGACAGCCAGAACACCGCCTGCTCGCGGACTTCGGGATCCGGGTCGTTCCGGACCAGATCGAGCAGAATGTCTTCGGTGCCCTCGGTCCGTTTCTGGGACAGGATGAACACGGCCTTACGCCGCAACTCGGCGCTGCAGGGATCGCGGCGCGCCAGCACCCGCTTCAGAATCGGCACGGCGGACTCCGCGTCCATCTGGAGCAGCGCGTTGAGCGCCGTCAGCTGTACGTCGTATTGATCGTCGGACGGACAACCAGTCTGTGTCACGTGCCGACGGCCATTTGGGGGCGTCGGCGGGTTGGGCGCCGTCGGAGGCACAGGAGCCACCGGTGGCACCGGTGGGTTCGCGCGGACACGCACCGATTCGGCCGCTTCGGGATCGCCTTGACGGGCGAGCACCCCTTGGATCCGCAGGTAGAGGCTTTCGGCGTCACGCGACGTCGCGGCCCGCGGGAACCGGGACTTCTGTGACTCCAGCAGACCACGGGCGGCCCTGTAATTGTCGGGATCGCTGGTTTTGTACAGAGCGAATGCCTGC
>DATGDT010000379.1:0-6020 GCA_035310725.1 Gemmatimonadales bacterium
AGGCCATGCTGCAGCGTCTCTGACGGGAACACCCCGGCGCGGCCGGGTAACGAGAAGGCGAAAACCACCGCCGATCAGGAGAAATCGACATGCGAACGCTCGGGATCGCCGCGCTCTGCGTGGCGGCCGTGGCCGCTTGCAAGAAGGAGCAGCCGAAACCACCCCAGCCCCCTCCGCCCCCCGCGGCGCGCAAGGTTGCCCAGCTGGATAGCGTGCTGACACCGGAGTCGGTGTTGTGGGACTCGGCGCAGGACGTGTACTTCGTCTCGAACGTCAACGGCAACCCCAGCGTCAAGGACAACAACGGTTTCATCAGCCGGGTGAAGCCGGACAGTGGGATCGAAACCCTGCGGTTCATCGCAGCCGGGCAGAACGGCGTCACGCTGAATGCGCCGAAGGGGCTCGCCCTGCACGGCGACACGCTGTGGGTGACCGACATCGACGCCGTCCGCGCGTTCAACGCCAAGACCGGCCGCCCCCTGGGCATGGTGGATCTGCGCGCGCAGGGCGCGGTCTTCCTGAACGATGCCGTGTTCGGACCCGACGGCGCGCTCTACATCACCGACACGGGGATCCTGTTCGACTCCACGGGCACCGTGACCCATCCCGGAACGGACCGCATCTTCCGCATCACGGCCAACCGCCGGGTGAGCGTGGCGGCCGAGGGCGATTCGCTGCAACGGCCCAACGGCATCACCTGGGATGCGACGGGGAACCGCTTCATCGTCGTGGCGTTCGGCGGGCCTTCCGTGTTCTCCTGGAAGCTCGGCGACAAGACGCCGACGCTGATCGGCCAGGGGCCGGGCGGGTTCGACGGCGTCGTGATGGCGGGCGCGAAGCTGCTCGTCTCCAGCTGGAACGACTCTACGGTCTCGGCCTACGAGAATGGCAACCCGGTAAAGGTGATCACCGGAGTGGCGGGCCCCGCCGACATCGGATACGACGCCAAGCGCAATCGCGTGATGATCCCCCTGTTTACCCAGAATCGCGTGGAGATCTGGCAGCTCCCATGAGGCCCACGGCTGGAGGTGCGACGATGCCAAGGCTCGCCCGGTTTCTCTGCTGCGGCCTCGTGCTGGCGGCGTGCAAGCCGACCGACAAGGGTCCCCCCGCGTCCCAGGATTCCGCGACCCCTGCGCCCCCTCCCGCGCCGACGGCGACGCGGGTGAGCGCGGTCCCGGGCTTCTCGAGCCCCGAGTCGGTGCTGCACGATTCCGCGCAGGACGTCTATTTCGTCTCGAACATCAACGGCAGCGCGACCGCGAAGGACGGCAACGGCTTCATCAGCCGCGTGACGCCGGAGGGAGCGGTCGTGAACCTCCGGTTCATCGAGGGTGGGAAGAACGGCGTCGTCCTGAACGCCCCCAAGGGTATGGCGCTCGCGGGGGACACGCTCTGGGTAGCCGACATCGACGCGGTGCGCGCCTTCGACGCCCGGACCGGCGCCCCGCTCGACAGCGTGAGCCTGAGCACCCTCGCCGCCGTCTTTCTGAACGACATCACCGCGACGCCGTCGGGCGCCCTCTACATCACCGATACGGGGATCCGGTTCGACGACGTGGGGAACGTGCTGCACCGCGGCCCCGACCGGATCTTCCGGATCGGGCCCGATCGGGCGGTCACGGTCGCCCTGCGCGGCGACTCGCTGGGGTGGCCCAACGGGATCACGCTGGACCCGGTCGGGCGGCGGTTCATCATCGTCCAGCTCGGTGGCAAATCGGTGCTCGCCTGGAAGCCCGAGGATCGCGCCCCCAGCGTCATCGCGACCGGCGCGGGCGGGTTCGACGGCGTCGTGGTGGCCGGGAACAGGATTCTCGTGTCCAGCACGACCGATTCCACGGTCTCGAGCTACGAAACCGGCAAGGAGATCCGGCTCATCAGCGGCGTGCCCGGCGCCGCCGACATCGGCTATGACGGCAAACGGAACCGGGTGCTGATCCCGGTGGTGAGCGGGAACCGGGTGGAGATTTGGCAGCTCCCCTGAGGCTACTGGGCCGGCGCCGCGGGCCGGATCGTTTCGACGATCCACCTGCGGGTGCTGTGGGGGGTCACATCAAGCGGCTCGCTGAGGGGGGCTCCCCGGAGGGGGCGCCTGCAGCACCACCCCCTCACCCAGCGAGACCCCCGGGCCCGTGAGACCACCCAGGTCGGCGCCCAGGTAGGCCTCCTCGCCGTGCTCGGCGAGGTCCATGCCGGCAATCTCGTCCCGCACCGCGGCCCGCACGCCGAACACCACACGCACCACCCAGAAGATCACCGTCGTGCCCAGGGCTGCGAGACCGGCGGCGGCCAGGACGGCGATGGCCTGGATGCCGAGTTGGGCTGAGTTCCCGGCCAGCAGGCCGTCGGCTCCTCCGGAGTTGGCCCCCCTGCTGGCGAAGACGCCGGTGAGCAGCGCTCCCCCGACGCCGGCGAGTCCATGGCACGAGAAGACGTCGAGGGAGTCATCGAGCCCGCTGCGGGAGCGCCGTTGCATGGCGAAATAGCTCACCACGGCGCAGAGGGCGCCGATCGCCAGGGCGGCGCGGGGTGTCACGTAGCCGGCCGCCGGGGTGATGCCGACGAGTCCGACGACGGCGCCCGTGGCCGCGCCCACGGCGGTGACCTTGCCGCTGCGCAACCCGTCCAAGGCCGCCCAGGTGACCAGTGCCGCGGCAGCGGCGCTGTTGGTGTTGACGAAGGCGAGCACGGCGATGCCGTTGGCCGCGAGCGCCGATCCGGCGTTGAACCCGAACCACCCGAACCACAGGATCCCCGCCCCGAGCAGCACGAGCGGGACGTTGTGGGGGACGAGCGGGGTGCGCCGGAATCCTCGCCGGGGCCCGAGCAGCCGCGCCGCCACCAGGGCCGACACGCCCGCGCTGATGTGCACCACGGTCCCGCCGGCGAAATCGAGCGCGCCCAGTCTCTGGAGCCAGCCGCCCGCACCCCAGACCCAGTGGGCCAGCGGGACGTACACCAGGGTGGCCCACAACGCGAGGAACGCGACGTAGGCGCGGAACCGCATCCGCTCGACGATCGCACCCGAGATCAGGGCGGGGGTGATGATGGCGAACATCGCCTGGAACACCGCGTGCGCCTGCTGTGGAATCGTCGCCGCGTAGGTCGGGTTCGGGTCGAGCCCGACGCCGGAGAATCCGAGCCAGGCCAGGCCGCCGAGCCAGGCGTTACCCGGGGCAAAGGCCAGGGAGTAGCCGAACAGGACCCACTGGACGCCGATGACGCCGAGCGCCACGACGCTCATCATCATCGTGTTGAGCGCGTTCTTGGACCGGACCAGGCCGCCGTAGAACAGCGCCAGGCCAACGGTCATGAGGAGCACGAGGGCGCTCGAGGTGAGGACCCACGCGGTATCGCCGCTCGAGATCTGCGCGACCTGGCTCATGGCTCGCCGGCCTGGGCCTCGATGGCCGCCCGCTGGACCTCATCCGCGTTGACCGCCGTGAGCGCCGCGTTGTCGGCCTCTCCGGTACGGATCCGGATCACCCGCTCCAGCGCCTGGACGAAGATCTTCCCGTCGCCCACTTCACCGGTGCGGGCCGAGGAGAGGATGGCCTGGATGGTCGGCTCGACGAACGGCTCGGACACGGCCATTTCGATCTTCACCTTCTCGTGGAACTCGGCCACGACGGTGCTGCCGCGGTACTGCTCGATCACCTCGCGCTCGCCGCCGTGGCCCGTGACCCGGCTCAGCGTGATTCCGGTGACGCCGGCGCGGAACAGCGCCGCCTTCACCTCCGGCAGCCGCTCGGGCCGCACGATCGTCGTGATGAGGCGCATCGCTGTTTCTCCCTGCGAGAATGTGGCACAAAGACGGCGCCCGCTCCGATTGCGGGAGCGGGCGGAGGAATCAGGGGTTCGCGGTCATGATCAGCCGGCGAGCACCGGCTCGAATTCGAGCGGTATGGGTGCCGGTGACCCGGCCTCGTGCGGCTGCTGGTACACGAATGTCTTCCCGGCATAGTTGCGCAGCACGACCTGGTCATCGTCGATGGCCAGGACGTACTCCGGCAGCAGCGGGATCTTGCCCCCACCGCCGGGGGCGTCGATCACGTAATGCGGCACGGCGAGTCCGCTGGTCCAGCCGCGCAGTGCCTGCACGATCTCCAGGCCCTTCTCGACGGTCGTGCGGAAGTGCTCGGCCCCGGCGACCTGGTCGGCTTGATAGATGTAGTAGGGCCGCACGCGGGCGGCGAGCAGTTTCTGCATCAGGCGCTTCATCACCGCCGGATCGTCGTTGATCCCCTTGAGCAGCACCGTCTGGCACCCCAGGGGAATCCCGGCGTCGGCCAGCATGCCGAGTGCCCTGACGGCCGCGGGCGTCAGCTCGTCGGGGTGGTTGAAGTGCGTATTGATGTAGAGCGGGTGATGCTGCTTCAGGGTCGCGCACAGCTCCGGGGTGATGCGCTCCGGCAGGTGGCAGGGAACGCGGCTCCCGATGCGCAGGATTTCCAGGTGTGGGATCGCCCGCAGCCGGCCGCAGATCTCGTCCAGCCGCCGGTCGGACAGCATCAGCGGATCGCCCCCCGACATGATGACGTCCCGGATCTCGGTGTGCTGGGCCAGGTACTGGAAGGCCGATTCGAGCTGCGCCATCGGGATCTTCTCGGGATCGCCCACCTTGCGGCGCCGGGTGCAGAAGCGGCAGTAGGCGGCGCACACCGGCGAGACGAGGAACAGCGCCCGGTCCGGATAGCGGTGGGTGATGTTGGGAACGGGGGAGTGGGCGTCCTCGGCGAGCGAGTCCACGATCCCGTCCTCGATCTCGAGCTCCTGAACCGTAGGGACGTACTGGCGCCAGATGGGGTCGCCCGGCTCGCGGATCAGGTCCACCATGGCGGGCGAGATGCGGAACTCGAAGTTCTCCGCGGCCTGCTTGAGACGCTCGATATCGCCCACGTGCTCGGACCCGAACCGTTCGGCCAGTGCCTCGAGCGAGGCGATGCTGCGCTTACGGAGCAGTTCCTGCCAGGTCATGTCCATGCGTCAGATCCTTCGAGTAGATCACCAGGTCGTCGCCCGGCGCGTAGTATCCAGGGATCGTCGCGGTCCTTCCGTAGCCGCGGGCCTCGTAGAAGCCCCGCGTCGCCGCGTAGTCCGCCCGAGAGGATGTCTCGACGACGATCAGCCGGCAGCCTTCACCCATCAGCCGGCGCTCTACGGCCGAGACCAGCTGGGTCCCGATGCCTGTCCCCTGGCGCTTCCGGTCCACCGCGATCCAGTACAGGTCCCAGGTGCCGATCGTGTCGGGCGTCGGACCGTAGCAGGCGTATCCGACCAGCTCGGGGCCGTCGAACGCCCCCAGGAAGCGATAGTCGTCGTCGCCGTCCAGCGCCTCGTCCAGCAGCTCGACCGCCGTCGCGACCTCGGCCTCCCGGAAGAGGCCGGTGTCGCGTACCAGCGTCTCAAGGCGTGCGCGGTGCGCGCGTTCGACGGGACGGAGCGAGCAGCTCACGCGCGGCCTTCGCGCCCTGCGCCTCGCGCAGCGCCACCTCGGCGATGCGGCGGATCAGCTCGGGGTAATCCCACCCCGCCGAGGACGCCATGCGCGACAGCCCGGCGTCGTCGTTCAGGTCGGGGTTGGGGTTCACCTCGAGCACCCACGGGCGGCCGGTATCGTCCACCCGCAGGTCCACCCGCCCGTAGCCCTTGCCCTGCATCGTGCGCCAGGCGAGGTCGGCCACGCGGACCAGGCGGTCGGCGAGCCGCTGGGACACGGGCGCCGGGCATACCGGCACGCTGCCCAGGTCCTCCGCCGACCCCGTGTGCCACTTGGCGGCGTAGGTGAGGATCGGCCAGCTCCCCTCGGGCATGCCGGTGAAGTCGATTTCGGCGACGGGGAGCACGCGGCTACCGACGAAGCCGACGTTGAACTCGCGCCCGGGGATGTACTGCTGCACCAGCACCTCGTCGAACTGCTCGGTCATCGCCGCGATCTTGGCGCGCAGTGCCTTGCGGTCGGTGACCACCGAGCCGCGGTCGAGGCCGGCGCTCGCGTCTTCGGCGGCGGGCTTGACGAT
>DATGDT010000380.1:0-5825 GCA_035310725.1 Gemmatimonadales bacterium
CATGATCCCGTCCCTGCCCCAGGATCAGAACGAGGCGGCGACTTTCCCCCGGACCCAGGGCGATCTCGACCTGCAGGGCCGCGCACGGATCCAGTCCCGCGCCGAACTGACCCGACAACTCGCGCTGGCGGAGCGCGGCGGGCCGCGCCAGGGAGCCGTTCCGTCCCAGGAAGGAGAGCCGATCCCCGGAGGCGGAGCGCGCCGTGTCGCTGGCGTGCGCGAAGGCGACCCGACCCGCGAAGTCCTGGTTGTAGGGGTTCGTGGCCAGGACGGCGCCCGTCTCCCCGTCGCGCTCCGTCATCACATGGAGGTGTTCCCCGGGTTGCGGCGGCCCGAGACGCCATTCGTTGTAGGCGAACACGCTCAGTCGCCGCCGGCGGCGGGTCCGGTTGGTGAGGGTGATGAGCGAGAACTTCACGGGGTCCTGCGCGTCCACGAAGACGGCGAGCTCCTGGAGAATCCCGTGCGAGGCATGCGTGAAGCGGGAAACGCCGGCAGCGTGCCGGATCACGAACCGGCCGCTCGTCGATGTCCGTCGTGTCGGTCCGGGTGTCGGGGACCAGACGTCGCCCCCGTCCTCGTCCCTCACGAAGAGCGCTTCGGTCGTGGGATCGGTCACGGGGTCGTTGGCGAACGGGGTGAGGCGGTTCTCGCGGCTGTTCTCCGCCCACGTATGGGCCGAGCCCGATGCCGAGACCACCGTGCCAAAGCCGGGGTTGGCCATGACGTTCACCCACGGGTGCGGTGTTTCCTGGTCACCGTCGAGCACGACTGCGTACTCGCGGCCGGCGGCCGCGAAGCCGCCCGTCCCGTTGGCGAAGGTGAGCTCGGGCGTCTCGATCTCCGGGGTGTCCGGCTGGAGCACTGGGCGCGAGGGCGCCGGCGGCAGCTCCCGCCGCCATTGTGGCTCGGGATACGGCAGGTCCAGCTGGCTCGACAGCTCCCCGCGCGCGCCGTCGAGGATCACCCGCGCCACGCTGTCGAGCAGGCTCCGCTCATCCTCGGTCATGCGGTCGCCGCGCAACAAGTACACGCCACCCGGCCGGTGCTTCCATGCCCCCCAGGGTCCGGTGTCGAGCAGCGCCGCCAGCTGCACGTGGATGTCGTCGGCGTAGCCCGCCGGATCCTCGTTGACGATCACCACGTCCGCGCTCAGCCCCTTGAGCCGCCAATACTCCTGTGCCTGGAGAACCTGCAGCGCGAGGGGGAAGGCGGCGCCCGAGGCCACGCGCACCAGGAGGATGGGGAGATCTCCGGAGATCCCGTGCGCCCACAACCCCGGTTGTCCCAGGACGTTGCGCCCGAACACCTCCGGCCCGGCGCGCAGCGAGGCGTCGGCGTACAGCACGCGGGAGGCGAGGCGCTCGAAGAGGTGCGCATCGTCGCTCGAGATGCCAAGGTGCCGCAGCGTGCTCTGCGCCTGGGTAAAGGCCAGCGCGAAGGTGCGCGCAGCGGCGCTGGGATCGTGATACTTGTGGGCGATGGCGAGGGCGCCATCCCGGCTCACCGCCACGCCCGTCGAGAAGGAGAGGCGCACGAATCCGCCCGGGGCCAGGCGAATGCGCTGGCGAAGACTGACGATCGGATCGAGCACGGCCCCCGTGGTGCCCGACAAGGCACGTCCGTCGAGTGCGGCTGGATCTTCGGGGCTGCGGCCCCGGCCGAGGAACCGCCAGCGGTCGGTTTCCCATTCTACCGGCCCCTGCATTCGCCCTTCCACGCTCAGTACGTGAACCGCCCACACGCCGGCATCATCCTGCGCGCGGGGCCGGCGCGCGCAGATCAGAGCGGCGCTCTCGGGCAGGTACTCCGTTTCGACGAAGAGGTTGCTGAAGGCCGGGTGGGCCAGATCCGCGGCGGCGGCGGCCAGGACGATCTCGGCGTAGCTCGTGACCTCGAGCTCGCGCGGCCGGTCGCTCCGGTTGGTGACGGTGAGGCGCCGGACTTCGACGTCGTCCTCGGTGGAGACCGCGATGTCGAGCTGCGTCGCGATGTCCCCGTGACGGCGTCGGAATACGGCGCGCTCGGCATGGAAGGTGACCAGATACTCTTCCGGCTCCTGGTCGGTGGGATGATAGGCCGCGGACCAGACGGATCCGCTGCGCACGTCCCGCAGGTAGAGGAACTGGCTCCCCGGGTCGCGGGTCGAGTCCTCGCGGTACCGGGTGACGACCTTGCCGCGGCAGAAACTGGCCCCGCCCCCCGCGTTGGTGACGACGGCGGTGTAGGCGCCGTTCGACAAGAACTGCGCGTGCGGGTAGCGCGTGTGGGGCGACCGGAACCGCCGCACCGCCACGGCGGCGGCCGGTGCCGCCACCCGCGTCTCCTCGGCGGGCCGAGGCTGCGTGATCGGTGTGTGGCGCGGCACGCGCTCCTGTAGCAGCAGCGCGGTGGCTTGCACTCGGGGATCGGCGTGGAGGCGCTGCACCATCGGGGAGTCGAGCAGTGCATTGGCCAGCGCCACCAGACTCATCCCCTGATGATGGGCCATGAAGGCCCGCACGACGGTCCCGCGGGAGCTATGGGGTCGAGGCTCGCTTGGGTTCTCACCGTCGTCCGTCTTTCGGTGCGTGTAGTCGATCGCTTCGTAGAACCCGTACGGGCCTTCCAGCCCTTCCCGGGCGAGGCGCCGGAAGTTGTGGGCAGCCCGCTCCGGGTCGACCATCGCGGCGAGCGCCGTGGCGTAGGGGGCCACCACCAGCTCGTCGCCCAGGCCTCGTTTCAGCCCGAGGCCGGGAACGCCGAACGCCTTGTACTGATAGGTCCCGTGGTGGTCGACGACATTGAAGGCCGACTCCGAGATTCCCCAGGGTACGCCCTGTTGCCTCCCGTATTCGATCTGCCGGTGCACGGCCATGCGGCACGACTGGTCGAGGAGGGTACCTGGGTAGCTCTTCATCACGAGGAGGGGCATGAGGTATTCGAAAAGACTGGCGCTCCACGACAGCAGGGTGGGGGCGCCGTCCACGCTCGTCAGCAACCGCCCCAGGTGGAACCAGTGATCGTCGGGGACATCGCCTTTGGCGATGGCGACGAAGCTGGCCAGGCGAGCCTCGGACGCCAACAGATCATAGAAGGAAGGATCGAGACGGCCTGAGCCTTGCGCGTCTTCGAGACGATAGCCAGTGGCGAAGATCTGGCGCTGCCAGTCGTAGAGGAAGTCGAAGCTCATGCCGTCGACGAACGCAACGGCGCGCCGCGCCAACGTCTCGAGCCGCGTTGCGAATCCAACCGGGTCTTGAGGCGACGCCATCAGCCCCGTCGCTAATGCCTGTGACCAATAGATCGCCTCGGACCGGTCGGGGGACGGTTCGGTCTCGCCCTCGAACCGCGCGATCGCCTCGGAGAGCGACGGGCCCAGCGCAGCAGCGAGCGCCAGCTTCCCCTCGGCGTCCTCGGCATCCTCCAACGCGCCAGCGATGGACGAGACGGTGGCGGCCAGGCCGGCCGTCCCGTTCCGGGGCGCGGTGGGCGTGTCGGCCAAGCGCTTCAAGGACTGCCGCGCCAGTTCCGCCGTGTCGGCCAGGCCGTCGCAGATCCGGGCGGCCGACCGGGGCTCGCCGGCCAGCCGTTGCAGGCCTTCTGCCAGGGCCAGGAGCGCGGCGGCGAGGTTCCCACTGTCCACGGTCGAGACATAACGGGGCGCGAGCGGCGCCAGCGTCGTCGTGTCGTACCAGTTGAGCAGATGCCCCTCGAAACGATCCAGCCGCTCCATCGTGGAGAGCGTCGCTTCGAGCCGCTGGATCAGCTCGCCGGTGCCGATGAAACCGAAGTCGTGCGCCGCCAGCGCCGCGAGGAGACCCATGCCGATGTTCGTGGGGGACGTGCGGTGGGCGACCGTCGGCACCGGTACGGGCGTTTCCTGGAAGTTGTCGGCGGGGAGGTCATGATCTGCGGCGCCCATGAACGTCTCGAAGTACCGCCAGGTCCTGCGGGCGATGAGTCGGAGCAGGCGGCGGTCTTCCGGGGCAAGAGCGTGACGCTCGAGCGACACCGGCCGGCTGAGCCAGTACGCCACCAGCGGCGCGGCCACCCACACGACCAGCAGCGGGCCCGCCACCGGGAGGCTGCTCGGCCGGGCAGTGACGATGAGGACGAGCAGGATCAGAGCGATGAAGGGGCTGGCCGCCATCTCCACGAGGAACAGGAGCGCGCCGGCCCGAAGGCTGAGCCCCGCGGCCCGGGCAGCGGACGACGCCGCGGTTTCCCACTCGAGGAGGCGGCGCTGCGTCAGGACGAGGCGTACGAGCGTGAGCGCGACGGCATGGGCCATCTCGTAGGCGTGGTAGGCGAGGAAGGTGATCTGGAGCAACGTCTGGGCGCCGGCGGCCTTCACGTCGTCGGCGAGAATCCGCAGGAACACGCCCCGGGGCTGCTGCGGGGCGGGGCCCGCGCCGAGCCGTACGGCGAGCGGGTATAGTGGAAAGGCGATAGCGGCGAGCACTCCGATGGTCCAGGCCAACGGGCTTCCCGGCAGCACCAGCCAGGCGAGCGCCAGAGCGGCCACGGTGGCGGGGGCTACCAGCGTGCGCCGCAGGTTGTCGAAGATCTTCCAGCGGGAAATGACGGGGAGACTGTTGCGCTCCACGCCCCTGCGGGTCGGGACCAGAGGGAACAGCCAGAACAGGATCTGCCAGTCGCCGCGCGCCCAGCGATGCTGGCGCCGCGCATGCGCGAGCACGCTGGCGGGGTAATCGTCGACCACTTCGACGTCCGTCACCAGGGCGGCGCGGGCGTGCAGCCCTTCGAACAGATCGTGCGACAGCAAGGCGTTCTCGGGGATCCGGCCGTCGAGCGATGCCATGAAGGCATCGACGTCGTAAAGGCCCTTGCCCGTGAAGATCCCCTCCTGGAACAGATCCTGATACGTGTCCGAGACCGCGGTGGTGTAGGGATCGACGCCCGTGTGCCCGGCGTACAGTCGGGCGAACAGCGATCCGGCGGCGCTTGCCATCGTCACGCTGACCCGAGGCTGCAGGATGCCGTATCCCCGGGTGACGCGGCGCAGCCGGGAATCGAAGACCGGACGGTTCAAGGGATGGGCAATGATGCCGATGAGCTTCCGGGCCGCATGCAACGGCAGCTGGGTGTCGCTGTCCAGGGTGAGGCAATAGCGGATGCTGGGCAGCACCGCGGGGTCACCCACATGGAGGCGGTAGCTCGTGTCGGTGGCGCCGCGCAGCAGGCGGTTGAACTCCTCGAGCTTGCCGCGCTTGCGCTCCCAGCCGATCCACGCCCCCTCCCCGGGGTTCCACTGGCGCGCACGATGGAACAGGTGGAACCGGTCGTCACGGCCGTGTCCGTGGCGGGCGTTCAGGTCGTGTATCCCGGCCCGGGCGGCGTTCAGGATCTCCTCGTCGCCTGGCAGCCCGGCCGTAGCGGCGTCGGCGAAGTCGCCGAGGATGGCGAAGTGAATGCGGGGGTCGACGTTTCCGAGCGCCAGGACCTCCACGTGCTCCAGCAGCTCGGCCACCCCGGCCACGCTGGTGAGCAGGGTGGGTACCACGACCATGGTCCGCGCGTCTTCGGGCACGCCGGCCTGGAAGTCGAGGCGGGGCAAGCGCCGCGGCGTGACGAGATGCGCGACCAAGCGCTGGACGAAGGCGATGGCGAACTCGCTGGCGGGTAACAGCAGCAGCGCCGCGATCCCGGCCTGGGTCCATAGGGAGCCACCCTGCGCCCGGACGTATGCCACGGCCAGCGCCAGCAGGGCGCCGGTGACGAGTCCGATCGATCCCAGGTAGAAGATGGTGACGTGAGCGAACAGGAAGCGCCGGGCGCGGTCGGCGAGTCCAGGGCGGTACTCCACGTCGGCTTCGAGGTCA
>DATGDT010000381.1:0-4637 GCA_035310725.1 Gemmatimonadales bacterium
TTCCCGCTGGCGCTCACTGCCCATGCGGGGATATTGAACGCCCGTGCCAGTACCTCCCAGTCGATCGCTGTGGCTCACCGGTGCCCGTGTCGTGACCATGGACGCGGCGCGCCGGACGCTCGACGCCGATGTCGAGGTCCGTGACGGCAGGATCGTCGCCGTGCGGCGCCGCGCCAGCCGCCGGCGCGCGGATGGACGTGAGCTGGACTGCTCCGGCCTGATTCTCATCCCCGGCCTGGTCCAGGCCCACATCCACCTGTGTCAGACGCTGTTCCGCGGGCTCGCCGACGACCTCACCCTGGAAGACTGGCTGGCGAAACGCATCTGGCCGCTCGAGGCCGCCCACACCCCGGATACGGTCTACTGGTCGGCCATGCTCGGCGCCGCCGAGCTGCTGCTGGGCGGCACCACCGCCATCCTCGACATGGAGACGGTGCGGCACACCGATGCCGCCTTCCGCGCGCTCGAGGAGATCGGCCTGCGCGCCACGGCGGGGAAGTGTCTCATGGATGCGGAGACGAATTCCGCCGGGCTGTTCGAGCCCGCCGGCCGCGCGCTCCAGGAGGCGGCGGACCTCTGCGCGCGCTGGCACGGCGCGGCGCACGGCCGCTTGCGTTACTGCTTCGCCCCGCGCTTCGCGCCGAGCTGCACCGGCCCGCTGCTGCGGGCGGTGAGTGATGCGGCGGAGCGCGCCGGCGCCATGGTCCACACCCATGCAGCCGAGACCCCCGTCGAGCTGGAGCTCGTCAAGCGCGCCACCGGCCAGGACGAGATCGCCTACCTCGATTCCATGGGGATCGCCGGACCGCGCACCGCGCTCGCCCATTGTGTCTGGGTCGATCGGGAGTCAATCGGGCAGATGGCGCGTGCGGGGACGAATGTGGTGCACTGTCCCAGCTCCAACCTGAAGCTCGGGAGCGGGATCGCCCCCATCCCGGAAATGCTCGCCGCCGGCTGTCACGTGGCGCTGGGTGCCGACGGGGCGCCGTGCAACAACCGACTCGACGGATTCGAGGAGATGCGGCTCGCCGCGCTGATCCAGAAGCCGCGTCTGGGTCCCGACGCGCTGCCCGCGGCGAAGGTGCTCGAGCTCGCCACCCTGGGCGGGGCGCGGGCGCTCGGACTGGAGCACGAGATCGGCTCGATCGAAGTGGGGAAACGCGCCGATCTCGTGGCCGTCGATCTCTCCGGCCCGCACGGCCAGCCGGCCGACGCCGACCTCGCTTCGCGCCTCGTCTACGCCGCCCGCGCCGCCGACGTACGTCATGTCGTGGTGGATGGCCGCATCGTCGTGCGGAGTGGCCGCCTGCTCACCGCCGATCTCGAGGAGATCCGTGTCAAAGCGAACGCCGCTGCTCGCCGTTTGCGCCGCGCTGTGGGTCTGTAACGCCGCGGCGCAGGAGCCCGCGCGGGTGATGCCCGTCTATCTGGTGCCGCGCGATCTGTCGTTCCCCATGAGCGGCGTCGTCTATCATGCCCGCGTGATGGAAGACGTGCGCCGCTGGTACGGCGAGGTGCTGGGCGGCCGCACCTTCGTGGCCGAGCCGCTCGTCGTACAGGTGAGCCGGTACACCTTCGCGGAGTTCGCGGCCGACAGCTTCCAGGCGTGGTGGCCGCTGCTGCAGCGGGAGTTCGCCGACTACGGCTGGCCCTGGAACCAGCGGGTGAAGTTCAAGCTGTTGTTCCTGACGCACGGCGCCGGGGCCTGGGCGGGGTCCGATTCCGAGAACGGGGGGATCGACAGCACCGCGGACGCGGGGCGGGTGGACAAGGGGAACTGGGGCGGTCTCGCCGTGATCGGCGACTCGAGTGTGGGCGGGGTCGAGGCGGGCGTGTGTCCCGAGGTCGCGCACGGCAAGGCGGATTCCACGATCGCCACCGCCTGGTGGTGCTCGGGGTCCACCTACCGCGGCACGGTCGCCCACGAGCTGGGGCACACGTTCGGCCTGCCGCACCCCGACGCGTTCCGGAAAGGCTTCCGCTGCGCCGATTCGACCGCGTACACCATCATGCAATGCCACTGGGGCTGGGGCCGGGCCGGTCTGCTCGACTACGAGATCGCCCACCTGCGCAGTCTCGACTTCTTTCAGTTCGATACGGCGCCAGGATACATCCTGCTCGCTCAGCAGCGGCCGCTGTCGGCGGTCGGTTCCCGGGCGAGCCGCCTGGAGCGGGGAGACTCGCTCGTGTGGCTCGACGGACGCGGAGGCGGCACGGGGTACCCGTGGGCGATCGCATTGATGCGCACCGGCGCGGCGCTGCGCTACGCGACCACCGGAGGACGCGTCGTGGCGTTCGATCTCGGACTGGCCCGGGGCTCGGTGGGCGAGGCGGCCCTGGCCGTGCTGCTGGATGGACGGGCGGTCGGCCTGTACCAGGTGACGGCCGGGCATCCTCCTCAACGCATCGTTCTGGAGACGCGTTCGGCGCGGGAGGTGACGTTCCGCCTCGCGCGCCGGCGGGGGCATGGCGCCCTCGTATTGGGCAATCCCCGCCTGTATCGCTGACGCCGACCTTCAGACTTTTCTTATGCGGGAAGGTGTCCGGTAGTGGAACGGTGCATCCCAGAAGCGCGCGCTCGAACCACGCTCCAGAGCAGGCAATGCACTCGCTCGCAGCGACTTCGCGACAGCCGCCAGGCGGTCCGTAAGTTGCTTCTCCCGGGCGTGCACCTCTCGGCTAGGACATCGTGAACAGTCTGACCGCCGACTTCCGTTTCGCATTTCGCCAGCTGCTGCGCCGCCCGGGCTTCACCATCGTCGCCGTGCTGACCCTCGCGCTCGGCAGCGGGGCCGCCGCGGCGATGTTCGGCATCGTCGATCGGGTGCTGCTGCGACCGCTGCCGTTCCCCGAGGCGGATCGCCTCGTGGCACTGTGTGAAACGAATCCGTCCGTGGAGGGCTTCTGTGTCGCCTCGCCGCCGAACGTCGAGGACTGGTCGCGCAGGACCCATGCGCTGACGTCGATCGGTCTCGGCCGGACGTGGTCCTTCTCGATGCGTACCGAATCCGGGAGCCAGGGGGTCGGTGGCGGCCTTGCGACCCCGGGGTTGTTCCGCACGCTGCGCGTGACGCCGGTGCTCGGGCGGACGTTCACGCCGGAGGACCTGACACCATCCGGTCGGCATGTCGCGGTGCTGAGCGCCGGATTCTGGCAGAGCCGATTCGCCGGGAGTCGCGAGGTGCTCGGCCGCGCGATCCTGCTCGACGGAGAGAGCTACGAGATCGTGGGCGTCCTCGGGGCGGAAGCCGACATCCCACGCTTCTCCATGGTCCAGGTCTGGGTTCCGTTGCCGTTCGATCCCCTGGATGAGGAGAACCGGCGGTGGCGGGGCTTCGAGACGTTCGGCCGGTTGGCTCCGGGCGTCAGCCTCGCGACGGCGCAGGGCGAGCTGCAGGCGATCCAGCAGGAGCTCGCTGTGAGCCACCCCGAAACGAACCGCGATTGGAGTGCGCGGGTCGTGCCGCTGCTGGACCGGGTGGTCGGGCCGGTGCGCCCCACCTTGCTCGTGTTCATGGCCGCGGTCGTGATTCTCCTGGTGGTCGCGGGCGCCAACGTGACCAACCTGCTCGTGGCGCGGGGGGCCGCGCGAGAGCGGGAGTTGGCCGTGCGCGCGGCGATCGGGGCGAGCCGGTCCGCGCTGTTCCGGCTGGTCGCCGCGGAGGGCTTCGTGCTCGCCGCCGTCGGCGGAGTGGTCGGCTTGGTCGTCGCCGCATGGGCCGCTGAGGGGCTGCTGCGATTGATGCCCAACGGCCTGCCCCGGGTGACGCACGTCGGTCTGGACGGGCGTGTGCTCGTATTCACCCTGTTCCTCACCATCGCCGTCGGGACGCTCGCACCGCTTGTACCGGCAATGCGTGCGATGCGCCTGGACCTCACCAGGGCCCTCAAACAGGGCCAGCCGACAGGGTGGCGCTCGGCGCTCGGCGTACGAGGGGGGCTGGTGGTGTTCGAAGTGGCCACGGCGTTCCTGCTGGCGATCGGCGCCGGCCTGCTGGCGCGCAGTTTCACCACACTGCTCAGGTGGCAGCCCGGTTTCGAACGCGCCCACCTGCTCACGTTCTGGACCCTCGCCTCGCCAGGCACGTACAAGGACGCTCCGAGCGTCGCGACCCTTTTCGCGCGCGTGGAAGGTGAGCTGCGCAGCCTCCCCGGGGTGACCGGAGTGGGGATGGTATCCAGTGGGGCGCTGTTCGGCGGTGAGGAAACCGGCGAGTTCGCGCCGGATGGAGCTGGAGTAGACGGGAAGCTTTTCCTGGCAGCCCGCTGGTACGATATGAGCGCGACCTACTTTCCGACGCTCGGCGTACGACTGCGGCGCGGCCGGTTCTTCGCTGCGGCTGACCGCGCGGGGGCTCCGCCCGTCGCGCTGATCAACGAGACCATGGCGCGGCGGCTCTTCGGGATCGCCGATCCCGTCGGGCGGCGCGTTCGGGAGCGGAACGGCGATCGTGCGGTCGAAATCGTGGGAGTCGTGGCGGACATTCCTCCGTTCACGCCCGGTGTGCCGACACAGCCGGAGATCTACTGGCCGTATCCGCAGCGGCCCCGGTGGGCCAGTTACTTCGTCCTGCGAACGAGCGGCGAGCCCGGCCTCCTGGCCCAGGCGGTGGCGGCCAGGCTCGCCGGCGTCGATC
>DATGDT010000382.1:0-3086 GCA_035310725.1 Gemmatimonadales bacterium
TGGTCGTCTCCCTGGCCGCCGCGCTCGCGGTGAATTCCAAGGCCGTGCGATGGAAGCCGTTCTTCCGGAGCGCGTTCTTCGCGCCCTGGGTCACCACGCTCGTCGCCGTGGCCCTGGTGTGGCGTTACATCTACCATCCGCAGTACGGACTCCTCAACGCGCTGCTCGGCGGCGTGGGGATCGGTCCCATCGACTGGCTCGGCGACCCGCACTGGGCAATGCCGGCCATCATCCTCATGTCGGTGTGGAAGAACTTCGGCTACAACATGCTGATCTTCCTCGCGGGGCTGCAGACGATCCCCGGCGAGCTGTACGAGGCGGCCGACCTGGACGGCGCCGGGTCGTGGGGGCGCTTCCGGCACGTGACGCTTCCCATGCTCGGACCCACGATGGTGTTCGTGGGCGTCGTCACGATGATCGCGGCGTTCCAGATCTTCAGCGAGCCGTACGTCATGACGCAGGGAGGGCCGCTCAAGAGCACGCTCACCCTGGTGCTCTACATGTACGAGCAGGGGTTCCGCTGGTGGCGCCTGGGATTCGCCGCCGCCGTGGCGATGGTGCTGTTCCTGCTCACCCTGGCCGGGACACTGGTCCAGCTGTGGCTGCGCCGGGAGCGACCCGCGTGAAGCCCCGGCTCCGGACGATCGGTCTGCATGGATTGTTGCTCGTGGCGGCGACGCTGGCGGCCACGCCGCTCCTGTGGATGGTATCGGCGTCGTTCATGCAGACGGGCGAGGCGAACTCGTCGCCCCCGCCGCTGCTGCCGCATGCGCCCACGCTCGAGCACTATCGCGCCCTGTTCACGAGTCAGAGCATCGGCCGCTACTTCGCCAACAGCGTGATCATCTCGGTGGGCGGCACGCTGCTCGGTGTGCTGATCACGGCCATGGCGGGCTATGGGTTCGCCAAGCTCCGGTTTCGCGGCCGCGACGGGCTGTTCCGCATCCTGCTCGCCGGCATGGTCGTGCCGGGCCAGGTCGCGATGCTGCCGATGTTCCTCGAGCTGCGCGAGCTCGGCCTCATCAACACGCTGTTCGGCGCCATGATCCCCGTGCTGGCCCCGATCTACGGCGTGTTCCTGGTGCGCCAGTACGCGCTCTCGATTCCCGACGATTTGCTGGATGCCGCGCGACTCGATGGCGCCGGCGAGCTGCGGATCTTTCGCTCGGTCGTCCTGCCCACCATCGCCCCCGTCCTCGTCACCCTCGGCGTGTTCACGTTCCTGTCCGCCTGGAACGACTTCATGTGGCCGCTCATCGTGCTCAGCGACGACGCGCGCTACACGCTGCCCGTGGCGCTCGCCAATCTCGCGGGCGAGCACGTGCAGGACACCGAGATGATGATGGCAGGCGCGGTCGTGACCGTGTTGCCGGTGTTCCTCTGCTTCCTCTTCCTGCAGCGCTACTACATCCAGGGCATCATGGCCGGGAGCGTGAAGGGGTGATCGCGTCCGTCGCGCTCGCGTTCGCGCTGGCGCTGCCGCAGGATTCGCTCGCCCCGCGGCGGCTGGACGACTTCGAGCGCATCACCGCCTGGAGCGCGCATCCCGCAGACGGCGTGCGCATGTCGCTGCACAGCGATCCCGGGCGCCGTGGTCGCGCCTTGCGCCTCGATTTCGCCTTCGCGGCAGGCGGGGGCTACGCCATCGCGCGCCGTGCCCTCCCGATCGACCTGCCGACGAACTACGCCTTTTCCTTCTGGATGAAGGGATCCGCGCCGCCGAATACGCTCGAGTTCAAGCTCATCGACTCGACCGCCGAGAACGTGTGGTGGTATACCGAGCGCGACCGCGCCTTCGATGGAGGTTGGCATCGCATCACGATTCGGAAGCGGCAGATCGCGTTCGCCTGGGGACCGCGCGGTGGGGGCGAGCTGACCCATCTCGCCGCGCTCGAGCTGGTGATCACGGCGGGACGGGGCGGCGGCTCGGGGTCGGTGTGGTTCGACGATCTGGAGTTGACGCCGCTGGCGGACCTGGGACCGTACTTGGGGACGCCGGTCGCGAGCGCCGACGCCGCGCTCGCCGGCCATGCGGCCGCGGCGCTGGTGGATGGGGACTCGACCACCGCGTGGCGCGCCGGCGTTTCCCTCAGACCGGTCGCCGTCACGCTCGATTTCGGCCGGCCGAGGGAGTTCGGCGGACTCTCGCTGGCGTGGGAGCCGGGACGCGAGGCGCGCGACTACGATGTGCTGCTGTCGAACGACCGCCGTACCTGGCATCTGGTGCGGCGCGTCCAGACCGGGGTGGGGGGCACGCACCATCTGTACCTCCCCGACAGCGAGTCGCGCTACGTCCGGTTGGTGTGTCGCTCCATCGGCGCGCACGGGGTCGGGCTGCGCGAGGTCACCGTGCAGCCGCTCGAGTTCGGCGCCTCGCGCAACGCGTTCTTCGCGAGCGTCGCCCGCACGGCCGCCCCGGGCACGTATCCCCGAGCGTTCCTGGGGCAGCGCGCCTACTGGACGATCATCGGATCGGACGGGTCGCGCGCCAAAGCGCTGCTCAACGAAGACGGAGCCGTGGACGCAGGGGCGGGCGCGTTTTCGCTCGAGCCGTTCCTGGAGGACAGCGGTCTCGTCACCTGGCATGACGTCACCCGCAGCGTGCGCCTGGAGGACGGCTACCTCCCCGTTCCCTCGGTCGAATGGACCACGCCGCGGAGAGGGGCGCTGCGCCTCGCCATCACCGGGTGGATCGCCGGGCCGGCCGAGCGTCCCTCGCTCGTCGTGCGGTACCGGGTGACCAACCGCGGGTCCACGGCACGCCGGCCGACGTTGTACGTAGCAATCCGGCCGTTCCAGGTGAATCCGCCCTGGCAGTTCCTCGGGACACCCGGCGGAACAGCCCGCATCGATTCGATCCGCTGGACCGGGAGCGCGCTCGTGGTGAACGGCGATCGCCGGGTCATTCCGCTGCGCGCTCCGGCGCGCGTCGGTGCCACCACGTTCGACCAGGGAGAAATCGGGGAGCGCCTGCGGCAGGGGATCCCGCCCACTGCGAGCGCGGTCCGTGATACGTCCGGTGCTGCGTCGGCGGTACTCGCCTACCCGCTCGCGCTCGCGCCCGGCGATTCCGCGGACGTGGCGAT
>DATGDT010000383.1:0-2353 GCA_035310725.1 Gemmatimonadales bacterium
AATCGGTGGTCAATGGCGGGTGGTCGGTGGTTTCGATCGTATGCGTCATCGTCATTCAACTCCTCATGTTCCATCGAAAGAACACGCCCGCGACGGTGAACCGTGCGGGCGGTCATCACCTGCTTGAACCCGGCGACCGGACGGCGAGTTCCCCGAGCCCGGCGCGGCTGTATCATCCTTACGTATGTCTGACGCACCAGGACCCCTGACGGCCGCCCTCGCCGAGCGCTACACGCTGGAGCGCGAGCTGGGCCGCGGCGGCGCCGCCACCGTCTATCTGGCGGAAGACCGCAAGCATCGGCGACCGGTCGCGGTGAAGGTGCTGCGCCCGGATCTCGGGTCCCAGCTGGGCAAGGAGCGGTTCTCCCGGGAGATCGCGATCGCGGCGCAGCTGTCGCATCCGCACATTCTGCCGTTCATCGATTCGGGGGAAGCAGCGGGACTGCTGTACTACATCACGCCATACATCACCGGCGAGTCGTTGCGGCAGCGCCTGGACCGCGAGCATCAGCTCCCGGTGCGGGACGCGGTGCGCATCGCGCGCGAGGTGGCGGCCGCGCTCGATTTCGCGCACCGCCAGGGATTCATCCATCGCGACGTGAAGCCCGAGAACATCCTCCTGTCCGACGATCACGCGGTGGTAGCCGATTTCGGCATCGCCCGGGCGATCGCGGAGGCCGGCGGAGGCGAGCCGATCACGGAGCGCGGGCTCGCCATCGGCACACCCGAGTACATGAGTCCCGAGCAGGCGAGCGCCGAGGGGGAGTTGAGCGCCCGGAGCGACCTCTACAGCCTGGGCTGCATGCTCTACGAAATGCTGGCCGGCCAGCCGCCCTTCACGGGCCCCAATGCGCGGCGCATTCTCGCCCGTCATGTGGCCGAGCGCCCCCGGCCGTTGCGGGCCGCGCGCCCCGACACGCCGCCGGCCGTGGAGGAGGCCGTGATGCGTCTCCTGGCCAAGAATCCGGCCGAGCGCTTCGGGACGGGCGCCGAGGTGATGGCGGCGCTGCAGGACGGCCGGGACGCGGCACCGCGGGCGCCGTTCGGCCTGGCGCGTTTCATCGCGGTGCTCCCGTTCGCCAATGCGAGCCCCGAGCCCGGCACCGAGTACCTGAGCGACGGGATCACCGACGAGTTGATCAATGCCCTCACCAAGGTCGAAGGGCTCCGGGTCGCCTCCCGCACGTCCGTGTTCGCGCTCAAGGGGAAGCCTCAGGACGTGCGCGCCACCGGAGCGTTGCTCGGCGTGTCCGCGGTGCTGGAGGGGACGGTGCGGCAGGCGGGCGATCGGTTGCGCGTCACGGCGAGCCTCACGGCCACCGATGACGGCCGGCAGCTCTGGTCGGAGCGCTACGACCGCCCGGTGGGCGACGTGTTCGCGATCCAGGACGACATCGCCCACACGATCGTCACTACGCTGCGCGCCACCTATCTCGCCGATCTGGCCGAGCCGGCACCCACCCAGCACACGGAGAGCCTCGAGGCGTACGGGCTCTACCTGAAGGGACGATACAGCTGGAGCAAGCGCTCCCTCACGGGGGCGGCGGAAGCGATCAAATACTTCGAGCAGGCGATCGTGGCGGATCCGCGCTACGCCCTGGCGTACGCGGGACTGGCGGACGCCTATGCCCTCCAGGTCGACTACCGCGGCGCCCCGGTGCGGGAGGGATTCGAGCTGGCGAAACGGTACGCCCGCCAGGCGCTGGCGCTCGACCCGACGCTCGCCGAAGTGCACAGCTCGCTGGGCTGGGTGCTGTTCATCTACGACTGGGACTGGGACGCCGCGACCGCGGCGTTCCAGCGCGCGCTGGAACTCGATCCCGGTTACGCGACGGCGCATCAGTGGTACAGCTTCGTCGTGATGACGCAGCGCAGCATCGACCTGGCGCTGGTGGAGGGACATACCGCGCTCGAGCTCGACCCAGCCTCGACGTCGATCCGCCGCTCGCTCGGCTGGCTGTATTACTACGCGCGCCGCTACGACGACGCGTTGCGTCACCTGCGCCGCGCGATCGCCATGGATCCGACGTCGGAAGAGAACTACCGCATGCTGGGCCGGGTGCACACGCAGCGCGGTGAGTACAGCGAGGCCGAGCGCGCGTTACGCGAAGCGGTGTCGCTCTCCCCCGAGACGGCGTATGCCACGGGGGCACTCGGCTACCTGTACGCCGTGCGCGGAGATCGCGCGGCGGCGGAGCGCATCGTGGCGGAGCTCGAAGCGCACCGCAAGACCGGGTACGTGTCCCCGGTCGCGATCTGCATGGTCTACGCCGGGCTCGGCATGGCCGATGAGGTGTTCGCCTGGCTGGAACGCGCCTACGAGGAACGCCGCGGGTGGCTCGCCTATCTCAAG
>DATGDT010000384.1:0-6162 GCA_035310725.1 Gemmatimonadales bacterium
CAATGAGAGCCCGGTGATCATGCTCAACAACCTGGACGCTCTGGGCCGCCAGCAGCGCGTCTCGGGTTCGGACGCCGGGATCACCAGCCTCATGCCGGTGATGCGGATCCGGGACTTCACCTTCAGCAGTCTGTCGGACGCCGTGTGAACGGCGGTATCCGGGATCCGGGGACCGGGGCTGCCCATACATTCCCGGTTACCGGACCCCGGACCCCGACATGAATCGCGCTCAGTTTCTGCAGACGATCGCCGCCGTCGGCCTCGCGCCTTGGGCCGAGGCGCGGGCGCTTACGCTGCACCGCCGGCGAGCCGACTTCACCTTCACCCGGCTCCAGTACAGCTCGGGCGACTGGGACGTCGATCAGCGCATGCCGGCGAACCTGCTGAATTCCCTCATCGAGTACACCACGGTCGAAGTCGAGACGCGCGAGCGCATCGTGCCGCTGGGCAGCGCGGAGGTGTTCGATGCCCCGTTCTGCTACCTCGCCGGCCATCGGCTCGTGCAGCTGACCTCCCGCGAACGGACGGTGTTCGAGCGCTACGTGCACAACGGCGGGTTCGTGTTCGCCGACGACTGCAACCACGACGTCGACGGTCTGTTCGCCCGGTCGTTCGAGGCCGAGATGGCGACGCTGTTCGGCCCCACGGCGCTGCAGAAGCTGCCGCCGCACCACGAGCTGTACCGCGCCTTCTTCACGTTCCCCGACGGGCCGCCGACGACCGGGCTCGAGCTCAACGGCTGGGGCGACGATCTGGTGCACGATTACCTCAAGGCGATCGTCGTCGACGGCCGGATCGCCGTGCTGTACAGCAACAAGGACTACGGGTGCGAATGGGACTACGACTACCGCAACAAGCGTTTCCTCGCCGAGGACAACACCAAGTTCGGCGTCAACATCGTGCTGTACGCCATGACCGCGTGAGCCGGCCGTGACCGCGGGACGGACCCTCGGCGAAGCCGACGTCGCGGCGCTGCTGGGCCGGCTGGAGGCCCTGCGGCGTGAAGTCGCGCGCGTCATCGTGGGACAGGACGAGACGATCGAGGAGCTGCTGCTCACGCTGCTCGCCGGCGGCCACAGCCTGCTCGAAGGCGTCCCCGGCCTCGCCAAGACCCTGATGATCCGGACCCTGGCCGACGCGATGGATCTGTCGTTCCGGCGCATCCAGTTCACGCCCGACCTGATGCCGACCGACATCGTCGGCACCGAGATCCTGGAGGAGGAGCACGCCACCGGGCGCCGCTTCTTCAAGTTCGTGCGCGGCCCGATCTTCGCCCACATCGTGCTGGCGGACGAGATCAATCGCACGCCGCCCAAGACGCAGGCGGCGCTGCTCGAGGCGATGCAGGAGCACGAGGTCACCTATGCGGGCACGACCTATCCGCTGGAGCGCCCGTTCTTTGTGCTCGCGACGCAGAACCCCATCGAGCAAACCGGGACCTATCCCCTGCCCGAGGCCCAGCTGGACCGGTTTCTCCTCTACATCCGCGTAGGGTACCCGCGGGAAGACGAGGAGCTCGACATCCTGCGCCGGACCACGGGCCGCGCGTCTCCGGAAGTCACCGCGGTGCTCACGGGAAACGACGTGCTCCAAGCGCAGGGCATGACGCGGGAGGTCCACGTCGCCGACGATCTGCTCGACTACGTCACCCGTCTCGTCCGGACGACCCGCCCTGAGGAATCGGGCAACCCCTACGTGCGCGAGTGGACGCGCTGGGGAGCCGGGCCGCGCGCCGGTCAGGCGCTGGTCCTGGCCGCCAAGGCGCGGGCGCTGCTGCGCAACCGGCTCGCGGTCTCGCTCGAGGACCTGCGCGCGGTCGCGCCGCCGGTCCTGCGCCATCGCATCCTCGTCAACTACCGCGCCGAGGCGGAGGGCATCGCGCCGGACGACGTGACCACGCGGCTGCTCCACGACGTGCCGGAACCCCGCAGCCCGCTGCGCTAGGCGCCCGGAGTCGCTTGGCCAACGCCCCGGCTCGTTCCCGCTATCTCGATCCCAGGACGCTGGCCGCGCTCGGCGACCTGACACTCGCGGCCCGCACCGTCGTCGACGGATTCATGTACGGCGTCCACCCCAGCCGGACGCCCGGCGCCGGGCTCGAATTCAGCCAGTACCGCAGCTACCAGCCGGGGGACGACGTGCGTCGCGTGGACTGGAAGCTGTTCGCCCGCTCCGACCGCTACTTCCTGCGCGACGCCGAGACCGACACGAGCGTCGCCGTCCGCCTGGTGCTCGACACCAGCGAGTCGATGGCCGAGGAATCGGACGGCCTGTCCAAGCACGCCTATGGGCGCATGCTCGTGGCCGCGCTCGCGCTGCTGGCGCACCGTCAGGGGGACGCCGTCGGGCTGTACCCGGTATCGGGGTCGCCGGGCGCGCTCGAACCGCCGCGCCGTCAGCACCAGCACCTCGACCGGGTGCTGCACACCCTCGAACAGGTTTCGCCGCAGGGCGCCTGGCCGCCCTGGGAAGAGCTGGAGCCGGTGTTCACGTCCGGCGGGCAGCGCGGCCTCGTCGTCATCGTCAGCGATCTGCACGAACGGGAAGCGGAGATCACCACCGCCGCGGCCAAGCTCGCGATGCTGCGCCACGAAGTGCTGGTGCTGCATCTCGTGGGCCGCACGGAGCTGGAATTCCCCTACCACGGCGTGGTCACGCTGGAAGAGCTGGAAACGGGGCGCCGCATCGAGGTGGACGCCGACTCGGTGCGTGCTTCCTACCTGGAGGCACAGCAGCGGGAACTCAACGCTCTGCGGCGCACGCTGGAAGAGCACGGGGTCTCCTACGCCCGATTTCGTATCGACCAACCGCTGGACATCGCGCTGCGCCAGTACCTCACCACCCGCAAACGGCGTCGCTGACCGATGCTCGGACTGCTGTCGCCGGGATGGCTCATCGGCCTCACGTCCGTGTCGGTGCCGCTCGCGCTGCATCTCTGGAGCCGGCGCGGCGGACGGCCGATCCGCGTCGGCAGCATCCAGCTCCTCCTCGGCGCGCAGCCGGCGACCAGACGCCACTGGGCCATCCAGGACCTGCCGCTGCTGCTCGTGCGGTGCACGACGCTGGCCTCGCTGGTCGTGGCGCTCGCCGGACCCTACTGGGCGCCGGACGGTGCGGCGACGGGGCGTCGGTGGGCGCTGGTCGCGGGCGACCTGGCACAGCGCGATGTCCTGGTGGACTCGTTGACCCGCGCCGGGCTCGACGTTCACCCGCTCGATCCAGCGAACCTCTGGGCGGCACTGCGGGAGGCGGATCGCGCGGCTCCACGCGGGACGCGTTTCGAGGTGTTCGCGCCGGACCGGCTGCGGTACTTCCGCGGTGAGCGGCCCACGCTCGCCGCCGCCATCGAGTGGCACATCCGCCCGCCGGTGGGGGAGGCCGACATGTCCTCTCCGCACCCGGCGCCGCGCCTCGTCACCATCTACGCCGACGCCGACCGATCGGACGACGTCCGGTACGTGACGGCCGCCTTCCGGGCGGCCGCCGGCGCGACCGGGATCCCGGCGCTCGTGACACGCCCCGCCCCTGCGGCCGCACTCGAGACGGCGGCGACGGCGGATTGGGTCGTCTGGCTTTCCTCCCGGCCGCTCCCGGACGCGGTACTCGGGCGGGTGCGTCGCGGCGCCACGGTGCTCACGGACGCGGCTTCCGGCATCCCGCGCGGCGACCTCCGGAGCCGCATTCTCCTCGTGGGCCAGCCGTCCGACGCGTGGCTCGGCCGCAGCAGCGTGACGGCCGATTCAGGCGCTCCGCTCTGGACCGATGGCAGCGGCCGACCGCTGCTCACGATGACGCGGGAGGGACTGGGGCTGCACTACCGGTTCGGGAGCCGGTTCCACCCCGGCTGGAGCGAGCTGGTGCTGCGGGGCGCGTTTCCCGAAGCCCTGGCGCGGGTGTGGATCGGTCCTGACTCGTCGCAGTGGCACGGAGGCACCGATCGCCGCGTCGCACTCAGCCAGCTGCTCCCGGCGCGCGACACGAGCGCCCCAACGGAATCCCGGGGCATTCCGCCGGAGCGGCGGCGTTCGTTGTTCATTCCGTTCTGGCTGCTGGCGATCGCCTGGTTCGCTTTCGAGCGCTGGCTGGCCACGCGTCCCCGCCGGCGACCGGCATGAGCCTGCTCGAGCGGTTGGCACGCAGCTGGCGGCGGCGCTGGGTGGGGATCGCCGTGTTCGCGGCCGTCGCGTCCGGACTGTGCGTCGCTATCACGGCGGATCGTTGGCTGCACGGCTGGGCCGCGATCGCCGGCGGCGCCGTCGCGCTCGTGATCGGCGTCCTCCTGCTCCGGAGCCAGTGGCACGTCGACGTCAGGTCCATCGCCCGGCATCTCAACCGCACCGTTCCCGCGGCGGAAGAGAGCGCCGATCTGCTCATCGGCCCGGACGCGACGCTCTCCCCGCTCGAGTGGTTGCAGCGTGAGCGGGTGGAGCGTCGACTGCTGCAGCTCGACCGCCCGCCGCGCCTGCCACTCCGCCGGATGGCGATCGCCAGCGGATCCGCGATCACGGTCCTGCTCCTGACGGCCGGGCTTTCCCGCAGCGGCATGATGGCGGGATCGGCGGTCGCCCCGGAGGGACGCCCCGCTTCGAGGTCCGTCGCGCCGTCCCCCCCCCGGGTGGTGGACTCCGCCATTCGGCTCGACCCCCCGGCCTATACCGGCCGAGCGGCCCGGACGAGCGGTTGGGATGTGGATGTCGAGGAGGGAGCCCGCATCACCTGGCGCGTGCGGATCAATCGACCAGTCGACGCGGTGTCGCTGGTGACCGGCGAGGGTGATACGCTCCGCTTCGATCCGCGCGGTTCCACCGACTATGAGGTCCGCGCGGTCGCTGCGCGCTCGCAGCTCTATCAGCTCGTGCTGCGCGATGCCGGTGCGACGATCACCTCCGACTACCACCGGCTCAGCGTCGTTCCCGACGAGCCACCGACGCTCACCATCGTCCACCCCGAGCCTCGCACGCGCATCGCTCCCGGCGAGCCGCTCGCCGTCCCGCTCGAGGTCGTCGCCGGCGACGACTACGGCATCGCCGACGCACTGATCGTCGCCACCGTCACCGCGGGGTCGGGAGAAGCGGTGAAATTCCATGAGGTCACCCTCGATTTCGACACCCGCACGCCGCAGCCGGGCGGCCGCGCGATCGTGCTGCGGCGCACCCTGGACCTCGCCGCGCTCGGCATGGCGCCCGGGGACGAGCTGTACTTCTCCGTCGAGGCGCACGACCGGCGCACGCCGCGCCCCAACACGGGCCGCTCGGACACCTACTTCATCGCGCTCAGCGATACCGCGCAGGTCACGGTTGCGGACCTGAGTGGCCTGGCTGCCAGCGGACTGCCCGAGTACCTCCGCAGCCAGCGGCAGATCATCATCGACACCGAGCGGCTGATCGCCGACGCGGCGCGGATCTCCGTTCCGGTATTCCGGGATCGCTCCAACGCCATCGGGTTCGATCAGCACGCGCTGCGCGATCGCTATGGCGAGCTGGCAGGCGACGAGACAGTCACCCAGGGCACGGAGCCGATACTGGAGCACCAGCACGACGTCGCGGAGAACACGACCCTCCTCGCGCAGTCGGTGAAGGACAAGCTGCAGGCCGCCCTGGCGCAGATGTGGGAGGCCGAGCTGCGCCTCAGAACCGCCGACCCGAGCGGAGCGCTTCCCTTCGAGTACCGCGCGCTGGAGCTCCTGAAGGCGGCGCAGCAGGCCACCCGGGTGTACGTGCAGCGCACCGGATTCGAGCTGCCACCGTTGGAGCCCGATCGCAAACGACTGACCGGCACCCTTGCCGGGATCGGCAACGTCACGCGCCAGCGGCGCGACACGACCCTGCCGTCGCTGCCGGCGGTGCGCGGCGCCCTGGCGACGGTCCAGCGGCTGCTGGCGGGCGAGCCGGCGCGTCCCGGCGACGTCGAGGACATGGAGCGTGCCGGGAGAGAGATCGCGGGCCTGGCCCTCGACGCGCCGGGCCGTCACCTGGAGACGCTGCGCGCCCTGCGAGCGCTGATCGGGTCCCTCGAGCGCAGCGGCGCCGCGGTGTGTCGCGACTGTGCGCTGCGCGCGGCGCGCGGCCTGTGGCAGGCCCTGCCGGCGGCCGAGCCCGCGGCCACCGCCTTGCACGGCACCGGCACTGTCGCCCAGCGCTATTTCGAGCTGCTGCGCTCGGA
>DATGDT010000385.1:0-7248 GCA_035310725.1 Gemmatimonadales bacterium
AGAGGGAGAGCTGGTGCATGCCCGCGCGCTTGAGGCGCAGGAACCGCTCCGGCGTCAGCTGCGACGCGTTGCTCACCACGACCACCCACGGCAGCCGGCCCGGGTTGGCGAGTGCCCGCACGATGTCGTCCAGATCGCCCCGCGCCATCGGCTCGCCGCCCGAGACGTTCACGACGACGGGCTGCAGGTCGCGGCAGATGGCGGCGTACTCCGCCGCGCTGCGGCGCGTTTCCTTGATGGGACCACCCCAGTTGCAGTGCCAGCAATTGGCCGTACACGCGTGGGTGACCTCGAACGACAACGACAGCGGCAGCTTGCGAACCCGATTGTGTATCCCCTTGATGAGCATCCGCATCGCCATCTGATTGGAAACGTTCATGCCTCCCCCGCGAGTGGATGCACGCCCCGCCGAACCGCTGCCCCGCCCCGTCCCGTGCCCGAAGGTACGTCCAACCCCTGATCACGCAACGGCCGGCGGCTCCCCGTCATCGGGAGAAGCGGCCGTCTCCGCGAGCAACGCCTCTCCGCGCAGCAGGCGAGCGCCGATCACGATCGCGGCGGGCACGACGATCGCGCCGGCGAGAACCCACGTCGGGACGTCCACCTGTCCGCCGAACCACGCGTAGAACAGCCAGCGCGGCACACGTCCGACCGCCGTCGCCACCAGGAAGCGCCGCAGGGGATAGTGGTGCAGGATCGCGAGCGCGCGGCCGGCCCAGAACGGCAACGGCGTGAAGGCGAAGATCACCACCATCCAGAAGGGTGAGCGCGAAAACAACCGCACGCCCCAGCGCACCGACCGGCGAGCCCGGAACCCGGCCAACCGGTCCCAGTTCAGTACCCAGGCGTACACGTGCCAGTTGATGTACTCCATGTACATGTAGCCACACGTTGCGACCAGCGTGACCGCCCAGGGGGGCTTCCACTTGGCGGCCTCGATGATGATGGGCTCGAAGAACGTCGGGAGGATCGGGGAAAGCGGGCTGTTGGCGGGCAGGGAGAGCACCGCCAGCCAGACGTAGGTGACCGAGTCCGGGAAGACGAGCACGACCGGAATACCGAAGAGCGCCACAACCACGGTCGCCCGGAGGAAGACGTCCCAGCGCCGGTCGCCGCGCGGCCGCACGAGGGCCCGCCGCAATCGCGTCCACGGACTGATCGGCTCCACCTGCAAGGTCATCTCCACGTCGCTACCCCTCGCGAAAGTCCGGGGTGAATCATGGCGGTACTCCCTCAAGCCGATCTCAAGGAGCCGCCGCCGCACGGTAGCGACGGACCTGGCCCGGGGAGACCATTTCCTGCAGCAGAATGGCCCGCACGATCGGCGCAGCGAAGGCGTAGCCCCGCGCGTCGGACGCCAGCCAGCGGTCCCACTCCAGCCGATCGAGAGCCTGATCGACGTCGCCGCTCGGGAGTCCCGTGGCACGAACGAGCGCCGGCGCAAACATACGCTCGCCCAGCGCCGCCGCGGCCCCGAGCACGCGTTGCGCACCCTCGGGCAGCTGCCGGAATTGCAGGCACACCGCGCCGATCACCGCGGGCGGGAGGTCTCCGGGAAGCGTGTCCACCAGGGTGCGACGTTCGCTGGGCCACGCGGGGGCGTCGGGCGAGAGACGAAACCCGTCGGCGACGGCCTCCAGGACGGACGTAGCGAGCAACGGGACGCCGGCAGTATCGCGTTCGAGGCGGCGCGCGATCCGCGCGATCGCTTCCTCGTCGTAGCGCGGCAGCCACCACCGCGCCAGCGTCGCCAGCGCCCCGGCGTCGAGCCGCTCGAGGTGAATGACGTCGCCACGCAGCTCGCGCCCGAGGTGCGCCCGCAGCTCCTCGACCCACTGCAACCGCGAGCCGCCCACCGCCACGCCCAGCACGATCAACACGCGTCGGTCCCCCAGATCGCGGGCGAGTCGGGGGATGGCGTTCGCCGTCGCGTCGTCCAGGTGCTGCGCGTCGTCGATGGCGAGCAGGACGGGCAACTCCTCTGCCACAGCCCGAACCGCGGCGGAGAAGGCGCTCGACGGCTCGAGCACGCCCGCCCCGCCGGTCGCCGGGACCCGCGCGCCGAGCTCCGGGTCCAGTGCGCCCAGCGCGGCGAGCGCGGCAGGAGGCGCACCCGCGAGCCCTGGAGCGGCCGCGAGGCCGCCCGCCAGCAGCCCCGCGAGCCCGCTCCAGACGGTACGCGCGTCGGAGGGGACGGCGCGACAGGCAGCGACGGTCGCGTCCTCGAGTCGCACGCGATCGAGGAGGTCGTCCGCCAGCCGGGTCTTGCCCTCCCCGGGCTCGCCTTCGATGAGGATCACCTCGCCCGACCCCGCGGCCACGCGCCGCCACGCCGCACCGAGCCGGCCCTGCGCATCCTCGCGCCCCACCAACGGCGGCCGCGGTCGCGTCCCGCTCGGTGCCGCCGCCACGCGTCGACCCAGGCGCGCTTCGCGCACCCGGTCCATCAACCGCTGTGTTTCCGGCGCCAGGCCGGCGCCCAGCCGTTCGTGCAGGGCGGCGGCGACCCGCGCCCCGATGTCGAGCGCTGCCGCTCGATCACCGGCGAGGGCCAGCGCCCGCATCGCGGCCCGCGCCGCAGGCTCCGCGGTCGGGTCGAGGGCCAGCGCTCGCAACGTCGCCGCGCGCGCGTCCTCTACGGTCCCGGCAGCGAGCGACGCTTCTGCCCAGCGGGTCAGCGCCTCGACCCCGCGCGTCCGCCAGGCGATGCGCTCGGTGGCGACCCAGTTTTCGAACTCATTCGCATCCGGCACCGCCAGCCCCTCGAGAAACTCCCCCTGGACGAGCGCCGCGGCGCCCGCCCAGTCGGCGGCCGCGCACCGCGCCGACAGCTCGTCGCAATCGAGGGTTACCGCGCCGGGCTCGAGCGCCACCTGATCGTTGTCCGTGCGGACCCGGGCGTCGCCGAGCACGCGCCGGAACACGCGCAATCCCTCGCTCAGCGAGTGTCGCGCCGATTTCTCGTCGCGGTCACTCCACAATAGTCCGATGAGGTGTTCGCGCGTGCGGGTGCCGCGTGGGCTGCGCGCGAGGTAAATGAGCAATGCCAGATGCTTGCGCCACAACAGCTCCGGCGGCGCGTCGGCGCCATTGACGGTAACGCGCGCGGGGCCGAGCACGCGCGCATGGACGACGGGAGGCGAACGCATACGGCTCGGATTATCGGAGGTCGTGCGGCCCTGAGCAAGGCGCCGTATCTTGCCCCGGGCGATGAATGCCCCAGAACTCGAGGACGTGCAGCGCGCCGTCGGCGATCACTACGAGGTCCTCGACCTTGCGGGCGTCGGAGGCATGGGAGCCGTGTTCCGCGCGCGGCACCGTACACTCGGGCACCTGGTCGCCGTGAAGGTGCTCCCCCCCGACGTCGCAACCAGCCAGATGCGGCAGGACCGATTCAAGCGCGAAGCATCGCTGGCGGCCCAGTTGTCCCATCCGAATATCGTCCCGGTCTACGAGTTCGATACGCGCGAAGGCCTGTCGTTCCTCATCATGCCATTCGTGCGCGGCAGGACGCTGGAGAGCGCACTCGTTGAACGCCAGCAGGTACCGGTCCGGGAGATACTGCGGTTGCTCCGCGAAATCGGCGCCGCCCTCGATGCGGCCCACCGGCGCGGGGTGGTCCACCGTGACGTGAAACCGGCCAACATCATGATCGAGGAGGATTCCGGTCGGTTACTGCTGACGGATTTCGGCGTGGCACAGATCCGGACCGTCAGCGGCGCGCTGACGGCGCCCGGGTCGGTCATCGGGACCCCCGATTACATGTCGCCCGAGCAGATGGTCGGATCGCCGGACGTGGACGGACGCGCCGATCTGTATTCGCTCGGTCTCATCGCCTTCGAGGCGCTCACCGGCACCCGCCCGTCGCTCGGCGCCGACCGCGCGACGCTGGCGCGCTCATTACGAGGGGCCCGCCCGGAGATTCCCGGGAGCCTTGCGACCGCCCTCGTCGCCCCGCTCGCCGACAGCCGGGAAGAGCGCCCGTCCAAGGCAGCCGAATGGCTCACCCTGATCGATCGCGCGACATCGAGCCCCTGGCCCCGGCTCGCGGCTGTCGCGGTCGCCGCGGTGGCTCTGGGCGGGGCGATCTGGTTCGTGCTGGGGCAGCGTGGGTCCCGGCCGACGAACGGCCGCAGTCTGGCGGTGATGCCGTTCACCGTGATCGGCGCGACGCCCGACGTCGCCGAGCAGCTGCCCGAGTATTTCCTGGGTCGCTTCAGCCCGGTTCCCGGCCTCACCGAGCTGTCGTTCCGGCAGGTGCGCGCAGTCGCCGGCGCCCAGCCGCTGTCGAACACCGAGGCGGACTCGATCGCCGCGCTGCTCGGGGCGCGGTACTTCGTCACCGCGAGCGTCGCGTACGCCGGGCGCTCGATGACGTTCGATGCGAAACTGTACAAGACAGGCGCGCCGGACCCGGTCACCACGGTAACGCGGACGGGGGTCGAGGATTCGATCAACGCCGTGATGGACGCCGCCTGGGGCGAAATCCTCAGCGCCATCGGTGCCGTGTTCCGACCCAACCCGCACGCCACCATCCCGCGTGATAAGGACGCGATTGCGTCATTTCTCAACGGTGACGGCGCGTTTCGCCGCGGGGACTACGAGCGCGCCCGCACCCTGTACGACGCCGTCATCGCGCGCGATACGGATTTCGCCCTCGCGTACTTGCGGCGCGTGCTCACCCTCGCCCAAGTCGCGCCCGATGAGGACTCGTTGCGTCACGCCATGCTCCAGGCCCGCCACCACCTCCGTGATCTGCAACCCTCCGACAGCCTGCTGCTCGAGGGCTATGCCGATCTCGTGGAACGGGGAGACGGCCCCGCGGCCCTCGCACACTTCCGCGACGCGGCGAACCTCGCGAGCGACCCCATTTGGCCCCGATTCGTTCAAGGTGAATTCTACCTGTACTTCGGTCAGGTCTTCGATCAGACCCTCGACTCCGCGCGCGCGGCGTTCGACGACGTGCTGGATCTGGATCCCGGCTTTGCCGCGGCGATCGCCAACAGCATTTCGCTGGCCCATTTCTTCCGCGACCATGAGACAGCCCAGCGACTGATCCGTCAATACCACAGCATCGATTCGATATCCGTCGTGGCCGAGGTCGTGGGGCTGGCCGACACACTGCTGTATCAGAACCCGAAGTTCCGCCCCGCCGTGCTGCGCTCCCTCGACCGGCGCCCGTTCACCGTCCTGATGTACCTCGCGTTCCAGGCGGCGCAGTTCGGCAGCGATGCGGAGCGGCAAGGCCCCGAGCGCCACGTCCTCCAGGCGCTGGCGCGTCGCGCCGCCACCGACCGTGAACGGACCCTCGCGCTGCGCCTCGGCGTGGCCGCGGACCTGCGCGAGGGATGGGCGGACAGTGCTCGCGCGCGGCTCGCGGCGGCACCGCCCTCGGCTGCGCGCGAGCGCGACCAATGGATCGTGCTCGCGCAGGCGCTCCGTCTGCCCCCCCTCGGCGATCCGGCATCGTCTCGCCGACGACTCGTCGCCTGGGCCGCGGCCGATCGCGACACGAGTGCCACGCTCGCCTGGCTGCTTGCCCTCACCGCGCCGCAGCCGGGTCCGAACCACTCGGCACCTCTGCGCCTCTCGGACAGCGCCCCGCTGCCGGCGAGCCTCGCGCTCGACCTCCAGGCGCGCGCCGCACTGCGCCACGCCGATACGGCGAATGCGCTGGCCCTGTGGAGTCGGTCGATCACCCGCTACGCGGTGCTGGCCGCCCCATTAGGGCTCGTGGCATCGCTGTGGCCGCTGCGACGCGATCTCGCGCAGGTCGCGTGGGCCGACCACGACACTACGATGGCCGCGCGTGCCTGCCGGACCTTCGACGCGCTGATTGGATTTGCGGATCAGGCCGTGCGACCGGAGATGGAGCCCTTCTGCGCGCCGCTGCTGGCCGTGCCTCTCCCCGAGTAGCGGCTCCCCGAATGCACGAACGGCCCCGGAGTTGCTCCGGGGCCGTCGTCGCAGAGCGTGTCCGCGAACTTACTCCACCATCAGGGTGAATCTCATCCCCAGCGCCTGATGCGGCGTGCAGTAGCCCTTATAGGTGCCCGTGGGCAGCCCGGCGAGGGAGACATCGTAGTGATCGTTGGCGTTGATGAGGAACGGACCGGACAGGTTGTCCATCCGATTCGCCATCGCCGCGTTCAGCTTGTCCGCGGCCCCGGCAGGAATGGAATCCGAGTAGAACGTCACGTTGTGCGGGCCGCCCGAGACATTGATGAAACGGACGGTGGCGCCCGCAGGGGCGTGGATCACGTCCGGCTCGTACTTGAACACGTTCCCGGCGCCCGTCATGTTGACTTCCACCACGGGGCCGGCGGTCGGTGCGGCCGCTTCGGGCTGAGCGGCGGGCTGGTTCGCCGCCTGCTCCGGCTTCTTCTCGCCGCAAGCGAGCGCGCCGAGCGCGACGACTGCCCCTATCCAGGTCAAGCGCATTGCACATCCTCCGAGTGTATCACGCAGTCTTGGTACCTTGTGAACGGGTTCACAATACACACAACGACGCGTCAACGGGAGGTCGAGAAAGTCCCCCTCCTCCCTGGGCCGTAATTCCTTTGCTGAGTTGCAGTTAGGAACGGTCATCGATCGAGCTGAGGTGCTGGTCCGGAACGGCGATTTGTGATACGGCTCACAGGCGCATGCCGACCACCCGACGACCTGTCGTCACTCTCCGCAGCCATTTCCCCAAACCACATTCGGCAACGCGCCTGACGACGCCTCTGCGCTCACGGTTCGTGGTTGCAGGCGCTCCGGCCGACGGCCCCTCCCCGGAGGGGCCGTTTTGGCTCCAGGGGTCCCGGGCCGGCGGTGTGCAACTCCAGGGGACCCGACCGTCTCTCTTGTCGACCCGACAGGACCAGGAACGCCATGTACCGCACACCGATCGTTGGTCTTCTCACCGTCCTCCTGCTCGCCCACATGCCGGCGCTCGCCGGCCAGGGCTGGATCGAGCCGGTGCGTCCTGGCCCCGGATGGGGAGGCCAGAAGCTGCGCAGTGCCGTGTCCGTGACGCTGAGCGGCCGCGTCGCCAACGTCACCGTTGAGGAATGGTTCCAGAACCGGGGAGCGGGGCTGGGAGAGGGCGACTACCACTACCCCGTCCCCGACGGGGCCGCGTTCGGGAGCTTCTCGTTGTGGCAGGGAGACACCGAGCTCAGAGGCGAGACGATGGATGCCGCGCAGGCGCGTTCCATCTACGAGGAGATCGTGCGCCGCAAACGCGATCCCGCGTTGATCGAGCTG
>DATGDT010000386.1:0-1830 GCA_035310725.1 Gemmatimonadales bacterium
GGGCGTGGCGCATGCGTTTCCACAGTGGGGGTGTCGCCATGGTGAGCGCGCCGTTTCGCCTCCTGCTCGCGGTGAGCCTGGTCGCCGTCCTTCCCCTCCCCCGGGCCGTCGCCCAGGGCCGCGTCACCACGCCGCGGGAAGCCCTGGGGTTCGACATCGGCGACGACTACCGGCTCGCGACCTACACGCAGCTCGAGGCGTACTGGCGCACGCTGGCAAAGCAGTCGTCCCGCATGGTGCTGCGCGAGATCGGCAAGACGGCCGAAGGCCGCCCGCAGCTCATGGCCATCATCTCCTCGCCCGCCAATCTCAAGCAGCTGAGTCGTTACCAGGAAATCGCCCGGCGGCTGGCCCTGGCCGAGGGGCTCACGGATGACCAGGCCCATGCGCTGGCGCGCGAGGGCAAGGCGCTGGTGTGGATCGACGGCGGGCTGCACGCCACCGAGGTGCTGGGCGCGCACCAGCTCATGGAGCTGGTCTACCAGATGCTGAGCCGGGACGATGCGGAGACGCGGCGCATCCTGGACGACGTGATCCTGCTGGCAGTGCACGCCAATCCCGACGGCATGGAGCTCGTGTCCTCGTGGTACATGCGGGAGCCCGACACCCTGAAGCGCGCGACGTCCACCATCCCCCGCCTGTACCAGAAGTACATCGGGCACGACGACAACCGCGACTTCTACATGGTCACGCAACCGGAAACCGAGAACATGGCGCGCGTCATGTTCCGCGAGTGGTTTCCGCAGATCGTGTACAACCACCATCAGACGGGGCCGGCGGGAACGGTGTTGTTCGCGCCGCCATTCCGCGACCCGTTCAACTACAACTTCGACCCGCTCATCCCACTCGGCGTGGAAATGGTCGGAACCGCGATGCACGCGCGACTCGCTGCCGAGGGAAAGCCGGGCGCCACCATGCGCTCGGGGTCGAGTTACTCGACCTGGTGGAACGGCGGGCTGCGGACCACCGCGTACTTCCACAACATGATCGGCCTCCTGACCGAGACGATCGGCAACCCAACACCGGTCGACATCCCGTTCATCCCGGATCGCGAGCTCCCCAGGGGGGACCTCGCCTATCCGGTGGAGCCCCAGCGCTGGCACTTCCGGCAGTCGATCGACTATTCAATCTCCATGAACCGGGCCGTGCTCGACTACGCGTCCCGCTATCGTGAGACGCTGCTCTACGACATCTACCTCATGGGGAAGCATGCGATCGAGCGCGGCAGCCACGACAGCTGGACGATCCACCCCCAGCTGATCGAGGCCGTCAAGCGGGCGGCCCGGGACAGCGCGCGCAGCGATACGACGCGCCCACCACAGACCGGACCTGCCGGCTCCGTGCCGACGAAGCTGTTCGCGCTGCTGCATGATCCCGACCGGCGCGACCCGCGAGGCTACATCCTGCCTGCCGATCAGCCCGATTTCCCGACCGCGACGAAGTTCGTGAATACGCTGATCAAGAACGGCGTCACCGTGCTCCGGGCGACCCGTGAGTTCGAGGTGGCAGGGAAGCGCTACCCCGCGGAGTCGTACGTCGTCAAGACCGCTCAGGCGTTCCGGCCGCACATCCTCGACATGTTCGAGCCGCAGGATCACCCCAACGATTTCCAGTATCCGGGTGGCCCGCCGATCCCGCCCTACGACAACGCCGGCTGGACGCTGGCCTATCAGATGGGCGTGCAGTTCGACCGGGTGCTCGACGGGTTCGACGGGCCGTTCGCACGGATCGAGGGCTTCGCGACGCCCCCACCCGGCGCGCTCGCGAATGCCGACGGGGCCGCCGGCTTCCTGCTCGATCACCGGGTGAACGACGTCGTGATCCTCACGA
>DATGDT010000387.1:0-1997 GCA_035310725.1 Gemmatimonadales bacterium
CGGCGCGCGCCTCCAGCGCCTGGCGCAGGGCGTTGATGCGCAGCACGTCGTCGGTCATCCGGTTCAGGAGGTCGGCCAGCTGGAGCGAGAGCTGGTACTGCGCCACGCGCTCCGGCATGGTGTGCGTCGAGCGCGGGTCCGCCACGACGGTGAGCGTCGTCTGGTAGACGACGCCGTTCTCCGTCAGCTTGACGGTGTAGCGGCCGGGCAGGAACCGCGGGCCCACGATCGCGCCGCCCGCGGCGCTGGCCGCCGGCGGAACGCGCGGTGGCGGCAACCGCATGCCCCAGGTGACCCGGCTCAACCCCTTCCGCTTGCTGGTGGGGATGGGGCCCAGCGACTTGCCCGCCGAGTCGAACACCTCGAGCGTCATGTCGCCGAACACGTGGCGCCGCCGCAGCGCGTACGTGATCACCGCGTCGCCCGGCGGATTGGGCCCCACGAACGCCGCGTCGCCGTTCGCCCAGCCGCCCGAGGCCGGCAGCGCCTGCACCACCGGCCGCGCCTGGAAGAAGGCCACCGGCTGCGCCAGGACCTGCGGGGTGAGCTGCCGCAGCGGCGTGATGTCGTCGATGATCCAGATGCCGCGCCCGTGCGTGGCGATCACCAGATCGTCGTCGCGCGGATGGATCGCCAGGTCGCGCACCGCCACCGACGGCATGTCGCCGCCCGTGAAGCGCGCCCAGTGTCCCCCGGCGTCCACCGAGATCCACAGCCCGAACTCCGTCCCCAGGAACAGCAGATCGGGATCGGCCAGATCCTGCTTGACGACGTGCGCGTAGCCGCGCACCGGCGCGTCCGCCGCGACGAGCGGCGTCCAGGTGCGGCCGTAGTCCCGGGTGCGGTAGGCGTACGGCCGCATGTCGCCCGTGGTGTGGCCGTCGAACGTCACGAACGCCTCGCCCGCGTCGAACCGGCCGGCGTCGAGGGAGCTGACCCAGGCGTTCCTGGGAATCCCCGGGACGTTGCCCACGACGTTGCTCCAGGTCTTGCCGCCGTCCTGCGTCACCTGCACGTTGCCGTCGTCGGTGCCCACCCAGATCACCTGATCGTTCTTGGGCGACTCGGCGATGGCGTAGATCGTCGTGTGCATCTCGGCGTAGGAGTTGTCCACCGTCACCCCGCCCGACTGCTCCTGTTTCTGCTTCTCGGGATCGTTGGTGGTGAGATCCGGGGAGATGCGCTCCCAGGTCTGGCCGTAGTCGCGGGAGCGGAACAGGAACTGCGCGCCGATATAGATCGTCCCCGGATGACTCGAGCTCAGGTGAATCGGCGTATTCCAGTTGAAGCGCAGCTTGCCCTCGCCGTAGCGCGGTAACGGCTTGATGTCGCGCGACTCGTGCGTCTTGCGGTTGATCCGGCCGATCGAGCCGCCCTGGGCCTCGGCGTACAGGTAGGTCGGATCGGTCGGATCCACGAACATCCAGAACCCGTCGCCGCCGTACATGTTTTCCCACCGGCTGCTCGTGATCCCGCCGGGATACTGCGACGGGCCCACCCAGGAGCTGTTGTCCTGCAACCCGCCGTACACGTTGTAGGGCCGGTCGCTGTCCACGCTGACGTGGTAGAACTGCGAGACCGGCAGGTTGTCCGCCTTCCACCAGTGCGTGCCGGCGTTGTCGGAGTACCACAGGCCGCCGTCGTCGCCGGTGATGAGGTGATCGGTGTTCCGGGGATCGACCCACACCACGTGGAAGTCGCCGTGCGCCCCGCCGCTGATGCCGCTGAAGCTCTTGCCCCCGTCGGTGCTCACGATGAGGCCGCCGTCCGGCTTGTAGACGCGGTTCTCGTCCCTCGGGTCCACGGTGAGGCTGGCGAAGTAGAACGGGCGCCAGATCATCTGCTGGCTGCGGTCCCGCAGCTGCCAGGTCCGCCCGCCGTCGTCGGAGCGATACAGGCCGTCTTTGGGCTGCACGGCCTCGATCGTCGCGTAGATCACGTTGGGCTTCGAGGGGGCGATGGCCACCGCCACGCGGCCCCACGGCTTGGGCGGCAGC
>DATGDT010000388.1:0-1794 GCA_035310725.1 Gemmatimonadales bacterium
CAATCACAAGACCGGTGTGTTGGGAATCCCTCCCGATCCAGTCCGTTCGGGAAATGCTCTAGTGGTCTGAGTTACAAGTTCTTTGGCGAAAACGAGCGACACTGGCGAGGATCTCGTTGGCGGTCTTGGTCCACACGAAGGGCTTGGGATCGGTGTTGGTGTCGGCGATGTAGGCGCGGATTGCGTCCTCAAGGTCCTGAGCGCTGGTGAACACGCCGCGTTCGAGCCGGCGGCGGGTGAGCATGGCGAACCAGCACTCGACCAGGTTGAGCCAAGAGGCCGAGGTTGGGGTGAAGTGCAGGTGAAAGCGGGGACGCTTCACGAGCCAGTCGTGCACGATCTTTGTCTTGTGCGTGGCAGCATTGTCCAACACGACATGGATCTCGAGGCCAGGCGCCACATTCGCCTCAATCGTGTCGAGGAACGCCCGGAACTCGGTGCTCCGGTGCCGGTGTTGGCAGCGGCCGATGACGGTGCCGGCCTTCACGTCCAGCGCTGCAAACAGGTCCGTCGGGCCATGCCGTTCGTAATCGTGGGTGTGTGGCCCGGCCGCATCGGTAGGACCGGCACCGTGCGTCCAAGGGCTTGGATCTGGGGCTTCTCGTCGACGCACAGCCCGACCACGTCCCGAACCTTGTCCACGAACGCCGGGTCGGTGGAGAGCTTGAACGTCTCGGCCCGGTGCGGCCGCAGGCCGAAAGCGCGCCAGATGCGGCTCACCGCGGTCTGGCTCATGCCGGCCCGCTTGGCCATCGACCGCGTGCTCCAGCGGGTTGCGTTCGCCGGCATCTCGTCGAGCGTCAGCGCGATCAGGCGCTCGACCGCCGCGGCGCCGATCGTGCGCGGCGTGCCGGAGCGTGGGGCATCGATCAAGCCCTCTAGCCGGTGCGCCACGAAGCGCCGGCGCCACGTCACGACCGTCGGCCGGCTGACACCCAGCGCCTTGGCGACCCCGAGGTTGGTCGCGCCAGGATCGGCGCCGGCGAGCACGACGCGGGCGCGCTGCGCCAGGGCCTGCCCAACATTGCGGCGCCGGACCAGGTTCTCGAGCGCCGTGCGTTCGACGTCCGTCAGCGCGAGCGCGACGGCTTTCGGTCCACGTGCCATGGCGGCCTCCCGAGCGAGAAACATCCCCCTTCGCTGAAACCCAATAACATGTAAACGGATTTCTAACTCAGACCACTAGAGCATTTCCCGAACGGACTGGATCGGGAGGGATTCCCAACACACCGGTCTTGTGATTGAAGCGGCATGCTGGTGAGGGAGGCCAGCATGCATGGCTCGTGCGCTCTCTATAGATCTTCGGCAGCGTGTGGTTGACGCGGTTACGCAAGGGATGTCGCGCCGACGGGCGGCCGCCCGGTTTGGGGTGAGCGTTGCGAGTGCGATCCGCTGGGCCGCGCAGCAGAACACGACGGGGACGGTCGCTCCGAAGAAGCAGGGCGGCGATCGGAGGTCGGATCGCATCGAGAACGAAGCGGATTTTATTAGCGGGGAAGTGGAGAAGACCCCCGACATCACGCTTGGGGAACTCCAGGCGAAGCTGAAGGAGGAGCGGGGGCAGCGGTTCGGGATTGCGACAATCGGGCGCTTCTTCGAGCGTCGGCGGATCACGCGCAAAAAAAGACGACACAGGCGGCCGAGCACGAGCGCCCCGACGTGAAGGAGGCACGCCAAGCGTGGCTCAACGGGCGGCCCGATCTCGACCCGGAGAAGCTGATCTTCCTCGATGAGACGGCGGCAACGACCAAGATGACGCGCCCCTACGGCCGGGCGCCGCGCGGGCAGCGCTGC
>DATGDT010000389.1:0-2340 GCA_035310725.1 Gemmatimonadales bacterium
TCCATCGCCTTGATGCTGAGTGACATCAGGATGCCGGGGATGAGCGGCCTCGACATGGTGCCGCAGGCGCTCGAGATCTCGCCCGACCTGGCGATCCTGATGGTCAGCGCCGTCAACGATGCCACCACCGCCGCCCTGTGCATGCAGCGCGGCGCGGTGGATTACCTGACGAAGCCTCTCGAGCTGGAGGATCTCGGGCGCACCGTGCAGCGGGCGGTACAGCGCCGTGAGCTGGTCATCGGCCAGCGGACCCTCAATCAGCAGATCAAGGAGGAGGTCGCGCGGCGCACGGCCGAGTTTCAGCGGGAACGGGCGCGCCTGGAGCGCGTGTCGGTCGCCACCCTGGACGCGCTGGTGAACGCGCTCGAAGCGAAGGATCCGTACCTGCGGGGGCACTCGCAGCGCGTCGCCGATCTGGCGGCGACCCTGGCGGCGCAGCTGCAGCTGCGCGACGACGATATCGAACAGGCCCGGCTCGCCGGGCGCCTCCACGATATCGGCAAGATCGGCACGCGCGAGGACATCATGAACAAGCCGGGCCGGCTCTCGCCCGAGGAATACGCCCACATCCAGCAGCACGTGATCATCGGCTCGCAGATCCTGGCGCCGCTCGATCACCTGGGTCCGGTCATCGACGCCGTCCGCAGCCACCACGAACGCTGGGACGGAACCGGCTACCCCGATCGACGCAAGGGCGAGGAGATTCCATTGCTGGGCCGGATCGTGGGGACGGCCGAGGTGTGGGACGCCCTGAGCACATCCCGCCCCTACCAGGCGAAGCTGAGCCCGGATCAGGCGTTGCTGCGCATGGAGCAGCTGGCGGGAACGGTGCTGGATCCGGTCGTGGTGACCGCCCTTTCGGAAGTCGTGAAACGCCGCGGGTCTCTCGTGTATCTGGTGGACGGCAGGGAGGTCCCGCTGGAAATGCGCGAGTGGGGTGTGGAGGGAACGCCGTAATTCAGGAGATCACGGCTGGCCCGTCACACCGACGCTCCGTCCGGTGGAGGCGGATTCAAGAGCCGCTCCAGCGTGCTGCGAAGCTCGTTGGGGGCGACCGGCTTGACGAGGAAGGCGTCGGCGCCGAGCGCCCTGGCCCGTGCGGGGAGCTGGGGATCGGTCAACGCCGTGAGCACGACGACCGGAATCGCTCTGGTCTTCGAGGATGCCTTGAGCCGTTCCAGGACGCTCCATCCGCCGCCCGCCGGCATCGCGATGTCCAGAATGATCGCGTCGGGAGGGTCGCGCAGCGCCAGCGTGACCGCCTGCAGGCTGTCGTAGGCGGCGCGGACGTCATAGCCATTCGCCTTGAGCACGCTCGACACCAACTGCACGGTTACCTGGTCGTCGTCGGCGATCAGTACGAGCATTGTAGAGGAGCCTCGCCCGCTCGGCGATGAGTGGAAGGCCAAAGATACAACGGTGCGGCGACTGAGGTTGTCGAGGTTGCGGAGGTTATCGTCATCGTGCAGGTTCAACCCCCACCAACCTCGATCGGCCGCGTTCACGATGTACCGCTATACCGCCTACGGCTTGAATATCGTAGCGACGCAGCCGATCCCCGAGCTGATCGCCGTGGATGGCACCGCCGACCCCGACGTCACCATTTGGGTCGGTGTCGTGCCCCCTCTCCCGGAGAGCCTGCCCCGAGCGGAGCGAGGGGGGAACGACGAGCGTCGCGTCTATCGACTCTCGCCCAGCGGCATCGTGGCCTTCCGCTTCAGCGACGGCACCGAGTTCTTCATCGCGCCGCGCGGCGACCAGATCTGGGCGACCTGGCACGTCCCCTACACCATCGAGGACATGGCCACGTACCTGCACGGCCCCATCCTCGGATACGTGCTCCGCCTGCGCCACACGGTCGCGCTCCACGCCAGCGCCGTCGCCGTGGGCACCCGGGCGATCGCGTTCGTGGGAGGGCCGGGCGCGGGGAAATCCACCACGGCCGCCTGCTTCGCCCTCAAAGGCCACCCGGTGCTCGCCGACGACGTCTCGGCGATCGATCACCACCGCGACGTCTTCAGCGTGCGCCCGGCCTACCCGCACCTCCGCCTCTGGCCCGCCTCGGTCACGTCCCTGCTCGGGACGCCCGAGGCCCTGCGGCCGATCACCCCCAACTGGGACAAGCGCGACTTTCCCCTGCTGGAACACCAGGCCTTCAATGCGTCCCCCCTGCCGCTCGCGGCCCTCTACCTGCTCGGGGACCGCCAGCACGACGATCGCGCGCCGTACGTGGAGCCGGTCACTCCCCGGGAAGGGTTCATCAGCCTGGTCGGCAACACCTACGGGAACATGCTGCTCGACCCTCCCATGCGGGCGCATGAATTCGACGTGCTGACGCAG
>DATGDT010000390.1:0-4076 GCA_035310725.1 Gemmatimonadales bacterium
GGTCTTCATCCGGTCCATGGCGACCCGGGGCTCGCTTGGCGGCCTCGCCACGACGACCGAAGAAGTGTGCGAGGTGCTGACGGCGTTCGGGTTCGAGCGCATTCTCATCGAGACGGTCGGGGTGGGCCAGACGGAGCTGGACGTGGCCCGTACCGCGGAAACCACCGCGCTCGTGCTGGTCCCGGAGTCGGGCGACGCGATCCAGACGTTGAAGGCGGGCGTCATGGAAGTGGCCGACATCTTCGTGATCAACAAGGCGGACCGGCCCGGCGCCGAGAAGCTGCAACGGGATGTCGAGGTCATGCTGGGTATCCGCCGGGGTACCGCGTTCCGGCACGTGTCTCCGCACCACGGCCCCCGCCTCCAGGCGGATGGGCGGATGGGCGGATCGGTGGATGGCAAGTCGAGTGAGCCGCACCCGCCGACTTGGGAACCGCCGGTTCTGCTGACGGTCGCCACCCGCGGTGAGGGCGTGACCGAGCTGGTGGAGGCACTGGAGCGGCACCGTGGCTACCTTGAAGCAAGCGGCCTGCTCGAGCGTCGGCGGCGGGAGCGGCTCGCCGAGCGAACGCGGGCCGCGGTGAACCGGGCGCTGGCGCATTGGGTATGGGAGCAGACCGCGGCGGAGACCCTGCTCGGGGAGGCCCTGGACGACATGTCGGCGGGAAAGCGCAGTCCCTACGAGGTGGCCGCGGCCATCGTGGATCACGCGAAAACGGGAGCCACGCGATGAGCATCGAGCGGAAGCCGGTCTATGGTGCCCAGGACCTCGCGGGGTGGGACCCCGCTGCTCAGCTGGGCACGCCCGGCGCGTATCCGTTCACCCGCGGGATCCATCCCACGATGTACCGCGGCCGGCTGTGGACCATGCGCCAGTTCGCCGGCTTCGGCACCGCGGCGGACACCAACCGCCGCTACAAGTTCCTGCTGGCGCGCGGCCAGACGGGCCTGTCGGTGGCCTTCGATTTCCCGACGCTGATGGGATACGACTCCGATCATCCCCGCGCCGAGGGCGAGGTGGGGAAGTGCGGCGTCGCGATCTCGAGCCTCGCCGATATGGAGACGCTGTTCGACGGCATTCCGCTCGATCAGGTCTCGACCTCGATGACCATCAACGGGCCGGCGGCGATCCTGTTCTGCTTCTACGTGGCGGCGGCCGAGCGCCAGGGTGTGCCGATCGCGAAGCTGCGGGGCACGGTGCAGAACGACATTCTCAAAGAGTACATGGCGCAGCATGCCTGGGTGTACCCGGTGGAGCCGGCGCTGAAGATCATCGTGGACATGTTCGAGTGGTGTGCCGAGCACACGCCGGAGTGGAACACCATTTCGATCTCGGGCTACCACATCCGCGAGGCGGGGGCGACGGCGGCGCAGGAGCTGGCGTTCACGCTGGCCAACGGATTCACCTACGTCGAGCGCGGCGTGGGCCGCGGCCTGCCCGTCGACGCGTTCGCGCCGCGACTGTCGTTCTTCTGGGACATCCACAACGACTTCTTCGAGGAAATCGCGAAGCTGCGCGCCGCGCGACGCATCTGGGCGCGCCACATGCGGGATCGCTACGGCGCCACGAGCGACCGCTCCCTGAAATTGCGGTTCCATTCCCAGACCGCGGGGGTGACGCTCACGGCGCAGCAGCCCATGAACAACATCGTGCGCGTCGCCTACCAGGCGCTGGCCGCGGTGCTGGGCGGCACGCAGTCACTGCACACCAATTCGCTCGATGAGACGCTCGCGCTGCCGACCGAGCAGGCCGTGCAGGTCGCCCTGCGCACGCAGCAGATCCTCGCGCACGAGACGGGGGTGCCGGAGGTGATCGATCCGCTGGGCGGCTCCTACTACCTGGAGTCGCTCACCGACCAGCTCGAGCGGGAGGCGGAGGCGTTGTTCGCCGAGATCCAGTCTCTCGGGGGCGTGGTGGCGGGGATCGAAAGCGGCTGGTTCCAGCGCCAGATCGCCCGCTCGGCCGCGGAGTTCCAGCGGCAGGTGGAGGAGCAGCAGAAGGTCATCGTCGGAGTGAACGACTTCCTCTCCGAGGAGGATCACCCCGTCGAAGTCCTGCGCATCACCAACGACGCCGAGGACTCCCAGCGGCGGCGCATGGGCGAGCTGCGGGCCGGGCGCGATCAGGCGCTCGTCGACCGCCGGCTCGAGGAACTGCAGCAGGCCGCCGAGAACGACCGCAACGTGATCGGCCCGATGCTGGATTGCGCCCGCGCTTACTGCACGCTCTACGAGATCCGGCACGCGCTGGAACGCGTCTACGGCGCCTACCGCGAACCGGTGTTCTTTTAATGGCCCTGCCGTTCTCCCCGGGGAAGGGCACGGTCAACGAAATGCTGGATCGCCTCGGCAGAATCACGCCGGGCGGGCGGCAGGTGGTGTCGTGCTACCTGAAGCTCGAGCCGCGCGACAAGACCCGCGGCAAATACCTCATCAAGATGAAGAACCGGGTGAAGGAGACCGCCGTCGGGCTGGCGCAACGCGCGCTCAGCCGCGGTGAGCGGGAAGCGGTCGCCGGGGACCTGGATCGGGTGCTGCGCTACCTCGAGGAGCCGGGCCGGCTGCCCCAGGCCCGTGGGGTCGCCCTGTTCGCCTGCGGCCCGCTGGATCTGTTCGAGGTGATCCCCCTGCCGCAGGTGCAGCGCTCGCGTCTCGTGGTCGCGGACGCCCCGGCCACGCGGGAGCTGGTCGCGCTGGAGCAGGAGTTCGGGACGATTCTGGTCGCCGCCTGCGACCGCACGGGGGCCCGGTTCTTCACGGTGACCGCGTTCGGCATCACCGAGCTTTCAGGGATCACGTCCCCCGCCTCCCGCACCGAGAAATTCCACGGCGAACGGCAGGTCATGCGCGGCGCCGTGCTCGGCTCGGCCGGGGAGCACGGGCACCACGGGCGCATCCGCGAGGAGAAACACCGCCACTACGCGCGGGTCGCCGAGGAGATCTTCCGGATCAACGTCCAGACGCCGCTGGCCGGACTCGTCGTGGCGGGGATCGGCGTGGATGCCGCCGCGCTGGTGCCGCACCTCCACACCTACCTGCACGACCTGCTGTTCGGCGTCGTGCGGCTCAATCCCAAGACCATCACGCCGGCTGAGGTGCGGGAGGCTGCCCTGGCGTTGCGCGAGGAGCGCGAGCGCGCCTGGGAGCGCGCCCATGCGGAGGCCGTGAAGGACGGTGTGGGAACAGGGTGGGCCGTCAACGGGATCGAGGCGACGCAGAAGGCGCTGGCGCACGGTCAGGTGCGGACACTGCTCGTGGACGGACGGGACGAGGATGTCCGTCTCGACGACGCGGTGGAGGAGGCGCTGGCGCAACGCGCCCAGGTGGACGTGTTGTACGACGACCGCGCACGCCGGGGCGTGGACGGCCTCGCCGCGCTGCTCCGGTTCCGCCGCGCATGAGCCCAACCGTCGCCGGCCGGAAACCGCGCCCGATCCGCGTGCTGGTCGCCAAGCCGGGGTTGGACGGACACGACCGCGGCGCGAAGGTCGTGGCCGCGGCGCTGCGGGACGCCGGTATGGAGGTGATCTACACGGGCCTGCACCAGACTCCCGAGATGATCGCGCAGGCGGCTATCCAGGAGGATGTGGACGTGGTCGGGCTCTCCATTCTCTCCGGCGCGCACATGACGCTGTTTCCGCGCGTGCAGGCGCTGCTGCGGCAGGCGGGCCGGACCGACGTGTTGCTGACCGGCGGCGGCATCATTCCTCCCGAGGACGTCACGGCGCTCGAAGGGCAGGGGGTCGGGAAGCTGTTCGGGCCGGGTACGCCGACGGGCGAGCTGGTCAAATACATCGAGGCATGGGTCGCGCAACGCCTGCCGCGATGAGCCGTCTCCGGACGTTGTCGGCCGAATACCGTGAGCTCGCCCAGCGGTTGGCGCAGGGTGGCGGGCCCGACAAGATCCGCCGCCAGCACGACCAGGGGAAGCTCACGGCGCGAGAGCGGCTCGCGGGCCTGCTCGATCCGGGTGCCATATGGCTCGAGGTCGGCCTGCTCGTCGCCTCGGACCGCTACGACGGCCAGGCGCCGGGGGCGGGCGTCGTCACCGGGGTGGGCCGCGTGCATGGCCGGCC
>DATGDT010000391.1:0-3903 GCA_035310725.1 Gemmatimonadales bacterium
GACGAGCCGGTGACCGGCGCCCTGGTCAAGAAGATCAAGGGCGGCGTGGTGGTGGACCTGATGGGGGTGGACGCATTCCTCCCGGGCAGCCAGATCGCGCTGCGCCGCGTGCCGAACATCGACGAGCTGCTCGGCCAGAGCTACGAGTTCAAGATCATCAAGCTCAACAAGCGACGCCGCAACATCGTCGTGTCGCGCCGCGTGCTGCTCGAGGCCGAGCGCAAGACCAAGCGCGAAGTCCTGATGAAGGAGCTGCAGGTCGGCCAGGTGCGCTCCGGCGTCGTGAAGAACATCACGGACTTCGGTGCGTTCATCGATCTGGGCGGTGTGGACGGATTGCTGCACATCACCGACATGAGCTACGGGCGCGTGTCCCATCCGAGCGAGATGGTGCGGCTGGGTCAGGATCTCCAGGTGAAGATCCTGGACATCGACTGGGAGCGCGAGCGGATCTCGCTCGGCCTGAAGCAGCTGCAGGAGCATCCCTGGAAGGACGTGGCCGCGAAGTATCCGGTCGGCACGCGCGTCCAGGGCAAGGTGGTGTCGATCACCAACTACGGTGCGTTCGTCGAGCTCGAGCCGGGGATCGAAGGCCTGGTGCACATCTCCGAGATGAGCTGGACGCGCAACGTGCGGCACCCCTCGAAGATCGTGTCGATCGGCGAGACCATCGAAGCGGTGGTGCTCAAGGTGGACGAAGGGGACGAGAAGATCTCGCTCGGCATGAAGCAGACCGAGCAGGATCCCTGGATGGCGCTGCCGCAGAAGTACCCCGTTGGGACGCGGCTCAAGGGAAAGGTGCGCAACCTCACCTCGTTCGGCGCCTTCGTGGAAATCGAGCCCGGCATCGACGGCCTGATTCACATCTCCGACATGTCCTGGACCAAGCGGGTCCAGCACCCGTCCGAGGTGGTGAAGAAGGGCGACGAAGTCGACGTGCTCATCCTGAATGTGGATGCCGAGAACAAGCGCATCTCGCTCGGCCTGAAGCAGGCGCAGGACGATCCCTGGCTGCGGATCGGGGAGACCTATCCGGTCGGCACCGAGCTGCGCGGTCGCGTGCTGCGCTTGATGGACAAGGGCGTGGTCGTGGACATCGGCAACGACATCGAGGGGTTCATCCCGATGTCGCAGCTCGGCATCCCCGAGCTGCACAACCCCGCCGATGCGGTGAAGGAAGGCCAGGCGGTGGATCTGAAGGTGCTGGAGGTGGACCCGATCCATCATCGCATCGTGCTCGCCGCCACGAACTTCCCCCCGGAAGAGGCAGCGGAAGCGCCCAAGGCAGAGGCACCGCCCAGGGCAGAGGCACCGCCCGAGGCAGAGGCACCACCCGAGGCAGAGGCATCGCCGGAGGCATAGCCGCATAGGCGCTCGGCGGTTGCGAAGTTCGAGGGGTCAGGCCCGGCATGGGATCCTGACCCCTCGGTGTGTGGTGTGGCTTCCTGCCCGTCCGGGCGTCTGCTTGTAGATTCCCGCCCTATGTCCATGAGAGAGAAGCTCGATCTGCTGCAGCAGAAGCGGACCGCCTCAGAGCAGGGCGGCGGCTCCGACCGCATCGCCACGCAGCACAAGAAGGGCAAGATGACGGCGCGCGAGCGCCTCGATGTGCTGCTCGATCCCGGCTCCTTCACGGAGCTCGACCGGTTCGTGGTGCATCGATCGACCGATTTCGGGCTCGCGGAGCAACAGATCCCGGGCGACGGCGTCGTCACCGGCTGGGGGCGCATCGAGGGGCGGCTGGTGTACGTGTTCGCCCAGGACTTCACGGTCTTCGGGGGCTCGCTGTCGGAAACGCACGCCGAGAAGATCTGCAAGGTGATGGACCTCGCGGTGCGCAACGGCGCACCCATCATCGGCCTGAACGATTCGGGCGGCGCGCGTATCCAGGAGGGAGTCGCCTCGCTCGGGGGGTACGCCGATATCTTCCTGCGCAACACGCTCGCCTCGGGCGTGGTCCCGCAAATCAGCGCCATCCTCGGTCCCTGCGCCGGCGGCGCCGTCTACAGTCCCGCCATCACCGACTTCATCTGCATGGTGCGGGGCATCTCCTACATGTTCGTGACCGGGCCGAACGTCGTGAAGACGGTGACGCACGAGGAGGTGGATTTCGAGCAGCTGGGCGGCGCCGACGTCCACGGTGCCACGTCGGGCGTGGCGCACTTCGTGCACGACTCGGAGCTCGAGTGCCTCACGGCGCTCCGTACGCTGCTCTCCTACCTGCCGTCGAACAACCTCGAGAGCCCTCCGGTGCGCGGCTCGTCCGACCCGCCGGACCGGCGGGACGAAGCCCTGCTGGACATCGTCCCCGACGAGGCGAACAAGCCCTACGACATGCACGACGTCATCCGTCGGGTGGTGGACGCGGGCGAGTTCCTTGAGGTCCACGCCGACTACGCGCCCAATCTGGTGGTCGGCTTCGCGCGCCTGGCGGGCCGCTCGGTGGGAATCGTTGCGAACCAGCCGGCGAGCCTGGCCGGCGTGCTCGACATCAGTGCATCGCTCAAGGGCGCCCGGTTCATCCGCTTCTGCGATGCGTTCAACATTCCGCTCGTGACCTTCGAGGACGTTCCGGGATTCCTCCCCGGCGTGTCGCAGGAGCACGGCGGGATCATCAAGCACGGGGCCAAGCTGCTGTTCGCCTACTGCGAGGCGACCGTCCCCAAGCTCACGGTGATCACCCGCAAGGCTTACGGCGGGGCCTACGACGTGATGAGCTCGAAGCATATCCGCGGGGACTACAACGTGGCCTGGCCGACCGCGGAGATCGCGGTCATGGGCGAGCGCGGTGCCGTGGAGATCCTGTTCAAGGGGGAGGCGACCGAGGAGCGGGTGGCCGAGTACCGCACCAAGTTCGCCCACCCGTATCTCGCGGCGGGCCGCGGCTTCCTGGACGACGTGATCGACCCGCGGGACACCCGTCCGCGCCTCATCGAGGCGCTCACTTCGCTGGAGACCAAGCGGGACCGGAATCCGCCGAAGAAGCATGGGAATATCCCGCTGTGAGAGGCGTCGTCAGTCGGCGGTCGTCGGTCATCGGTCAGGACCGAACACCGACGACCGATAACCGATGACGTTCTCTCGCATTCTCGTCGCCAACCGCGGCGAGATCGCGCTGCGGATCATCCGCGCCTGTCACGAAGAAGGATTCGAGGCGGTCGCGGTGTACTCCGATGCCGACCGGCTCTCCCCGCACGTGCGCGCCGCGAACGACGCGGTGCGATTGGGACCGCCGCCGGCCGCCGAGTCCTACCTCAACATCGGCAAGCTGATCGACGCGGCCCAGCGCACCGGGTGCCACGCGATTCACCCGGGGTACGGGTTCCTGTCCGAACGGGCCACCTTCGCCCAGGCCGTCACGGACGCGGGACTGGTGTTCGTGGGCCCTTCCGCGTCCGCGATCCGCGCGATGGGCGACAAGACCGAAGCACGGCGCCGCATGCAGCACGCCGGGGTTCCGGTGGTGCCGGGAATCGCCCGCCCGCTGCGCGATGCGGCGGACGCGGCACTCGAGGCGGAACGCATCGGGTTTCCCGTCCTGCTGAAGGCGTCGGCGGGCGGTGGTGGGAAGGGGATGCGGGTGGTGCAGGGCGCTGCCGAGATGCCCGGCGCGTTTCAGGCGGCCCGGAGCGAGGCCGTCAAAGCCTTCGGCGAGGGGAGCCTCTACCTCGAGCAGTATGTCGAGCGCCCGCGGCACGTCGAGATCCAGGTGCTCGCCGACATGCATGGGCGGGTCGTGGCGCTGGGCGAGCGGGAATGCAGCATCCAGCGCCGCCACCAGAAGCTCATCGAGGAGGCGCCCTCCGTGGCGGTCACGCCGGGATTGCGCCGGCGCATGGGGGAGGCGGCGACGGCGGCGGCGAGCGCCGTGGGATACTGCGGCGCGGGCACGGTCGAGTTCCT
>DATGDT010000392.1:0-4177 GCA_035310725.1 Gemmatimonadales bacterium
CAGGTGATCGCGCGAGAGCTCGAAATCCGGGGGTCGCACGGGCTGCAGGCGAGGGAATACGCCGGGATGCTGGAGTTGATCACCAAGGGACGGCTGCTTCCCGAGAAGCTGTTGGGAAAGACGATTACCCTATCGCAGGTCGGTGCTGAACTCGCAAGGATGGATTCGTTCCCCGGTGTCGGCGTTACGGTCGCGGTTCCGGACTAGGGTCACCATGGATCGTGTCGAGTGGCTCCGCCGCGGAATTGCGCTGGAGGGCGTGACCGTCGCCTACAACGCCCTGGAAGGGATTGTCGCGATCGGCGCCGGTCTCGTTGCCGGTTCGGTCGCCCTGATCGGATTCGGAATCGACTCGGTCATCGAGGTGTCGAGCGGCGTGCTGTTGTGGTGGCGGCTGCGAGCCGAGCTGGGTGCCGCGCACCTGGGTCCGACCGTGGAACGCCGGGCGGCGCGTGGGGCAGGGCTCCTGCTGCTCGCGCTCGGTGCGTACATCGTCACGGACTCCGCCCGGCTCCTGCTGACGGGCATCCGGCCCGAATCGAGTGCGATCGGCATCGCGGTCACGGCACTCTCTTTGATTGTCATGCCCCTCCTCGCCCGCGCGAAGCTCAGCGTGGCGGGGAAGCTCGGCAGCCGGGCGCTTCGGGCGGACGCCCACGAAACCATCGTCTGCGCCTGGCTCTCCGCGACGACGCTCGCCGGTCTGGGCCTGAACGCACTCCTCGGCTGGTGGTGGGCCGATCCGGTCGCCGCATTGGTGATGCTGCCGCTGATCGTGCGCGAGGGCGTCGAGGCCTGGCGCGCCGAGTCTTGCGCGGACGATGAGACCGAAGCCGCCTAATCCGCGCTTGCTGTACGCCGCATCCTTCCGCCCGGCGCCTCATCGGGCGACTGGCAAAGGTCCTCCTTTCCTCGAAGGCCATCGCCTGACTCCTCTGGCTCCTCTGGCTCCTCTGGGCCAGAGTTTCCCTCCGGCGAGCCGCAGCCCGCGGAGGTGGACTGGGCGCCCTGTGCCAGACTTGACCCTCGCTTGACGCTCCTCGAGTAGGATGCGGCAGATCGAGTCTCTCACAGGAGTGGCCATGGTCAGGCAGGTCAGGAAGGCATTCCGGCTTGCGGTACTAGCGACCATCATGGCCGCGTGCGCGAGCACCGGCGGGATGCGGTCCCAGCCACTAGACGCGGGCGAGACGAAGGTCTACGCCGCGCCGCTCAACACGGTCGCACCCGCAGCGCGGCAGGCAGTCCTCGCGGCGGGGCTCGACGTGGATACGGTTTCACAGCCGGACTCGCTCACCTGGATGATCATCGCCAAGAAGGGAATGTCGTTCTTCAGTTACGGCGAGGTGGTACGGGTCGTGGTCCAACAGACTCCTGTGCCTGCCTCAGCGGCGCCTACCTTGAAAGCACGGGGATCACGCTGGGCGGCATCCTCCTGGGGGCGCTGATCGGGAGCGGGACAAGGAGTTGGCAGCTTCGCTTCCCATAGGACCCGTCACCGACAGGAGGATGCTGCAGGGGATACAGGAAGGCCGGGGCCTGCCGGCGTCAGGGCGATCGCGCGCCCTGACGATCGCGTGCGTCACGCATCAAGATCACGTCCGGTCGCCTTCAACACCCGCACGATCGCTACGATGGTGTTCCAGTTTCGGGTCGTTGCCCGCCCGCCGTAGAGCCGGTCGAGCTGGCCCAGATAGCCGATCGTCTTCATGTGACGGCGGTACACCCCGAACACGAAGCGTTTCGTCGACCCGATGATTCGCACGAACCACTCCCCGTCGGGCGGCAGCGCGGTCGGCATGGACGCGAGGCCGCCCTTGGACAGGATGCTCACGAATCGCACGAGGTCGGGGCGTGACGGCTCGTTGCGGAATGGATTCGCGGTCTCGAGCTGGAGCAGATCACGGCCGTCGCAGAACATGACTTCCGCGTCGAACGGCAGCTTTCTCAGCAAGGCCGCGCGAAACTGCGCTCGCGATCCCGGCTTGCGCACGACGAAGGTGCCGGCGGCACCGACATTGACGACGTCGAACTTGCTCAGCGCCCGTGCCAGGACGCTGGGCCGGAATGTCCGGTGTCCCCCGACATTGACCCCGCGCAGAAAGACGATGAGCGCCATGTCGTGCGAAGATGGTGCGGCGCCTGCCGCCCATCAATCCCGAACCCGGCCTGCCGCCGCCCGCTTGCGGGAACTGACGCCGGGCCTCGAGGGGTTACGTTAGAGTATGCATGGGTCTGCCGCGGAGCATCCAACTCCCATTTCGCTCGAGCGTGAGCGGCCCGTTGTCCCGATCGTCGTCACGGGGAGCACCGGCACGATCGGCCGCGAGCTGGTACGCCTGCTGGCGACCACGGGCACGGAGCTGCGCGCCATCTATCGTGATATCCGCCAGACGTGGGCGGCCCCGAACGTTACCTGGGTGCGAGCCGATCTCGACGACCCCCGACAGATCCGCACCGCCCTCGAGGACAGCGAGCGGCTGTTCCTCCTGACCGGCAACGCCGGGGATTTCGCGCGGACGCAGGCTTCCGTAGTGCGGGCGGCCCAGGAAGCTGGAGTCCGTCACATCGTCAAGCTTTCGGCGCTGGGCGCATCCGACCATTCGCGGTCGTCCATCGCCCGCGAGCATTGGGTCGTCGAGCAGGCACTGCTGGCCGGGCGTGTACCCTGGACCGTGCTGCGCCCGCACGCGTTCATGCAGAACTGGCTCGTGGATCATGCCGAGTCGGTCCGGGCCGAAGGCGCGATCTATGCGCCGATCGGCGACGGACGCGTGCCGTTCATCGATACGAGAGACATCGCCGCGGTCGCCGTCGAGGTGCTGCTCCACCCCGACGAGCACGCGGGCAAGAAATACGTCCTCACCGGTCCCGAGGCCGTTTCCTACCACGAGGTCGCCGCCGCCCTGTCGGACGCCACGGGCAAGCCCGTGACCTACCGACCGATTTCCATGGACGAGGCACGGGCGCGCTTCGAGGCGCGGGGGATCGAGCCGGCTCTTATCGACGCGATGCTGGCTATCGCCGCCTATCAGAAAGCGGGCGGCCCGACGTCGGTCGTCTCGCCGACGGTCGAACGCCTGCTGGGCCGGCCGCCGCGCACGATCCGGGATTTCGCGCGCGACCACGCTCGGCACTTCATCTGATCCTTCCGGTCGGCCGCACGCCTCCAGCCTCCTGCTCCTCCGGCGCCTGGTGCGCCACGAATCCCCGGTAGAGCAGCAGATCGTAGACGATCTTGAGCGTTCCCGCGATGAAGAAGGGAAGGGAGACGAGGGAAGGTCGGGCGAACATCCACCCGGCGAAGAGCGGGGCGATCGCCGCGCCGGTCGTTCGCGCGACGCCCGTGATGCCGGCTGCGGCGGATCGTTCCTCTGGACTCACGACGGCCATGACGTAAGACTGGCGCGTGGGCACGTCCATCTGGCTGATGCTGAACCGCAGCAGCAGCACCGCAATGGCGAGCGGCAGCGTCGGCATGAGCGGCACGAGGATGAGCAGGACGTTGGACGGCAGGTGCGTGAACACCATGGTCCGCACCAGGCCGAAGCGCGCCGCCAGCCGGGCGGCGAGCAGGGCCGAGACGCCGGCGAAGAGGTTCGCGCCCAGGAAGATGGCCCCCAGCGTCGCAGGGTCCACACCGAAGCGGAGGTAGAACCAGTACGCCGCGAAGCTCTGCACGACGAAGCCGCCGGCGAACGCATCGAGGGCGAACAGGCTGGAGAGTCTGAGAATCACCCGGCGCGACCGGCCGATGCCTGAGGCTGCCCTGGTCGCGGTCCGCACTTCCACCGCCGTCGAGAGGCGGCCGAACAGCAGGGTGAGCACCACGCCCAGCCCTGCGTAGGCGAAGACCACCACGCGATAGCTCCCGAGTGGCGACACGCTCGCGTGCTGCAGCGCGCCGGAAACGACACCACCGCACAGTGAGCCGAGGGCGGTAGCGAACGAACCGGCCAGCGAGTACCAGGCGAAGCCATGCGTCCGCCGGTGATCGGGCAGCACCTGCGACAGCGCCGCCTGTTCGATCGGGAGAAACGGTCCGACCTCGTTGCCGCTGGGGCTGATGACCCCGAGCGTCCCGGCGACGATCAGGAAGAAGAAGTTCCTGGTGCTGGCGAACGCCACACCGGCGGCGGCCATCAGCAGCGCGCCGACGACCAGCATGCGGCGCCGT
>DATGDT010000393.1:0-2623 GCA_035310725.1 Gemmatimonadales bacterium
CGGCTCGGAGTTCCTCAACGCGATCTACCAGCATTTCGGCGACCGGGCGTACAGCGACGTGAACAGCGCAACCGACTTCGCCATCGCCCAGGGGTGGGCCGATCCGAGCCGGCTCGCCATTTTCGGTTGGAGCGCCGGTGGCTTCATGACGGCCTGGACCGTCACGCAGACCCAACGCTATCGCGCCGCGATCGAAGGTGCCGGCATCACGGATTGGCTGAGCTTCATTCCCACCAGTGATATCGCGCAGGTCGATTACGATGCCCGCCTGCCAGAGCAGGACGCCACGCCGTTCCTGCGCTTTTCCGCCGTCATGTACGCGAACCAGGTCACCACCCCGCTCCTCATCCTCCACGGGGATGCCGACCTGCGCGTCCCGACCTTCCAGGGGCGCGAGTTGTTCATCCTTCTCGCCGAACGCGGCAAGACGGTCCGCATGGTCACCTATCCCGGATCGCCGCATTTCCCCAGGCGCGCCGAGCAAGTACGGAACGTCTTTCAGGAGGTGGGGAACTGGCTGGAGCAGTACAATGGCAAGTAGGGGGCCGTGTCGTGTGGTCATGCTGCTCCGTTACGCTGCCACGTCGCGACGATCTCCAGAATCCCCTCCGCCGGCTCATCCCCCGCTTGCCAGTCGACCGGTGATCCGGCGTCCAGCAGCAACTTGCCTACCGCAGCAAAGTCCCGCCCCTCCCGGCCTTGGCGCGATCCCTCTGCCGCCCAAACCAGCGGCTGCCCGTGGAACTCCCGGTCGCGCACGTGCACCGATGCGCCGTGCGCGAGCAGGACGCGGACCGCCTCCGGCCACCCTTCCATCGCGGCCGTGTGCAGGGCCGTCTTGCCGATCCCCGCATCGGGGCGGTTCGGGTCGAAGCCACAGACCAACAGCGCCTCGAGCGCTCGGACGTCCCCACGCTCGGCGGCCTGATGAAACGCGATGTAGTGGTCGTCGGTGATCTGGTCGCGCAGCCCAGGATGTTGGGCGAGCAGCGCGTCCGCCGCCGCGCGATCGCCCCGACTGCAGGCGGCGACGAGCTGGTCGACCTCCAGAAGGTCCGGCGATGCACCCTGCGCGAGCAGCCAGTCCGCCACCGCACGATTCCCGTTCAGCTCGGCGACGGCATACGGCGTCCGTCCGTCCCCGCGCGGGCGCTCGATATCGGCGCCATACGCGACCATCGCTTCCGCCAGCGGCACATCCCACGCGCGCGCCACGACATGCAGCGGGGTCTCGCCATTTTCGGCAAACACGGCGTTGGGGTCGGCGCCGTGCTCGAGTAGCCACCTCACGCCGTCGGCGGTGCGACTCCAATTGAGAATCGCGTACAACGACGTCGCGCCGTCGGTGGCCCACGCCTGATCGACCTGCGCGCCGTGCGCGCGCAACGCCTCCAGGACCGGGAGGTCCCCAGCGCTTGCGGCCAGGGGAAGGGTGACGCCGTCGTTGGGATCGGCCCCGGCATCGAGGAGCACGTGAACGAGCGGCAGCGACCGCACGTGACGCGACGCTCCCCACAGCACCGGCCGGCGCACGGTGTGATGCAGCCAGGGGAACCTGCTGTTCGGATCGACGCCGAGGGCGATGAGGCGGCGCGCGATCGCGGCGAGTCCTTCCGCGCGCGCCGGCGCGTCATGGGCCATCGCGGTGTAGCAGACATAGTGAATCGGTTCCCAGCCGCGCGGGCCGCCGGACGCGGTCGCGAGTGACGGATCCTTCGTCAGTCGCGCGTCTACAGCCGGAGCGTCACCCAGGACGAGGGCGGTGTGGAGATTCGCGGAGGCGATCCTCGGGTGCAGCGCGAGGATCCGTTCGGCCCGATCGCGGCGCCCGTCCGTCGCCGCTTCCAGGAATGCATTGATGGCGGCCTCGAATTCGAGGCTACGCGCCTCCACTGCTTCGCGCAGTCTGTTCCAGGACGTGAAGCCGTACTGGCGCGCGAGCATCGTTTGCGCCTCGTATAGCGGGACCCGCGCTGACTGCTGCAACTCCTTCGCCTGATGTTTGAGCTGGTCGAGATTGGGGCGGGGGGGAAGCGGCTTGGCTGCCATAGAGCCTCCATGCTGAACGCCAGCGGTCCGCAAGCTGGCCAGCACGGAGACAGCCGTGCAGGGATCTCGTGTAGTGGGTGGACTCAGTCCTTCGCGCGGACCCGCGTGCGCCCCGGGCGCGATCGAATGTTGGCCAGCGGCGGTCTCGGCGTCAAGCCGGGATTGCTCTTGCCCACGCGCGTGGTATTGACCCCACCGGCAAGAATACGATAGTACTCGGCATGCCCTCAGGAGCGCCTCGTGGACGCGGGACCGGCGCCGGCCGCCGCGGGTTTGCTCGCGACCTGAGAGCTCGATGCGCGATGGCGCGTAGGCTCATGAGCGCACCCGGCAGACGATTTGGCGTCCTCGTCGTCCTGCAGTGCGTTGCGTGTCACGATGTTGGCCACGTGTACCGGCTCACGACCGCGTTGAACCAAGAGTTTGCCGGAACCAGGATGGGCGTGTCGCTGACGGACGGGATCATCCTGACCGTGACCGTCGCAGACTCGGTGCTGGTGGCGGCGTCGTGCCAGGAGCAGGTTGCGGTCGCGCTGCGGGTCGGGCGATTCCTGCGCGAATACGACACCGACCT
>DATGDT010000394.1:0-5050 GCA_035310725.1 Gemmatimonadales bacterium
CGGGGATCGGCACCAAGCTGATGACCGAGCGCGACCCGGAGCAGCTGCTCGACGACATCCTGACGCAGGCGCGGCGGCTCACGCAATCGGATGCCGGCAGCCTCTATCTGATCGAGACCGACGTCTTCGGCGCGAAAGGACTGCGGTTCCGGCTGGCGCAGAACCTCACCCTGCCGAATGTGCCGCTGGTGCAGTTCACGATGCCGCTCGACCGCACGAGCCTCGCGGGCTACGCGGCCGTGACCGGCGAGCCGCTGGTGATCGACGATGCGTATCTGCTCCCGCCCGACGTCGAGTACACCATCAACCGCTCGTTCGACGAGCGGCACGGCTACCGCTCGCGGTCGATGCTCATCATCCCGATGAAGGACCACAAGGGCGAAGTCATCGGGGTGGTGCAGCTGATCAACCGTAAGCGCGACCCCAACGCCCTCCTTTCCACCATGGCCGACGTCGAGCGCGAGGTCGTCTCGTACTCCAAGCGAACGGTCGAGCTGGTGACCGCGCTCGCAGGCCAGGCGGCGGTATCGATCGAGAACAGCCGCCTGTACGAGCAGATCGAGAAGATGTTCGAGGGGTTCGTCAACGCGGCCGTACAGGCGATCGAGCAACGCGACCCGGTCACCCAGGGTCACAGCAGGCGCGTCGCGGACACCACGGTCACCCTCGCCAGGGTCGTCGATCGGGCCGACCAGGGCGCCTATCGCCACATTCGGTTCACCCGCGAGCAGATCAACGAAATCAAATACGCCGGACTGCTCCACGACTTCGGCAAGGTCGGGGTGCGGGAGCACGTCCTGACCAAGGCCAAGAAGCTCTATCCCGGCCAGCTGGAGCTGATCAGGCAGCGCCACGCGTTCGTGCAGCGCACCCTGGAGCGGGACTTCTGGCGCCAGCGTGCCGAGTTTCTCGAGCGGCAGGGTGCCGACGGCTATGAGGGGTTCGTGTCGCGGCTGGACGAGGAGCATCGCCGGGAGCTGCAGCAGCTCGATCGATTCCTGGCGGTGGTGCTGCAGGCGAACGAGCCGAGCCTGCTCGCTTCGGAAAGCGAAGCCGACCTGGCCGAGCTCGGCCGGCGCACCTACCAGGACCTCTCCGGGGAGCAGAAGCCGCTGCTCACCGAGCAGGAGATGCGGTACCTCACGATCCGCAAGGGCAGCCTGGACGACCAGGAGCGGGAGCAGATCGAGAGCCACGTTACGCAAACCTGGGTGTTCCTGCAGGAGATTCCCTGGACCAAGGAGCTGCAGGAGATCCCGGTGATCGCCTACGGGCATCACGAGCTGATGAACGGGACGGGCTACCCGCGCCGGATCGCCGGCCCGGAGATCAAGATTCAGACGCGGATGATGACGATCAGCGACATCTACGATGCGCTCACGGCCCAGGACCGGCCGTACAAGAAGGCGGTTCCCACGCCCAAAGCGCTGGACATCATGGACCGCGAGCTCGTGAAGTCCGGGCAGCTGGACGCGGAGTTGTTCCAGCTGTTCGTCGAGGCGAAAGTGTACCTCGAGGCGACGCCGGACTAGTCAGTTCCCGATATCCACCGAGCCGCTGAACGTATCACAGGCGTCGAGGCGGCCGGTCGTGTAGCCGCGCCGGAACCACGCCGCCCGCTCCGCCGATGAGCCGTGGGTGAAGGTTTCCGGATTGACGTGCCCCGTCGCCATGCGCTGCAGCCGGTCGTCTCCCACCGCGGCGGCGGCGTTGATGCCCTCCTCCACGTCACCGGCGTCGAGTAGATGCTCCTGGTCGGCCACGTGCGCCCAGATGCCGGCGTAGCAGTCGGCCTGGAGCTCCAGGCGGACCGATTGGTCCTGCCCCCGACGGCGCACGCGCGCCTCCGTCCCCATCAGCGCCTGGACGTGGTGCCCGATCTCGTGGGCGAGCACGTACGCCTGGGCGAAGTCGCCGGCGGCGCCGAACCGGTCGCGCAGCTCCTGGTAGAAGCCCAGGTCGATGTACACCTTCTGATCCCCCGGACAATAGAACGGTCCCGTGGCCGTTTCGGCAAAGCCGCACGCCGACTCGCTGTAGTCGCGGAACAGCACGAGGTGCGCGTCCTGATACGGCACGCCCACGGCCGGCAGCGTTCGCGCCCAGGATGCCTGGACGCTGTCGAGCACGAACGAGACGAACTGCACCAGCGTGTCTTCCTGAGGTGAGGAGGCCTGAGGCGCGCCGGTCGAGACCGCGCCCCCCGGGGTTTCGAAGAACTGGAACAGGTTCTGACGGAAGATCAGGCTCAGGACGAGCAGTACCAGCGCCCCACCCAAGCCGAGCCGCAACCCACCGCCCCCGAAGCCGCCGCCCCCTCCGGTCTGCCCGCGACGGTCCTCGACGTTCTGACTGGTGCCTCCGGGCGTCCACTTCATGAGCTCTCTCCCCTCTCGGTCGACCCGCCAGTCATTCCGGCCAGAATCGATCGGCCATCTGTGTGGTGCGCGAATCATGCGGAACGGGAATGCCGTTCAGGCGCGCGATCGCCACCACGCCTCGAATCGCGTTGGTGGCGAACAAGCTTCGTCCGACGAGATCGCCTGGCGCGCGCTCGCGCTCCATCGTCGGCACGAGCTCCATGACGCGGCCGCGCGCCACCCCGGGGAGCACGCCCAGGGACAGCGGCGGCGTCGCCGGACCATCCGCCTCCCACCAGAAGATATTCCATGCCGTGCCTTCGGCGACCAGCCCGCCCGGCGCGACCAGCAGGGCGTCGTCGGCCTCTCCCCCGGCGGCCCGGGCTTCCGCCAACGCCGCCTCGAAAAAGGCCCGGGAGGTGACTTTGTGGGGGTAGGGCGCATGGAGCGTGGAGGCGATACGCACGGCGAGCGGGAGGAGGGATGGCAGGTCCCGCGTGGTCACCGTAGTTCCGGTCGCGCTCACTTCGACCCGCACCACCCCGTCCCGCATGCCGGCCTGACCCGCCACCGCGTCGGCGAGCGAAGGCTCCGGCCGTGGTAGCCCCAGTGCGCCGCACGCCGCGGCGAGCCGGGCCTCGTGACGCGGCAATAACGGGGCTCGCCCCGCCCGTACCCGGATCGTCTCGAAGACCGCCGCGCTCATGCGCCGGCGAGCGAGGCGCCGAACGCGAGCCGCACCGCTTCCGCCTTGCGCAGGGATTCCCGCCATTCCCGCTCCGGAATCGAGTCGGCGACGATCCCCGCCCCCGCCTGGATCAGCACGCGACCGCCGGACACCACGGCGCTGCGGATGACGATGTTGAGCTGCAGCCCGTCCGCCCCAATCCACCCCAGGGCGCCGGTGTAGGCGCCACGGCCCACCGGCTCCAGCTCGCGGATGATCTCCATGGCCCGGAGCTTGGGGCAGCCGGTGATCGTCCCACCCGGGAACACGCCCCCGACCACATCGGCCACGCCCGCCTCCGGACGCAGCAGGCCGCGCACCTCGGACACGAGGTGGAAAACGTGCGAGTACTCCTCGACGACTTCCAGCTCGGCGACCTGCACCGAGCCGAAGGCCGAGACCCGGCCGAGATCGTTGCGCGCCAGATCGACGAGCATCAGATGCTCGGCGCGCTCCTTCTCGTCGAGCCGCAGCTCCTCGCGCATGCGCGTGTCGGCTTCCACGTTTCCGGTCTTCTTGCGCGTGCCCGCGATCGGCCGCGTGCGCGCGCGGCGTCCGTCCGGTCCCCCCGCGACTTCGATCAGCAGCTCAGGCGAGCCGCAGACGAGCTGCCAGTCGCCGAAATCCACAAACCCCATCCAGGGTGACGGATTGACTTCGCGCAGTCGCCGGTAGGCGTCCCACGCCATTCCCGGATACTCCCAGTGCTCGGCCACCGCGAGGTTGACCTGATAGATGTCACCGGCGGCGATGTACTCGTGGGCACGCTGCACCGCCGCCTCGAATGCCGGCGCGGTGAACGAGCGCCACGGGCGTGCAGCGAGTTGGGGGGCCGGGGATACCGGAAGACCGGAATCGGGAGCGGCGCGCCAGCGCGCCTCGGCTTCCGGGCCATCCAGACCGAGCGCGCGGCCGTCGCTCGCCAACAGGATCCGGTTGGCGGGGACGAACCAGTCGGCGAGCGGTTGTGGGAGCGCAGCCCGGGACGGCGACACCCATTCCGGGAGGCCGGCTTCGTAGCTCAACACACCGTACCAGGGCATCCCCTCGACCGGCGGTGGCGTCAGATCGCCCGTCTCCCCGAGCGTGCGGCGCCAGCGGCGGGCAGCCCCCCAGACAAGGTGCGTCAGGCCCGTCCCGCGGCCGTCTTCCAGGAGCGCGAACGGCGGGTCGAGCGTCGCGGCGAGCGCCAGCAGGCGCTCGACGGCGGCGGGCCGGTGAATATGGAGGGTCGTCAGGTCAGCGCGAACCGCGCTGCTCGAGTAGCTGCGCGATCCTCGCACACGCCTCGACGATCTCGCGGCGGCGATCCTCGCGGACGATCGGCGTGCTCTTTGCGTTGGTGGCCACTTGGGCCCGCGCGATCTCCAGAGTAGTCCGACCCCAGGGGTCGCGCACCAGGGGATCGGCACCGCGCGACAGGAGCAGCTCCACGACGTCGGGGTGCCCCCAGATCGTGGCAAGCTGCAGCGGCGTCCACCCGCCGACCACCGCGTTCACCTGACGTCGCGAGCTGCGGACCAGGTCCTTCACGTGGGCCACGAGGCCGTAGGCGGCCGCCTGGTGCAGGTCCACTTCGGCGCCGCGATCGTAGAGGTGGTGCACCATCTCGCGGTGCCCTTCTTCATTGGCCCAGGCGATCGGCGTCATCTGATAGGTATCGTCCCGGGCGTTCACGTCGGCCCGGGCGGTGAGGAGCAGATCCACCATCGCACGGTCGCCGGCGATCGCCGCGAAGTGCAGCGCCGTCGCTCCTTCGCTGCGCGCGTGGGCGAGCGCGGGGATCTGGGTGACGAGCTCCCGCACCCGGTCGATCGAGCCGGCCCGGACGGCGGCGAAGAAATCAGAAGCGGTGACGGAACCCTGTTGCGCGTTTGCCATGCATTCTCCGTGACGTCATCCGAAAGCTGCGTCGGTGGTCGTGCAGAGGCAACGCCCTCACGAGAGCAGCAGCTTCCCAGCG
>DATGDT010000395.1:0-16455 GCA_035310725.1 Gemmatimonadales bacterium
GGACAGGAGTGCGAGGAGCACAAAGAAGCAACGCATGTGCCGGTCAATAATTACGGTCTACGCCAGATCTTGCACGATCCCAGCCGACTGGTTGGGCGCCCTCGCTTGACGGCGTCCCGCTCAGGCGTTGATTTGTCCCGCCCGTGGACGTTACCGCTTGCATGCCCACCCCCGCTGTCGCCTCGCGCGCTGTGCCCCCCCTCGAGCCGCTGCACAGGCCGACGGGAGGGACCTCATGCTGAAGCAAACCCCGTTCCACCCGCGCACCGCCGCCCTCATGGAGGGGCAGGCGTGGCGTCGCTGGGCCGGGTACGTGGTCGCGAGCTCTTACGAGCTGAATCACGAGCGCGAATACCACTCGGTGCGCAGCGCCGCCGCGCTCTTCGACGTGTCCCCCCTGTACAAGTACCTGATCCGGGGCCCGGATGCGGCCCGGCTGCTGGACCGGATCGTGACGCGCGACGTCCTCAAGTGCAAGGTCGGCCAGGTCCTCTACACCCCCTGGTGCGACGCGCGTGGCAAGGTGATCGACGACGGTACCATCTCCCGCCTCGAGGAGGAGGCGTTCCGCATGACGGCCGCGGACCCGAGCTTCCGCTGGCTGCATCTCAACGCGACCGGCCTCGACGTCGCCATCGAAGACGTCTCCGAGCGCACCGCGGCGGTGTCGCTCCAGGGGCCCAACGCCCGGGCCATCCTTGAGCTGGCCGGCGGCCAGCCGCTCACGGAGCTCAGGTACTTCCGCCTCACCACCGGGAAGATCCGCGGCGTCCCGGTGACGATCTCCCGCACCGGGTACACCGGCGACCTGGGCTACGAGGTGTGGATCGACGCGGAGCACGCCTGCGCCGTGTGGGACGCGCTCGTCGAAGTGGGGACGGGCTACGGCATCACGCCGGCGGGGATGCTCGCGCTCGATCTGGCGCGGAACGAGGCGGGTCTCCTGCTCATCGAGGTGGACTACATCTCGGCCCAGCACGCCCTGATCGACTCGCAGACGTCCACGCCGTACGAGCTGTCGCTGGGCTGGACCGTGGCCCTCGACAAGGAGCGCTTCAACGGGCAGGACGCCCTCCGGAAGGAGCGGGCCCGCGGACCGGCGTGGCGATTCGTGGGCATCGAGGTGGACTGGCCCTCGCTCGAGCGACTCTACGCGGAGGTCGGACTGCCCCCCAACCTCCCGACCACGGCGTGGCGCGCCAGCGTCCCGTTGTACGTCGGTGGCGTGCAGGTGGGGTACGCGACGAGCGGCTGCTGGTCGCCGCTGCTCAAACGCTACATCGCACTGGCCCACCTCGAGGCGGCCTACGCCGACCCGGACACGGCCGTGGAAATGGAAGTCACCGTGGAGCACCGTCGCAAACGCGCGGCGGCGACGGTCCGCGCGTTGCCGTTCTTCGATCCCGAGCGCAAGCGAGCCTGAGATGGCCCAGACGTGGGACGCGATCATCATCGGCGGCGGCCACAACGGGCTCGTGACGGCGGCCTACCTGGCGCGTGCCGGCAAGCGCGTGCTCGTGCTCGAGCGCCGCTATCGCGTCGGCGGCGCCGCGATCAGCGAGGAGATCTATCCCGGATTCAAGTTCTCCGTGTACTCCTATGTCGTCAGCCTGCTGCGCCCGGAGATCATCCGCGACCTGGATCTGCCCCGGCACGGACTCGAGATTCTGCCGCTGGAGAGCACGATCACGCCGATGGACAGCGGCGACTACCTCGGCTCCTGGGGCGACCCCGACAAGACGCGCCGCGAGATCTACCGCCACTCTCCCCGGGACGCCGAGGCGATGGTCGAGTTCGGCCGGCTGATGCACTACATGGCCCAGGCGGTCAAACCGATCCTCGGGATGATCCCGCCCGATCCGACGTCGCTCTCGCCGCGGGACCTGCTCGGCCTGCTGCGGCTGGGCCGCCACTTCCGCGACCTGGGCCCCCAGAAGGTCCACGCGCTCTACAAGCTGATGACGATGAGCTCGGCCGATTATCTGGACGAGTGGTACGAAACCGACGTGCTCAAGGCGACCAAGTCGGCCAGCGGCATCATCGGCACGTTCCTGGGGCCCCGCTCGCCGGGCACGGCCTACGTGCTGCTGCATCACTACATGGGAGAGATCGACGGCTCCTTCCGGGCCTGGGGGTTCGCCAAGGGCGGTACCGGGGCCATCAGCGAGGCGATCGCCGGCGCCGCGCGCCGCTTCGGCGCGGAAATCCGCACCGACGCACCCGTGACGCGCGTCCTGCTGAAACGGGGACGGGCGGTGGGCGTGGCGCTGGAGAACGGCGACGAGCTGCGCGCCAAGACCGTCGTCTCCAGTCTCGATCCGCGACGCACCTTCCTGGAGCTCGTCGGCGAGGCGGCGCTGCCAGACGATTTCCTCGCCGATATCCACCGGTACAAATTCCGCGGATCCTCGGGCAAAGTGAATCTGGCGCTCGACGAACTGCCCAATTTCACGTGCCTGCCGGGCGTGGGACCGCACCTGCGCGGTGCCATCTCCATCAGCCCGAGCATCGACTACCTGGAACACGCCTACGACGACGCCAAGTACGGCGAGTTCTCCCGCCGGCCGTACATGGACGTGATCATCCCGTCGATGATCGACCCGCACATGGCGCCTCCGGGGAAACACGTGATGTCGATCTTCGTGCAGTACGCGCCGTACAACGTGACCGGCGGGTGGACCGATGAGCGGCGCGAGGCGTTCGGCGATGCCGTCGTGGAGACGCTGTCGCACTACGCGCCGAACCTGAAGCAGGCCATCCTGCATCGCCAGGTGATCACGCCCGCCGACATCGAGCGCGTCACCGGGCTCACCGAGGGGAACATCTTCCAGGGGGAGCTGGCGCTGCATCAGCTCTTCTTTCTCCGGCCGGCGCCGCGCTGGGCGAAGTACCGCACGCCGGTCCGCCGGCTGTATCAGTGCGGCGCGTGCACGCACCCCGGCGGGGGGATCATGGGCGCGTCGGGACGGCTCGCCGCGCTCCAAATCCTCCGGGACGTGGGGGGGGCGGCAGGATGACGCGCGAGGTGATCGTGATCGGCGGCGGCGTCAACGGGCTGGTCGCCGCGGCCTATCTCGCGAAGGCCGGCGTGCCCGTCCTCGTGGTCGAGGCGCGCGACACCCCGGGCGGGCTCGCCGGGAGCGACGAAATGGCGGGCTGGGACGCGGGCTGGCTCCTTCCCGACATCGCGCAGCACCTGGGACTCGGTGCCGCCGGGCTCGAGCTCGTGGTTCCCGAAGCCAGCGTGTTCAGTCTCCTCGAGAACGGCGACTCGCTCACACTCTGGACCGATCCCGCCCGGACCGCGCAGGAGATCGCGCGGTTCTCGCCAGAGGACGCGCGCCGCTGGCCGGCGTTCGCCGACTACCTCGCGCGCTTCGCCAGAGTGCTGGAGGCCGCGTATGCGGTGACCCCGCCGCGCGTCCCGAACACCCGGACCCGGGACCTCACGACGCTGCTGGGACTGGCCCGGCGGCTGCGCCGGCTGGGGAGACGCGACATGGTCGAGTTCCTGCGCGTGGCGCCGATGTCGGTCGCGGAATGGCTCGACGATTGGTTCGCCGGCGACGCGCTCAAAGGCGCCGTGGGAGCGGGCGGGATCACCCGCATCCTCCAGGGGCCGCGCTCGGCCGGTACGGCGTTCGTGCTGCTGCACCACCAGGTGGGACGGCCCGCGGGAGCGGTGCGTGCCGCGCACCTGGTCAAGGGTGGGCCGGGTGCACTGGCACGCGCGTTGGTCCAGGTCGCTCAGGGATTCGGCGCCGAGATCCGCACGTCGGCGCCGGTGCGGGAGATCGTAGTGCGCGACGGGCGTACGATCGGCGTCGCGCTGGAAACAGGAGAGCACCTGGCGGCGCGCCGAGTCGTCTCGAGTGTCGATCCCCGGCGCACACTGTGCGGACTCGTCCCGCCGGCGTGCCTCGACCCCGAATTCGTTCGCGCCGTCAACAACGTGCGGTTTCACGGCGCCGTCGCCATGGTCCGGCTGGTTCTCGGTGAGCTGCCCCGGTTCACGGCGCGGGCCACCGACGGGGACGGGGTGCTGCGCGGAGCGATCACCATTGCCCCGAGCCTGGACTACCTGGAGCGCGCCTACGACGATGCGAAGTACGGGGGCGTGTCGAGCCACCCCTTCCTGGAAGCCCGGATCCCGACGCTGCTCGATCCCGGCCTCGCACCCCCCGGACGGCACCTGATGACCGTGCAGGTGCAGTACGCGCCCTATCAGCTGCGCGACGGGACGTGGGACGCCGCCGCGCGCGAGCGTCTCGCCGACAGCGTGGTCGCCGCGCTCGCTCAGCACGCGCCGAACCTCCGCACGGCCGTGCTGGAGCGCCACGTGGTGGCCCCACCGGATCTCGAGGCGCGCTTTTCCCTCACGGAGGGCCACCCCTACCACGGCGAGATGGCGCTCGACCAGATCTTCTTCATGCGCCCCGTGGCCGGCTGGGCCCGCTACCGGACGCCGATCAAGGGACTGTTCCTGTGCGGCGCCGGGGCGCACCCGGGAGGCGGTCTCCCCGGAGCGTCGGGACGGAACGCCGCGCGGGAGATGCTGCTGAAGGAGAGTCGCCGGTGAGACCGTTCATCAAGACCGTCGAATCCTACCGTCCGGGCGCCCGCACCCTGCCCGGACGCTATTACACGGCGGCGGAGATCCTCGCCGAGGAGCAGGAGACGATCTTCGCGCGTCACTGGATCTCCATCGGCCGGGCCGCCGACTTCCCCGGGCACGGCGACTACCGGCTGGTGGAAATCGCCGGCGAGTCGCTCATCGTGCTGCGCGACCAGGGCGACACGCTGCACGCGTTCTTCAACATCTGCCGCCACCGCGGGACCCGGCTGTGTACCGCATCCGAAGGCCGCCTGTCCGAGACCATCCAGTGCCCCTACCACGCCTGGACGTATGCGCTGGACGGGCGGCTGATCGGCGCGCCGCACATGAACGAGGTGGAAGGGTTCGACAAGCGCGACTACCCGCTGCACCGCGCGAGCCTCGCGGAATGGGAAGGGTTCGTGTTCGTGAGCCTCGCGCCCGACCCGCTGCCGTTCGAAGCGTCGTTCACGCCGCTGTGGGAACGGTTCCGTCGCTTCCAGTTGCCCCGGCTGCGAACGGTGCGGCGCATCACTTACCCGGTGCGCGCCAACTGGAAGCTGATCATGCAGAACTATTCGGAGTGCCTCCACTGCCCCACCATCCACCCGGAGCTCAGCACCAAGCTGCCGTATACGAGCGGCGCCAACGATCTCGTCGAGGGACGGTTTCTCGGCGGCTACATGGAGATCAAGGCGCCCAACCAGAGCGCCACCCTGACGGGACGCGCGTGCGCGCTACCGCTTGGCGATCTGTCGGAAGAGGACCGCGGGCGGGCGTTCTACTACACGTTGTTCCCCAGCATGATGCTCAGCCTGCACCCCGACTACGCGGTCTACTACACGGTCTGGCCCGTGAGCCCGGCCGCAAGCCGGGTGGTATGCGAGTGGATGGTGCACCCCGATGCCCCCGGGGCGCCGGGCTACAACATCGCGGACGCCGAGGAGTTCTGGGACCGCACCAATCGCCAGGACTGGGACATCTGCGAGCGCAGCCAGCTGGGCGTCGCTTCGCGGCGCTACGCGCCGGGGCCCTACTCGCCGCGTGAGAGCGTACCGGCCGCCTGGGACCGGGAGTACCTCCGGCAGCTCGGGCACCTCACTGAGCCGGATCCTGGCGATAGAACTTCCTGAGCTCGTCGTATAGGTCCGGGTAGCGGCTGCGTACCTCGGCGGGCTTGCTGAAGAACGCTTCCGTGGCGACCGCGAAGAACTCGGCCCGGTTCGTCGCGCCGTACACATTCAGGACGTCCGGTTCTCCGTCCTCCGCCGTGCGCCGCAGCTCCGCGAAGCGCTCCTGCAGCACGCGAGACCAGGCACGCGTCGTCGAGGGAGCTTCGAGCAGCGGCACGCCGTCCACGTGGCCGTCCTCGCGATCCAGCTCGTGGGCGAACTCGTGCAGCACGACGTTCGACCCATCACCGGAACTGGCCGCCCCGTGGAGCACGCTGTCCCACGCCAGCACCACCGCGCCGCTCGTGTGCTCGCCCAGCAGCGGCTCGGGGTGCGGGATCACTCCGACGTACATCCGGCCGTCGATCGCCGGACGGCGCGGGACGAAGGTGCCGGGGTACAGGATCACGCTGCGCACGCCCGGATAGCACCCCGCATCGAGGTTCAGAATCAGCAGGCAGGCCTGCGCAGCGACCACGAGCTGCATCTCCTCGGTCACCTCGATGCCGCCGGCGCCCTCGAAGGTCTTCTCGCGCAGGAACCGCTGCACCAGCTCGAGCAGCCGGTCCCACTCCGGCTCCGTCAGGCGGCGCACGAGGGGCACCGTCTCCTCGATGAGCGCTCGCCACTGCGCCGGAGCGGGGCCGTGGACCCGTGTGCGCTTCGGGGGCCGCCACCGCCGCACCAGCGCCCAGCCCCCGACGAGGCACACCAGCAGGAGGGCGGCGACCAGGCCGGGAATCGTCAGGACTTCCACTATTCGATCTGCCGGCGGGCATACCGCTCCACTCCGTCACCCACCGCGAGCACCGCGACCAGCGCCGCCACGCCGATCACGATTCCCAGCGTCGACAGGCCGGTCCGCAACGGGTTGCCGCGCAATCCGTGCAGCCCCACGAGCGACGAGGCCCACAGCCCCGCGCTCAATGGACGATCCCGCCCGCCGCGGGGAACACGCGCGCCAGGGACCGCAGCAGCTGCCCATCCGGCGACGTGCCGTCCGGCGCCTCAGCCAGGACAACCGCGAGCCGGCGTCGCAGCAGCGGATCCCGGTACGCCTGGGCGGCGAACTGCAGGGTAATTGGTATGAACCAGGACGCTTGCCGCGCGCCCGCTCCGGCCCGAGCCACCGCCGCGTACTGCTCGAACAGACCGAGCAGGAACGCGCTCTTCGATGGGAACTGCCGGTAGATCGCCCCTTTGGTGAATCCCGCCGCCTCGGCGACGTCGTCCAGGGTGGCAAGATCGAACCCCCGGTCGGCGAACACCTTCAGTCCGGCTTCGACGAGCAGGCTGCGGGTTTCGGCTTTGCGTTTCTGACGGATGGAACCCATGCGTATCTAAGATACCAATGAGTATCTACAGGGGCAAGCGGGGGGCATCAGATCGAGCGTCTGGATACCAGCGAGTATCTGAGCGCCCGCCTTGACGCGACTCTCTCCCGGTCTAGGTTTGGCTCTCAACGCGGCCAACCAGGCCGCTGCGCCGCGACTTCCGGAGACCTGCTGATGCCGTACATCATTGCCGAGCCCTGCATCAACGTCAAAGACCGCTCCTGTGTGGATGTCTGTCCGGTGGACTGCATCTACGAAGGAGAGGACCAGCTCTATATCCATCCCGACGAGTGCATCGACTGCGGGGCGTGCGAGCCGGAGTGTCCGGTGACGGCGATCTTTCCCGAAGAGGACACGCCGCCGCAGTGGAAATCCTACATCGCCAAAAACCGCGATGTATTCCAGGGCGCCAACCCACCGGGCAAGCCATCGCCGGAGCGCGGCGCGAAGTAGCACCAGCCTACAACTCTTCGAGAAATTCCTGCAGCGCCCGGGTGACCCGCTCGGGCTGCTCCAGCGGCGCCAGGTGTCCGGCGCGCCCCATTTCGACGTAGCGTGCGCCCGGAATCCGCGCGGCCATCGCGCGGGCGATGGCGGGAGGAGCCACCTCGTCCTCGGCCCCGTGCACGACCAGTGTCGGCACGGTGATCCCGCTCAGCAGCACGGTGGAATCGGGTCGGTCCCGCATCGCGCGCAGCGCCCCGATCACTCCAGCCGCCGGCTGGCGCAGCGTCATCTCCCGCACCTGTTCCACGAGCTCCGGGCGGACCGCGCGCGTCGTCGCCCCGAACAGCTTCGGCACCACCCGATCGGCCACCGCCCCGATCCCATCGTGCTCGACCAGCGCGGCATTCTCGTCACGCGCTCGCTTCCCTTCGACCGTGTCCGCCTCGGGCCGAGTGTCGCACAGCACCAGGGCCCGCACGCGCGAGCGGTAGCGCCGCAGGAATTCGAAGAGGACGTATCCCCCCATGGAAAACCCGCAGCACACGGCGTCTGCGACGTCCAGCGCATCGCACGCGGCACGCAGATCGTCCGCGTACCGGCCCATCGTGTAATCCCCCGACGGGACATCCGAATCTCCGGCTCCACGCAGGTCGGGAGCGATACAGCGCCAACCGTCGAGCGCCGTAAGCTGGTGATGCCACATCGTATGGTTGAGCGGAAATCCGTGCACGAACAATACGGGAGGGCCCTCGCCGCGCACGTGGACGGCGAGCGTCGCTCCGGCTCCGGTCACCCGCACGATTCCCGTCACGGGTCGAACCATACGCTATCTTTGCCCCATGCGCGTACCGACCGATTACATCCGCCACGCCGCCCGCGCGGCCCGCAAGTGCGCGGGCGATCCGCTGGGCGGTGCACCCGAGCCGCCGGACCCGGAGTTCTACAAGACGCTCGCCAAGGCGCTCGAGGAGATCGCCGCCGGCCTGGAGCAGCTCGGTAAAGGAGAAGAGTGACCGGCTACCGCTACGTCGACACGCCGGCCGCGCTCGATGAAGTCATCGCCGCCGCCCGCGCCGCCCCGCTCGCGGCCGTGGACACGGAGGCGGCGAGCTTCCACCGCTACGTCGACCGGGTCTACCTCGTCCAGCTCTCCACTCGCAGCGCCACCGCGATCATCGACCCCCTGGCTCTCCACGACCTGAGCTCCGTGGGCGCGCTGCTCGCCGATCCCGCGGTGGAAAAGGTGTTCCACGACGCGGACTACGATCTGCGCATCCTGGACCGCGACTATCAGTTCCGGGCCCGGCGCCTGTTCGACACGCGCATCGCCGCCCAGCTGCTCGGCGAGCCGGCGATCGGACTTGCCGCGTTGCTGGAGAAGTTCGCCGGTGTGCGTCTCGCCAAGACGCATCAGCGCGCCGACTGGTCGCTGCGCCCCCTCTCGCCCGCGATGCTCGCGTACGCGGCGGACGATACTCGCCACCTCCCCACCCTGCGCGACGCGCTGCGCGCCCGCCTCGAGTCGGCGGGACGGCTCGCCTGGGCGGAGGAGGAGTTCGTGCGCCTGGAGGACCTGCGCTGGTCGGGTCCCGGGAGCGCGGACGGCGCCGAAGCGTATGCGCGGATCAAGGGCGCGAAGGCGCTGCAGCCGCGCCAGCTGGCCGCCCTCCGCGAGCTGGTGGCCTGGCGCGATACCGTGGCCGCGGAGCGCGATACCGCGCTGTTCCGCATCATCGGCAACGAGGCGCTGCTCGCCGTGAGCCAGGTGCTGCCGCGCTCGCTCGACGCGCTGGGCCAGGTCCGCGGGCTGCCCGCGAGCCTGGCGCGGCGCTACGGCCAGCCCCTCGTGACCGCGGTGAACCGGGCCCTGGCCCTGCCCGAGGACGAGCTGCCGAAGCGGGAGCGGGGACCCCGGGTGGCCCGTGATCCCGAGCTCGAGGCGCGCGTCGAGCGGCTCAAGACGGCCCGCAACGCCGTCGCGCAGGGCATCGGGCTCGACCCCGGCGTGCTGTGTGGCAAGGCGACGCTCGAGCTGATCGCGCGCGCGCGCCCGCGGGACCAGACCGAGCTGTCGCAGGTGAGCGATCTGCGCCGCTGGCAGGTGACGGTGTTGGGGGAGGCGTTGCTGCCGGCGCTGAAGTAGGCGGCGGGGTCAGAACCCCATCATGGCCCGGATCTTCGGCTCGATCTTCTCCGGAGTCCAGTACGGCTCCCATACGATCTCGATATCGACGTCCTTGACGCCGTCCAGCGTGCGCAGCGTCTTGTGAATGTCGTTCATGATCTGCGGGCCGGCCGGGCAGCCAGGCGACGTGAGCGTCATGCGGATGTGCACGTTGCCGTCGTCCAGGTCCACGTCGTAGACGAGCCCCAGATCCATGATGTTGAGATTCAGCTCGGGGTCCTTCACCGAGCGTAACGCGGTTCGCACCGCGCTCTCCAGTGTCGTCTCTTCCGTCACACGGATCTCCTCATTCGACCAATCTGCTCGTGGCGCGCCACCGCCGGGAGCCCCCGGACGGCGCAGTGCCGGCGCCGGGCGATCCGGGCGTACACGCGCCGCGCCAGCGGCCGCACCCCCGGGACGGCGAACCCCCAGGCCCACCAACGCTTCCCCGGCAACAACCGCCCCAGCACCGGCACCGCGTCCGCCCCGGCGAACACGCGACCGTCGGGCAGCACGAGGTGCATGGCGGCGGCCAGCGCGGGAGGTGCGAGATCGAGCTCCCGGATCGCCGCCTCGTCCTGAAACGGAACGAAGCGCAGCCGGTGTTCCCGGTCCCAGCCGCGCAGCAGCCCGACCGCCCGACGACACAGCTCACATGCTCCGTCGAAGATCAGCGTCGGCGCTTCAGTGGGCGCGGGCATCCATCGCCTCCGCCGCCAGATCCGCGAGCCGGCCGCGTACCCGCTTGAGGACGGTGAACGGCTCGCGGCTCCGGGGCGCAAACGCCCGATTGGTGAGCAGCGCCACGAACACGCCGCGGTCCGGGTCGATCCACAACGAGGTCCCCGTCCACCCCGTGTGTCCGATGCTGCGGGGACCGAAGCGGCTCCCCGCGCTGCTCACCTGCTCTCCCGTCGGCACGGCCTGCCAACCGAGCGCGCGCGCTTCCGTGCGCAGTCCGAAATACGCGGCGCGTGTGGTGAACGCACGCACAGTCTCCGCCCGAACGAGCCGCCGCCCGTCGGCCGTCACGCCGCCGCGCAGCACGAACTGGGCGAACCGCGCCACGTCCCGGGCGGTGCTGAAGACCCCGGCGTTGCCGGAGATGCCGCCGAGTTTCCAGGCGGTCGGGTCGTTCACGACTCCGGCCACCGGATGGCCGCGCCACAGCCCGGTCGGCGCGATCCGGGTCATGAGGTTGCGGGGCGGCCGGTACCGCGTCTCGGTCATGCCGAGCGGCGCGAACACCTCACGCGCGACGAACGCGTCCAGGTCCTCGCCGCTGGCGCGGCGCACGATTTCACCCAGCAGGACCGCGTTCAGGTCGCTGTACAGCACGCGCGTGCCCGGAAGGAAGCGCGGCGTCTCCGCGTACACGAGCCGCAGCAGGCTCGCGGCGTCCGGCGCCCCCCGGATCGCGGCGATCGGGAGATCGCCGCGCAACCCCGACGTGTGTGCCAGCAGCTCGCGCACCGTGATTACCGCGGTGCCGGCGCCGGCGAACTCGGGCAGGTAGCGCACCACGGGCGCATCGAGCGCCACGCGGCCCCGATCCACCAGCAACATCACCGCGGTGGTGGTGGCCACGACTTTCGTCACCGAGGCGAGGTCGTACACGGTGGTTTCGGGGTCGGCGGGGGCGCTCGCCGCCGACCAGGTGAGCCGGCCGTAGCCCTTGAGGTATAGGACGGAATCCGCGGTCCCGATGGCCACCACGGCGCCGGGGTAGGCCCCGGCGCGGACACCGTCGCGGACGATCGGGTCCACGGTGGCGGCGCCCAGGACCGGCGCCGCCGCCTGCAGCAGGGCCAGCAGGCCTAGCACCAGATTCCCGGAATGTGACGTCCGCAGGAGGGACAGCTGCCGTCCGCGCCCACGCGCTGGCGCCGGATCGTGTAGCCGTGGCGCTCGATCAGGAGGTCACCGCAATCGGGACACCAGGTGTGCTCCCAGCGTCCCACCCGGCCAGGGAGGTTGCCGGCATAGATGAACTTCAGTCCCGCGGCCGCGCCGATCTCGCAGCCGCGCTCCAGCATCGCCGCCGTCGTGTTGGCGGCGTCCGCCATCCGGTAATCCTGGTGGAAGGCGGTCAGGTGCCACGGGATCTCGGGCGACACCGACGCGATGTAGTCGGCGGCGGCGCGGAGCTGGGCCTCGTCGTCGTTGAACCCGGGCACGATCAGCGTCACGATCTCCAGCCAGAACCCGCGCTCGTGCACGAGTCGAATGGCGTCGAGCACGTGCTGCAGCACGCCGCCCAGCTCGCGGTAGCGGCGGTCGCTCATGGCCTTGAGGTCGATCTTGTAGCCGTCGGTCCAGGGTCGGAGGTAGTCGAGGACCTCCGGCGTGCAATTGCCGTTCGAGACGAACGCCGAGCGCAGCCCGGCGGGGCGCGCGGCCCGGAACACCTCCACCGCCCATTCCGCGGTGATCAGCGGCTCGTTGTAGGACGAGGCGATCAGCCGCGCACCGCGGCGACCCGCCAGCTCGACCAGGCCGGCGGCGGTCACATCGCTGGGGAGCACCCCGGCCGCCGCATCCCGCAGCGCCTGAGACGTGAGCCAGTTCTGACAGTATCCGCAGTGAAAGTCGCAGCCCAGCATTCCGAAGGTGAGAACGTCGCTTCCCGGGAGCACATGGAAGAACGGTTTCTTCTCGATGGGGTCGCACTGCAGCGCGGCGACGTAACCGGTAGGCACGTAGAGTGTGCCGTCGCGATTGAAGCGGACCTGGCAGATGCCGCGGCGGCCCGGCCGCACGAGGCAGCGATGGCCGCAGGCGACGCACCGGACGGCCCCGTCCGGGAGCGATTGCACGAGCTCTCCCGGGCGCACACGGACGTCCAGCTGGCGGGCGAGCGTCGTGGCACCACCAGTAACGGCGTCGTCGGTCAGCAGGGGAATCGCGCGGCGGGACATGCGGCAGGCTCCGGCAGGGAATATACCCTGGAACCCGCCGGTCTCCTACCGCAGGCTGCCGGGGGCCAGGGCGTAGAGGAGCTGAGCGGTCCGGATGTCGCGCGGCGAGAGGTCCCGCACCACCGCTTTGGCGAACATGAGATCCGTGGAATCGGGCGAGTGATCGAGTCCGAGCAGGTGGCCGATCTCGTGCAGCGCCACGACCCGGACGTCGTCGCTGCCGAGCGGACGCCCGTCGGGATCGAACGTCGCGATCGTGACCGTCGCCGACTGCAGGTGACCGTCACGGTCCCACTCGAGATCCGTTTCCCCTGTCCGATCGATGTCGAACTGCGTGCGCCACGTGAATCGGACCTCGGCATCCGCGGAATCCGCTGCCAGGTCGAACCGGACCGGGAGGCCGGTTTCCCCCCAGCGGGCGAAGGCTCCGCGCACGGCATCCAGGAACTCGGGGCGGAAGTTGGCGGCCCTGCCGCGTGCCAGGTACACGTGCACGGGCCGGTCCACCCGGTCGTCCCAGCGATGGAGCATCGAGTCGCTCGACTCGGCGACGATGATGCTGAGGTAGGTGAGCGGGAAGCTGGAGCGGATGCGCCGCCGCATGTCGGCGCGCGCCACGATGTCCAGCGAGCTCGCCCCGCCCGACTCGGCGGGGACGATCTCGCTCCCGGTCTGGCTGCGCCCCGAGGTCGGCGGTGGCTGCGGACTCGCCACCGGCGGCGGCACCGGCGCCGGCGGCGGAGCGGCGGCGCGATGACCCCCCACGACGTCCCACGCCACGGCGATGACCATCAGGCCGATGAGCAGGGCGACGAGGCGCATGCGCTGCTGCGATTCCATACCTGCAAATATGACCGGCGTCCGAGCCGCGCCGCTAGCTTTGCCCTCCGGCGCGGTCTATGATTGTGGCCTGCTTATGGTTGGACGCTGAATGATCGCACTCCCCGCCCGCCTGCTCATTCGGTTTCGCTGGGTGGTGATCGCGGCATGGGTGGCGTTTGCAGCGCTGCTCGTGCCGCGGGCCGCGCATGTCCAGCGCGTCCTCGCGGTGCGCGGCGGTCCCGAGCGGCCCACCGAATCCTCCCGCGCGTCCAATCTGATCGACGCCGCGTTTCCCAGTCCGTTCGCCGAGTACCTCGCCATCGTGGTGCGGGGACCCGTGCCCGTCGGCAACTCCCGCTTCGTCGCCGTCCTCGATACGCTGTCGGCCGTCGCGACCCGCGAGCCATCGGTGCGGCAGGTCGTCTCCACCAGGACCGTCGCCGATTCGATGTTCGTCAGCGCCGACCGCCGGACGACGTTCCTGCTCGCCGCGCTCGCCCGCGAGCGGACCGGCGACATCACCAAGGATTTCGTTCCCGCGCTGCGCGACAGCCTCCACGCCGCGTTGCGCCGCCTGCCGGCCGGTGCCGGCTTCGAGCTCATGGTCACCGGGAGCGCCGCGCTGGATCACGACGTGCGGACGACCAGCGCGGAAGATACGACGGCCGGCGAGCGACGCGTCCTGCCGCTGACGCTGCTCGTGCTGATCCTGGCGTTCGGTGCGCTCGTCGCCGCGACGCTGCCCGTGATCGTCGGGCTGCTGGCCATTACGATCGCCCTCGGCCTGCTCACGGTGCTGGCGCACTTCTGGACGATGTCGGTGTTCGTCCTCAACATCACGACGATGGTCGGGCTGGGCGTAGGCATCGACTACTCGCTCCTCATCGTCACACGCTTCCGCGAGGAGCTGAATCGCGGGCTCTCCCCGGTCGATGCCGCCATCCGGACGATCCGCACGGCCGGCTCCGCCGTCATGACGTCGGGCCTCATCGTGGTGGTCGGCTTCGGCGCGCTCGTTACGACGCCGCTCGTCGAGACGCGCTCGGTCGGGATCGGCGGGCTGCTCGTGGTGGCGGTCGCCGTCCTGCTGGCGACCACCTTCCTGCCCGCCACGTTGACGCTGCTGGGGCGCGATATCGACCGGCCCCGCTGGCTGGCGCGGCCGCTCGCCCGGATACACGCCCCGACCGGATGGGAGCGGTGGGCGCGCTGGTTGGGTCACCGGCCGTGGCGCGCCATCGCGGTCGGGGCCGGTATCGTCGGCCTGCTGATGCTCCCCCTCACGCAGATCCGAATCGGGTTGCCGGCGCGCAACTGGTTTGCCTCGGGCTCCGAATCGGATCAGGGACTCGCCCTGCTCCGCGGCATGGGGGCCAACGGGCTGATCCTCCCCACCCGGGTGGTGGTGCAGCTCCCGCCCGGCGGTTCGGCGCTGCGCGGTCCCTGGCTGTTCGGGCTGAAGGTGCTCACCGATTCGTTGCGTCGCGACCCGCGCGTGAAGGACGTGCGGGGCGTGGCGTCGCTCAGACCGCGGATGTCGTCGTTTCAGCTGGCCGTGTTCTACAGCGATCCCGCCGGCGTGCGGGCCCGGTATCCCAAGTTCTTCGACGCCTATCTGAGCGACGACAATCGGACCACGCTGATCGACGTCATCGCCGCCGACAGCGTGTCGCTGACCGGGATGATGGCGCTCACCCGGCACACCCGCGCCCTGGTCACGCAGGGGGTGCGGGGACTCGGCGGAGCCCAGACGCTCGTCGGCGGCTTCGCGGCCGCCAGCGTGGACCTGCAGGACGACCTCCTGCACCGATTCCCGGGCGTCGTGCTCCTGGTCCTGAGCGTCACGGCGCTCATGCTGCTGCTCGCCTTCCGCTCGCTGCTCGTGCCGCTCAAGGCCGTGCTGCTGAACTGTCTCTCGGTGGGCGCCGCGTTCGGCGTGACGGTCCTCGTCTTCCAGCATGGGTACGGCGCAAGCCTGTTCGGTCTCGAAGGCCCGACGGAGGCGATTTTCGTGGTCGTCCCGGTGCTCGTGTTCGCCACCGTGTTCGGATTGTCCATGGACTACGAAGTCTTCCTGCTGACGCGCGTGAAGGAGGTCTTCGACAAGACCGGCCGGAACGACCACGCGACGATGGAAGGGCTCTCGATGACGGCCTCCACCATCACGTTCGCCGCCGCCATCATGATCATCGTGTTCGGCGTGTTCGCGTTCTCACGCGTGCTCGCCGTGCAGTTCCTGGGCTTCGGGCTGGCCATGGCGGTGCTGCTGGACGCCACGCTGATTCGCATGATCCTCGTGCCGGCGATCATGCACATCGCGGGGCGCTGGAACTGGTGGCCGGGGGTGCGGGCGCCGCGCGGCGAGCGGTGACGGCCGCCGTCAGGTCCGGTCGTCCAGTTGGTGCAGGCGCGGCCCCCACACGTCCCAGTGCCAGGCGGGCACGCGCCGGCCGGTGCGGGGATCCTTGAGCGGCTTGTATTGCAGCCAATCGGCATGCAGTCCCAGGGTGCGACCCAGCGCCAGCAGCCGGTCCCGGTCCGCGCTCACGAGATGCACCATCGGCTCCCCGCGCACGCGCCAGCGATGCAGCCAAACGCCGCCATCGAGAGCGAAGCACATGCCCTCGCGGCGGCGCGTGAACTCCTGCCAGGACCCGCTCAGCTGCAGCTGATCTTGCCTTCGGCGGTCGCCGAGCCCAGCGGCGGCGCGTTGCCGTAAAACAGGTAACACTTTTTGGTGGTCTGGAAGTGCGACGCAGTGGCCGACCAGCCGCCGCCCGTCGCCACGCCGATGACCACCGTCACCCCGGTGGTGGCCGACCAGCCGTTGAGCGCCGCCTGGCTACTCGTGTACGTGAGGCTGTCGAAGACGTAGGCCTCCTCCGCCGTCGCCAGATTGCGCAGGTCGGACTTCATCGCGGCGATGTATGTCTTCTCCTTCGTATTGGCGAACTTCGGGATCGCGATGGACGCGAGAATCCCGATGATCACCACCACGATC
>DATGDT010000396.1:0-10825 GCA_035310725.1 Gemmatimonadales bacterium
CCAGTTCCTCGGTGCCGCCGGGACGGTGACCGGCTCGATGCACCTCGTGTCCGCCAACGGGCGGAGGGTGCTGCTCGATTGCGGCCTGTTTCAGGGCTTGAAGGAGCTGCGGCTGCGCAACTGGCGCGAGCCGCCGTTCGATCCCAAGACGATCGACGCCGTGGTCATCTCGCACGCGCACATCGACCACACCGGATCGCTCCCCCTGCTGGTGCGACGCGGCTACCGCGGGCCGATCTTCTGCACGCCCGCCACGGCGGATCTCCTCGGCGTGCTGCTGCCGGACTCGGCCCATCTCCAAGAAGAGGAAGCGGAGCGCGCGAACCGGTACGGCTACACCAAGCACAAGCCGGCCTTGCCGCTCTACACGGCCGCGGACGCGGAGCGGGCGCTCGGCCAGCTCGAGCGGACCGGGTATGACCGGCCGTTTCCGGTAGCCGGGGATGTGTCGGTGACGTATCGGACCGCGGGGCACATCCTGGGAGCCGCGACCGTGGACCTGCGGCTCGGCTCGGGCCAGCGGCTGGTCTTCTCCGGCGATCTGGGGCGCTACGACCGGCCGATCCTGCCCGATCCCGCGCCGGTACCCGCAGCCGATGTGCTGCTGCTCGAATCGACCTATGGGGATCGCCAGCACCCGACGGGAACGGCGGACGAGCTGGCGAAGGTGGTCAATGAGACCGCCGAGCGAGGAGGGGCGTTGCTCGTCCCGGCGTTCGTGGTGGACCGGACGCAGGAGGTCCTCTGGCTGCTGCAGCATCTCGAGGAGGAGCGTCGCATCCCTGTTCTCCCGGTGTTCGTGGACAGCCCGTCGGCCACGGAGGTCACGGAGATCTATCATCGTCACGTCGAGGAGCAGGACGGCGAGATGCGCAGCCGCACGCAGGCTGGAAAGGATCCGCTCAAGCCCGGCCGCATCCAGTTCTGCCGCTCGGTGGAGGAGTCGAAGAAGCTGAACGACGTGCGCGGACCGGTCATCATCGTGTCGGCCTCGGGGATGGCCACCGGCGGACGGATTCTGCACCACCTGCAACACCGCCTGCCGGATCCGCGCACCACGGTGCTGCTGGTGGGGTTCCAGGCGGAGGGCACGCGCGGACGGGCGTTGCAGGACGGCGCCCGGACACTCAAGATGTTCGGCGAGCAGGTGCCGGTGCGCGCGCGCGTCGAGACGGTCCACGGTCTCTCGGCCCACGCGGATCAGGCGGAGCTGCTGCGCTGGCTCGGGGGCTTCACCCGCGCGCCCCGGACTACGTACCTCGTGCACGGCGAGCCGGAGGCGACGCGGGCGATGGCGCAGGCGATCACGACGCGTTACGGCTGGGCGGTGCGCATCCCGAAGGATGGCGAGCAGGTCTCCCTCACCTGACACGGTAAAGGGGCCCGGCGTTGCCGCCGGGCCCCTGCAACCGGTTCAGCTTTCCGCTCTAGACGACGCCGGCCATCCGCAGCTTGGCCGTGGTCGCCGGATGCGGCGTCGGCGCCAGCCTGGGGACCGGGACGACGAGCAACATCGGCGCCGGGAGATGACCGAGCAGCCGCTCGGTGACGCTCCCGACGAGCATCCGCTCCACGACCCCCTTGCCGTGCGAGCCCACGACCACCATGTCGGCCTGCCACGCCGTCGCTTCGGCGGCGATGCCGGCATCCGCGGCCGTGTGGCGGATGATGCGACTCGCGTCCGCCGGGACCAGCGGCCAGATCTTCTGCTCGCACTCCTCGGTGAGCAGCCGCTCGTAGTCCGCGGGATTGGTCGGCGGTGGCACCTCGGGCAGAATCGGCAGCGGTTCGATGACGTGCAGCACCCGCAATTCGGCGTCGAACAGGTCCGCGATCCGGCCCGCGAGGTCGAGCGTGGGCTGCGCGGCGTGGGACGCATCGAGCGGCACGAGGATTCGCCGAATCGTGGGCTGCGGCGAACCGACGACGAGCAGCGGGGCGCGCAGCATGCGGGCGACGTTGTGCACCGTGCTGCCGCCCAACCACCGGCCGAGCGCCGTGTGGTGCTTGGCGCCGAGCACGACCAGGCTCGCATCCGCCTCCCGGGCGACGTCGTCGAGCACCGCCGGGGCCCATCCCTCACGCACGACGAGCCCGCGCAGGGTCTCGGCGGGCACGCGGTCCGCCAGGGCCGTGGTGACTTGTGTCCGCGCGGCGGCCAGGGCCGTGTCGCGGAATGCGCCGGCCTGCTGCGGGACCTGGGCGGCGGCGAGCATGCTCCAGTTGTCACGCGCCGCGTGCACCAGACGGCATTCCGTCCCCGCGGCTGCGGCGATCTGCGATCCCACCTGGGCCGCAGCGGCGGCGGCCTGCGAGGCATCCACCCCCACGATGATCGGCTTCCAGGACATACGCCCCCCAGTTTGCTTTCAAGCGCAAGTTGCCCCAGCCTTCATGAAGCTACGGTGAGGACCAGCAGAAGGAGGCTTTGGAGTGCGAACACCTGATGCGCCTCCGGCGCTCATTTCCGAGCGCCGCATCGCGGAGCGCGTCGCCGAGCTGGCGCGGCAGATCTCGGCCGACTACGCCGACGTCGACGAGCTGCTCCTGGTCGGCGTGCTGCGCGGAGCGTTCATCTTTCTCGCCGATCTGGCGCGCCGGCTCGACGTTCCCTGCAGCATCGACTTCATGGCCCTGTCGCACTACGAGCACGGTTCGACGCCGAGCGCCGGCGTGCGGCTGATCATGGACCTGCGGGTCCCGATCGCCGGACGGCACGTGCTGCTGGTGGAGGACATCGTCGATTCGGGGGAGACGCTCGCCTATCTGCGGCGCATGCTGGAGGCCCGGCGTCCCGCCTCGCTGAAGATCTGCGCGCTGACGCGCAAGCCGGACCGCCTCACCTCGGAGGTCCGGCTCGACTACGTGGGCTTCGACATCCCGGACGCGTGGGTCGTCGGCTACGGCCTGGATTACGACAACCGGTTCCGGGCGCTGCCCTACATCGGCCTGCTCAAGCCGGCCGCGAAACCCTAGGCGCCTAGCGCAGCTCTTCGGCGGCGACTTCCGCCGCGGCTCCCGCGATCACCACCGCCTTGCCGGCGGTCTCGAGCACGCCGCCGGTCCCCTGGAGCACGCGCGCCACCTGGCGGCGCGTCTCGCGGGAGCGGGCCTGCTTGCCGACCCGCTTCAGCACCTTGCGCGTGCGCTTGGCGATCTTGCCGGCCACCTTCTTCGTCGTCCGGGCGGCGCGCGCGGCCGTCCGTTTCATCCGTTGCATGCGCGATTTCATGATGCCCTCCCCGACGACGCGAGGTGCCCGACCTCGGCCGTCTGCAAGTAGCGGCGGAACCACTCTGCCGCATGACCCGCCACCGCTGCGAGCGTGCCGGGCTCTTCGAACAGATGGGTGGCGTGCGGGACGACGATCATCTCCTTCACGCCGCCCAGCTCGCGCAGCGCCTGCGCGTTCAGCTCGAGCACGCCTGTGTCGGCGCCCCCCACGATCAGCAGCGTAGGGGCGGAGACCTGACGCAACGCCGCGCCCGCGAGATCGGGACGCCCGCCCCGGGACACGACCGCGTGGATGCGGGGATCGCCGGCAGCCGCGACGAGCGCCGCCGCCGCGCCGGTGCTGGCCCCGAAGTAGCCAACTGACAGGTCGCGGGTCGCCGGATACTCCGCTATCCACGTCGTCGCATGGCGCAGCCGCTCGGCGAGCAGCGGGATGTCGAACACCGCCGCCCGTGACGCGGCCTCCGCCTCGGTGAGGAGATCGAACAGCAACCAGCCGACGTTCGCGGCAAAGAGCCGGTCCGCCACGAACTGATTGCGGGGCGACAGCCGCGAGCTGCCGCTGCCGTGGGCGAACAGCACGATGCCGGCGGGATGCGGTGGCAGGGCGAGCGTTCCCGGCAGCCGGTGACCCCGGCCGATGGGGACGTGGACTGGCTCGGAAATGTGGTCGGCGAGCGGGCCGGTGAACGGCGTTTTCATGGCTCCAACTCCAGTTTGAGCGCGAGGAAGTCCAGGAGATCACGCGCCGAGAGGATGCCGGCCAGCCGCCCGTCGTCCACGACCAGCAGCCGGGAGCGCCCGGTCTGGCGCATGCGTCCCAGCGCCTGCATCGCGGCCGTGTCGGGTGTGACCGTCACGGTCTCGGCCAGCGGCACCGTCACGGCGCCCACCGTGCGCGCCGGCCAATCCGCGCGCGGCACCTGGTGCAGCTGTTCGGTGGAGATCTGCCCGAGCAGCCGGCCGTTATCCTGGACGGGAAAGAGCTTGTGGTGGTAGCGATAGACATAGGAGTCCAGGAACTCGGCGAGCGTGAGATCCGGGCGCACGGAGACTGGTCCGGTGGTCATGAATCGCCGCACCGGCTCGTGTTCGAGCGTGCGCCGCACGACCACCTGCTGATAGGACGCGTCGGCGGCCCGCCGCAGGAACATGCCGATGAGGAAGAACCACACGCCGCCGAGCAGGTCCCCCGTGAGCACGCGGAGACCGCCCAGCACCATCAGCACGACACTGAACGCGATTCCGACGCGCGACGCCGTGTGGGTGGCCCGCACCACATTCCCATGCCGGCGCCAGAGCAGGGCCCGCAGCACCCGGCCGCCGTCCAAGGGGAACGCGGGAACGAGGTTGAACGCCGCGAGCAGCAGGTTGATCAACCCGAGGTAGGCGAGCACGGTCACCACCGCCGCGGGCCAGCCGCTCCCCAGGGCCGATGCGGCGAGCGCCGCAGCGCCGATGGCGATGCTCGTGAGCGGCCCGGCGATCGCCATGGCCAGCTCGGCCTTCGGGCTCGGCGGCTCCTCGCCCATCTCCGCCACGCCGCCGAAGACGAAGAGCGTGATCCCGTCGATGGGTATGTCGTGGCGGCGCGCGATCAGCGCGTGCGACAGCTCGTGCACGACGATGGAGCCGAACAGTCCCAGCGCGCCCACGATGCCCATCACCCAGTAGGTCGTGCGCGGCAGGCCGGCGTGCCACGCCGGGAAAAGCTGCGCCGCGAGCGACCAGGTCACCAGGACCGCGATCGCGAACCAGCTCGCGTCGAGCCGAATGGGGATGCCACGGAAACTGAACAGACGCAGGCGAGGGAGCGCCATATGCCCTCCGTGCCCAGCCTACCCCGGCCCGGCTGAGATTCGCGTGAAGCGAGCGTTAGATCTTGATAGAACGGCCCCTGGTCGCTGGCGGCTCCGTTAATTTGCTGGCAGATGATCTTCGCATGGCGATTGTTCGGACTGCCGTGCGCCCTGGTGCAGGTGCTGGCAGGCGATGCGCGGACGCCGGATTCCAGCGCCGCGCGCGCGGATCTCGCACGTTGGCTCGCCCGGTCGTGGCCCCCGATCACGCTCGCACAACCTGCCCGCATCAACGATTCCCTGTGGCGGTTGTCCCGGCGCTTCTATGCAGGGCGCGCCCAGCTGCCCGCCTGGCGTCTCGACGAAGGGCGCGGCCGCCTCGACGATCTGCTCGACCGCCTGCAGCGCGCGCAGCAGCAGGGACTCGACTCGAGCGATTACGGACTCGACCGGCTTCGGTCGCTCGCCGCGCGAGGCGACGATTCCGAGAGTCAGGGGCTGCTCGACCTCCTCGCCACCGCGACGTGGCTGCGCTACGCCTCGGATCTGGCCTACGGCCGTGTGATTCCCCGGGTGGTCGACAGCCTGTGGACTGCGTCGCCCCGTACCGTGGACCTGCTGAGCGCGCTCGCCACGTCGCTCGACTCGAACCGGGTGGGCGCCGCACTGGACGACCTGGCGCCGCCCCAGCGATCCGCGCTGCACCTCCGTGCCGCCCTCGCGTGGTACCGGGCCATCGCCGCGCGGGGGGGCTGGCCGCGGCTGCCGGATGGTCCGCCACTGCAGCTCGACGCCGCAGGGCCCGACGTGGCGGTGTTGCGCCAGCGGCTCGAGATCACGGGTGATCTGGCGCCGGGAGGGGCGGGAACGTTGTTCGACAGTGCGCTCGACGTGGCGGTGCGGCGCGCGCAGCAACGGCACGGACTCGAGCCCGACGGCATCGTGGGTGGGGCGACGCGACGGGCGCTGAACGTCCCGGTCCAGGACCGGATCCGGCAGCTCGAGTTGAGCCTGGAGCGCTGGCGTTGGTTGCCCCGCGACCTGGGGCCGCGCTACCTGATGGTCAACTCGGCAGGGTTCTCGCTGGAGCTCGTCGACTCCGGGCGTGTGGTGCTCCAGAGCCGCATCGTGGCGGGCCGGGTGACCTGGCCGACGCCGATCTTCAGCTCCCGTATCACGGAGATCACGTTCAATCCGCGCTGGAACATCCCGCGCAGCATCGCCGTCCAGGAAATCCTGCCGAAGCTGCGCCGGGATCCCGGGTACCTGACGCGCAGCGGGATCCACGTGGAACACGTCAGCGAGCCGGGGACCGATCTGGTGTGCAACGACATCCCGTGGGACAGCGTCAGCGCGTCCGGCTTCGTGTATCGCATGTGGCAGGAGCCCGGTCCCGAGAATCCCCTGGGATTCATCCGCTTCACCATTCCCGGTCCCTTCGGCGTCGCCCTGCACTCCACGCAGGCGCCCAGCCTGTTCCTCCTGCTCGTGCGGGCGTCCAGTCACGGCTGTGTCCGGGTGGAGGAAGCGGAGCGGCTCGCCGCCTACCTGCTGCGAGACCGCCCCGGCTGGACGGACGATTCGCTGCGGGCCGCCACGGATTCCCTCGTCGAGCGATACGTGACCGTCCCCGATCCGCTGCCCGTCTATGTGACCTATCGGACCGCGTGGATGAGCGACGGCCAGGTGTCGTTCCGCCCCGACCTCTATCGCTGGGATGCCGAGCTGGCCGCGGCGCTGCGCCGCCGCGGGCGCGGTCTGCGGTGACGGACAAAGCCTTCTGGAACACGTCCGTCGCGGCGTTGTGCGCTGAGCTCGACGCGACGCCGGAGGGCCTCACCGGGTCGGCGGCGGCCCAGCGGCTGAGCATCGCGGGCCCGAACCTGCTGCGGATTCACCACGAGGCCACGTTCCTGCTGTTGTTGTTGTCCCGGTTCAAGAACCCCCTCGTCATCCTGCTCGTCGCAGCCAGCGTGATCGCCGCCCTCACGGGGGACGTGACCAGCTTCGTGATCATCGTCCTGGCGGTCGTGCTGAGCGTCACGCTCGATACCATACAGGAGCACCGCGCCGGGCAAGCCGCTGAACGACTGAGGCAGTCCGTGGCGATGCGGACGATTGCAGTGCGCGATGGTCAGCCGACCGAAGTGCCCGCGGGCGACATCGTGCCGGGGGACGTGGTCATCCTGTCCGCTGGCGACCTCGTCCCCGCGGATGGGCGGGTGCTCCAGGCGCGTGACTGCTACGTGAATCAGGCGCTGCTGACCGGTGAGCCCTATCCCGCGGAAAAGGCCGCCCGGGAAGAGGGAGAGCCGGACGCTCAGATGGCCGACGCCCGCGGCGCCCTGTTCATGGGCACGTCGATGGTGAGCGGCACCGCCACCATGCTGGTCTGTCACACCGGACGGCAGACCGCTCTGGGAGAGATCGGCGAGAGCCTGCAGACGCACCCCCCGCCGTCGGCTTTCGAGCTCGGCACCCGCAGTTTCGGCCTCCTGATTCTGCGCCTCGTGGTGCTGATGGTGCTGTTCGTGATCCTCGTGAACATGGCCCGGCACCGGCCCTGGCTCGAATCATTCCTGTTCGCCGTCGCGCTCGCCGTGGGGCTCACGCCCGAGTTGTTGCCGATGGTCGTCTCCGTCACCCTGTCGCGTGGCGCTCTGCGGATGGCCGCGAAGAAGGTCATCGTGAAGCGGCTCGCCGCCATTCACGATCTGGGCAGCATGACCGTCCTGTGCACCGACAAGACCGGGACGCTGACCGAGGCGCACATCCGCCTGGAGCGGCACCTGGATCCATTGGGCCGGGACAGCACCCGGCTGCTCGAGCTCGCCTACCTGAACAGCCATTTCCAGGCCGGGATCAAGACGCCGCTCGACGAAGCGATTCTGCGTCACAAGGAGGTCGACGTCCGCGGCTGGGCAAAGGTGGACGAGCTGCCGTTCGATTTCGAGCGGCGCCGGGTCTCGGTCCTCGTCACCCAGGACGGCGGCCCGCGGCTGCTCCTGGTCAAGGGTGCCCTGGAGGACATCATCCGCCTGTCGGCCCGGTACGAAGCGGACGGTCCCTCGGACCTCCGAGCGCTGGACGACGCGGCGCGGCGGACCGTGACCGCGCGCTTCGAGGCGCTGGGTCGTGAGGGCTTCCGCGTCCTGGGCGTCGCCTGGAAATCTGCCGAAGCGGCCGGCCACCGGATTGTGGCGGGGGATGAAGCGGACCTCGTCTTCGCGGGCTTCGCGGCGTTCGAGGACCCGCCGAAGGCGAGCGCCGCCGTGGCGCTCAAGGACCTGGCGCGTCGCGGCGTCGCGGTCAAGGTGCTGACGGGAGACAACGAGATCGTCACCCAGCATCTGTGCCGGGAGCTCGGCGTCCCCGTCGCGGGGGTGCTCACCGGCGCCGAGATCGACCACCTGGGCGATCACGCACTCGAGGCGCGTGCCGGCAGGGTGACGCTGTTCTGTCGCGTCACTCCACCGCAGAAGAATCGCGTCATCCTCGCGCTCAAGCGCCGAGGCCAGGTTGTCGGTTACGTCGGCGACGGGATCAACGATGCCCCGTCCCTGCGCTCCGCGGACGTGGGGATTTCGGTGGATGGGGGCGTGGATGTGGCCAAGGAGGCAGCGGACCTCATCATGCTCGAGCAGGACCTGGGTGTGTTGCACGACGGGGTCGTCGAGGGCCGCCGCACCTTCGGCAACATCATGAAGTACATCATGATGGGGACGAGCTCGAATTTCGGGAACATGTTCAGCATGGCGGGAGCGTCGCTCGTGCTGCCGTTCCTGCCGATGCTCCCGACGCAGATCCTGCTGAACAACCTGCTGTACGACGTGTCGGAAGTCCCGATCCCCATGGACGAAGTGGACGACGAGTACGTCGAACGCCCGCAGCACTGGGACATGCGGTTCATCCGGAACTTCATGCTCGCGGTCGGGCCGGTCAGCTCGCTGTTCGATTTCCTGACGTTCTTCGTGATGCTGCGCGTGTTCCGGGCGGGCGAGGGGCTGTTTCAAACGGGATGGTTCATCGAATCGATGGCCACCCAGGTCCTCGTGATCTTCATCATCAGAACGCGTGGCCTCCCGTGGCGCAGCCGCCCCAGCCGACTGCTCACGCTGACTTCGCTCGGCGTCGTGGCCGCGGCGATCGCGCTACCGCTGACGCCGCTGGGAAGCCGGCTGGGATTCGTGCGACCGCCGCTGACCTTCTTCCTGATCCTCGCCGCGATGGTCGCGACGTATCTCCTGGGCGTCGAGGTGGTGAAGCGGTGGTTCTACCGCCGCTTCGCCGGCGACGCTAGACGGTCGCCGCCGCGGCGGGCACTTCCTCCGCCAGCTCGAAGCGCAGGCCGCGCAGCAGGTCACCGCGGCTGACGATTCCCACCAGGGCGGGCCAACCGCTGCCGCGCCGCACCACGGGCAGGCTGCGCCGCCCGGTGGCCACCATGAGATCGGCCGCGACGACGACCGGGTCCTCGGCTTCGACGGTGAGGATCCCCGGCCGCATGATATCGACGACCCGCGTGGCGCCGATCACCTTCGGGTCCGGGAGGCGAAACTGGTCGTCCGGATGCAGCAACCGGAGCACGTCGAGCTTCGAGACGATGCCGCGGAGGGTGCCGTCCGCGGCGACGACCGGAAATGCGTTGAAGTCGTGGCGATCGAACAGCGCCAGCAGCTCCGACACGGTCGTCATGGGATGCACCGTGACCGGGGTCGTGGTCATGACCTGGTAGATAGGCATCGTCGCAGCGTGACTGTTCATCGGGGCCTCCAAGGCAGCCGGATGCTGAATGCTGCACGTCCGGCGATGAAGCCTTCGTGAAGCGGGAAACATCGTCCGCTCAAGGCCGTTTCATCGATGCCATGGCACCATACAGGTGGAGATGAAGACCTCGGTCGAACTCATCGAGCACCCGGGTGAGGTACGGCTCCGTCTTCGAGCCGCCAGCCTGGGCGATCTCGCCGGCGTCGCGGGTCGGGCGCTGGCGGAGGTGGAGTTGGGCCATCCGCCGGGACCTGCGCGAGGTGCGTGGCGGGCGATCACCGTCCAAGGCCGCGATCGCGATGCGGTGCTGGTGCACTGGCTGAACGAGCTGATCTACCTGGCCGAGACGGAACGCTGGGTGGGCGCGGAGTTCGCGGCAGACCGCGCGACGGAGACGGAACTGCGGATGCGGGTGCGGGGGATCCTCGTGGACGAGGCGCCCTCGCGGGTGAAGGCCGCGACGTTCCATGGCCTGCGGATCGCCGCTGTGGCCGATGGACTCGAAGCGGACCTGGTTCTCGATGTCTGAGGATGCCATGCCGGCAGTGCTGCAGGAGCTGGCTCACGAGATCCCGGTGACGGCGCAGCCGGGGATGCGCGTCCCGGCGGTGATCTACGCCGACGACGAGCTGTGGGAGCAGATCGGCCACGACCGCTCGCTCGCGCAGATCAGGAACGTCGCGACGCTTCCGGGCGTCACCGGCGCCGTGTACGGGATGCCCGACATGCACGAGGGCTACGGCTTCCCGGTCGGCGGCGTCGCGGCGATGCGGCTGTCCGACGGCGTCATCTCTCCGGGCGGCGTGGGTTACGACATCAATTGCGGCGTCCGGCTGCTCGCATCGAGGCTGCGCGCCGAGCGCATCGCCGCGAAGCTGCCCGGCCTGGTGCACGAGATCTCGCGCAGCGTGCCGTCGGGGGCCGGCCGGGGCGGACGATTGTCCTTCAGCGACGCCGAGCTGGATCGCGTCTTCGTGGAGGGATGCCGGTATCTCGCGGAGCGCGCCCTGGCGGAACCGGACGAC
>DATGDT010000397.1:0-1997 GCA_035310725.1 Gemmatimonadales bacterium
TCTCCGCTTCGCTGGCGCGCGGGGCCGATGTCAACGCCCGAGACCGGGACGGGCGCACGCCGCTCTTCGACATCGTGCTCTGGTGGAACGAGACCGCCGTCGCCAAACACCTGCTAGCCCGGATTATTCAAACCATCTCCCGCAAAGAGGCCTCCGGCTGCGTCTAACGTGTTAGCTCAACGCACGTTCGACGCCGACACGGAGGCCTCCTATGAGTCTACAGTCTGTCCCGCTGTTGTCATTCGATTTCCTGCCCTCGCGGCCCGTCGAGATCGAGGTCTCTCCCGCACCCCTCACCAGCGACGCCGGGCTCATCCCGATCCGGCAATTCGACGAGCAGATCCGGCTCACCGAGCAGTTCGCCGCCGTACTCGACGACCCACGCGATCCCACGCTCACCCGGCAGTCGCTCCTGAGCATGGTCCGACAGCGGATCTACGGCATCCTTGCCGATTACGAGGACCAAAACGACCACGACACCCTGCGGTCCGACCCCGTCTTCAAGCTCATCGCCGACCGCCTCCCCGATGACCCCGACCTCGCCAGTCAACCGACCCTCTCGCGGTTCGAGAACGCCGCCTCCATCCCCGACCTGTGGCGGCTCCGCGACGTGCTGGTGGACCTGTTCCTCCAGTCGTTCGACACGCCGCCGCACCACCTCACGCTCGACATCGACGCCTTCGACGACCCCGCGCACGGGCAGCAGCAACTGATCATGTTCCACGGCTACTACGACCAATATCAATATCTGCCGATCGTCATCACCTGCGCCGAGAACGACCTGGTGCTGCTGGTCGGGTTGCGACACGGCACCTGTCACGCCTCCCTCGGCGCCGACAACGACCTGCGCTATCTGATGGGCCGGCTGCGGGCCGTCTGGCCCGACGTGCACGTCCACGTGCGGGGGGACAGCGGGCTGGGCGTGCCCCTGATGTACGACGTGTGCCGCGAGTTGCGCCTGAGCTACACGTTCGGGATCGGCATGAACGCGAAGCTCCGTGCGCTGAGTGAAGCCTTGCTCGAGGAGGCCGTCGCCGAGTATGAGCGGACGGGCCAGCTGCAACGGTCGTTCCTGTCGCTCGATTATCAGGCCGAGAGCTGGCCGGCATCGCAGCCGGTCGTCATCAAGGTCGAGGCACACGCCCAGGGGACCAACCGCCGGGCCGTGGTCACCAACCGCGTGGGTTGTGCCGTGCTGCCGCGAGCGGTGTACGACGAGTACGCGATGCGGGGCGAGAGCGAGAACCGCAACAAGGAGTTGAAGTCCGAGCTGGCGGCCGACCGGCTCAGCGACCACCGGTTCCTGGCGAACTTCTTCCGGTTGTACCTGCACACGGCCGCGTTGAACCTGCTGGTGCGCCTGCGGCACACAGTCGTGCAAGCCCCGCCGACGTCAGCCGAGCTGGGGCTGCCGGCGGAGCTACCCACCGAGGCGCTCGATGAGCCGGGCCGCAAGCGGTTCTTCAACAAACGACGTGAACGCGACCCGCTGGGGGAAGGTTTCGCGTGCACGTGGCGGACGCGGCTGATCAAGGTGGCGGCGGAGGTGATCACCCGCGCGCGGCGGGTGGTGGTGCGGCTGTCGGGGAGTTGGCCGCACCTGGATCATTTCCTGCGAGTCAGCCGGGCGGTGAGCGGACCGCCCGTGCAAGCCCCTTCGGGGTAGACGATTCGCATCTCGTCCCCCCCCACCCACACCGACACCAACGCTGACATCACCACGCGGGGTAGGGGAAGGTCTGCCCTCATCGTCCCGTGGATCAACCCACGCCCCCGACTTCCCAGGACGATGCCAACGCGCGGCAGGGGGTGAATAATCTGCCTCCTCCGCAGAATCTGTGGGTGGGAAAAACGCTACTCGCTCGGCCTTTCCCCGGCGTTTCAGCGGGATTCGACTTCGTCGGAGGCCGTCGTTTCTCGTACCGGAAATCGAGGCCGGGAAACGACGCCTTTTTGCGTATGAACTCGGGCCTCCCCTCCTGTCGAGCCAGAGCCGA
>DATGDT010000398.1:0-8657 GCA_035310725.1 Gemmatimonadales bacterium
CTCGTTGGTCAGCGAGAGGCTGCTGGCGCCGCGGATCCGGATGCGGGAGCCCGATCCCGTCGTCCCCCCGCTGGTGATCACTTCCACGCCGGGGGCGCGCGCGTTGAGAAGGTCGGCGACGGTGTTCACCGGCGCTTCCTCGGTGATTTTCGACGCCTGGATGTTGGTGACCGCGTTGCCGAGCTCCTTGACCCGCTGCTCCTCGCCGGTGGCGGTGACCACCAGCGCCTCGAGCGGGACCGCGACGGCCGAGAGCGCGACGTCCAGCGTGACCGCTTCTCCCGCTGCGACGGTCACCGCCTGCTGGCCGAAGGCGTACCCGATCAGGCGGACCTGCACCTGATAGGCGCCGGCGGCGACCCGGTCGATGCGATACCGGCCTTCCTGGTTGGTGATCGCCTGGAGGTTGGTGCCGATGATCAGCACCTGCGCGCCTTGAATCGGCTGCTGGCTGACTTTGTCGGTGATGCGGCCGGCGATGGAGCCCTGCTGGGCCGCGGCGGGGGCGGCGCAGATGCCGCCCAGGAGCGCGAGGAGACGAATGTACTTCGCGAGCATAATGGTCCTCGTGTGAAGCATGAATGACGAGCGACGCGACCGGAGTCACGACTGGCGGAGGCGCCGCGCAAGGGGTGAGCACGAGCTCCCCCGTCGACCCGGCGGCGGGGGTCGACGGTGTTCAAGCGTGGCAGATTGTCGGCTCAGTCGTGAGCGCTACATCGATCCATGGGCGGGAATGACGGCGGCGATCCCGACAAGGTATGACGCATGAATCAGCCCCTCCTGTGGAAAGCCGCGCCTGCATAACAGCGGTGCGCTCAACCTCACCGGTTCGGTGCGGGCGATCAAGGAGGCCACTGTTATGAAGTCGCAAGGAGCTGGTGTGGAGCAGAACGAAACACCGCTGGCCCGCACGGACGGTCGCCGCCCGGACGAACGAAGCCCGACGACCAAGTCGGCCGTCGGGCTCCTGTTCAACAGTCGGGGCGAGAGGATTTGAACCTCCGACCTCCTGGTCCCGAACCAGGCGCGCTAACCGGACTGCGCTACGCCCCGAAAGAACTAGCCGTACAGGCGTTCAGTCCTGCAGGCGTTCAGCAGACACTCACGAAATTCTCTGCTGTACGCCTGAACGTCTGCACGTCTAGCAGGTAGTGCGCCCAGGAGGAGTCGAACCCCCAACCTCTTGATCCGTAGTCAAGCGCTCTATCCAGTTGAGCTATGGGCGCCACTGTCAAGCAACAAGCCGGGATCGAGGCGCGAGACGCCGAGTGGCTGGTAGACGCCAAGACGCCAAGACGCTGAGTGGGGGTGAGGCACGAGGGGTGAGTCTGCCCTTCGCCTGTCCTGAGATCCTTGCCCCTCACAACCTCTCGGCGGCTCTGCGTCTCGGCGTCTTCTGATCCCTCGACTTCTGTCCGTCTTCCTCCCAGCCAGTTTGCAGGTGGGCGGTACTAGATTCGAACTAGTGACCTCTACGATGTCAACGTAGCGCTCTAACCAGCTGAGCTAACCGCCCGAACAAATTGCGGATTGCGGATTGGCGTTTGCGGATTGAAGGTCGGCCAGACACTGTCAATCCGCATTCCGCAATCCACAATCCGCAATGGCAGTAGCGGGGGTGGGATTTGAACCCACGACCTCCGGGTTATGAGCCCGGCGAGCTACCAGACTGCTCCACCCCGCGCCGTTGGTGCTTGCGGCAGAGCGGGAAACGGGACTCGAACCCGCGACCCCAACCTTGGCAAGGTTGTGCTCTACCAACTGAGCTATTCCCGCGCGGCCCGGAATCTAAGCCCCCCACCCCTGCGGCACCACCCGGCGGGCCGCCCGTCCTCCCCCGCGCTCCTTCACTATCGACCAATGGAGGCGAGGGGGATCGAACCCCTGACCTCGTGAATGCCATTCACGCGCTCTCCCAACTGAGCTACGCCCCCGCTATATTGGCCGCCCCGGTGGTTTCCGACGGGAACACGGCATGTTACCGGGGCGTTTTTGCTATGTCAAGCGAAGTCATGAACTTTTCGCCCCGTACGCGGTATCACGGTGCGACCCGAGCGAGCCCGTCATGCCCAATAAGCCTAAGCGCCGCACCAAGTCCACGCCGGCCAAGTCGAAGGCCGCCAAGCGTCCGGCCGCGGCGACAAAGCGCGCCCCCGCCAAGGCGGGGGTGCCACTGCTGCCTCCGCCCCCCAAGGGCAAGCCGGGTCGCAAGCGGGGTCGGCGGCGTGGCCTGCTTTCCGGCCTGGGGCACGAGCACGAGCGGGACATCCTCGATCAGTACCTGCACGAGGTCTCCAAGACCCCGCTGCTCACTCAAAAGGAAGAGATCGCCCTGGCCCGGAAGGTCCGGGCCGGCGACCAGGAGTGCATGCAGGAGCTCGTGAAGCGCAATCTCCGCTTCGTGATCTCCGTCGCCAAGAAGTACCAGAACCGGGGGCTGCCGCTCACCGACCTCATCGGGGAGGGGAACGTCGGGCTGCTGACCGCCGCCCGCAAGTTCGATCCCGATCAGGGCGTGAAGTTCATCTCCTATGCGGTGTGGTGGATCCGGCAGGCGATCCTGGCGGCGCTGGCGCGCCAGGGGCGCACGGTGCGCGTTCCGCTGAACCGGACCGCGGATCTGTCGCGGATCGTGCGCACGGCCGAGTATCTGCGGCAGTCGCTGCGCCGCGAGCCGACGCCCGAGGAGATCGCCGACGCCACCAAGCTGTCGCTCGAGGTGGTGCAATCGCTCGCCGCCCTGAACACGGGCGACGTGCGGCTCGACGCGCCGCTCGACCCCGACGGCGATCGCTCGTTGATCGAGCGCTTCATCGCCGAGGATCTGCCGGATACGGAAGACCAGGCGATGGACCGGTTCCTGTCGGACGAGATCGAGAGCGCCCTCGGCACGCTGCAGCGCCGCGACGCCAAGGTCCTGCGCCTGTACTTCGGGCTGGACGGCGGGCGGGAGCACACGCTGGAGGAAATCGGCGGCATGCTCGGCGTGACGCGCGAGCGCGTGCGCCAGCTGCGCGACCGGGCGTTGAAGCGGCTGCGCGAAGGAAACGTCGGCAAGGCGCTGGCGAGCTTCGCGGCGTAAGGCACGCTGTAGGACGCTACGTTGGTCGAGGGTGATCGAGAGGCTCCGATCACCCTCGTTTTTTCTTGCCCAACGTGGCGTCGTACCACGTACCGTCGTAGCTTAGAGCCCGTGATCGACCGCATCGGCCGGAGCGCCGTCGCCGCTGTGCGGGCCGCCGGACGGTTCGGCCATTTTCTGGCGGACCTGGGGTACGCCGTCCGCGACGTGGCGACCTGGGGGCGGCTGTCGCTGGTGCAGATGCGCCGCCTCGGCGTGGATTCGCTCCCCGTCGCGCTCTTCATCTCCGCGTTCACCGGCATCGTCCTCGCGCTCCAGGCATCGTATACGTTCACGGGCACCGTGCCGCTCTACGTCGTGGGTGCGGTGGTGGGGAAGACCATGATGCTCGAGCTCGGCCCGGTGCTCACCGGGCTCGCGCTCGCGGGCCGGGTCGGCGCGAGCGTGGCCGCCGAGCTCGGCACCATGAAGGTCACCGAGCAGGTGGACGCGCTCGAGACGCTGGCGTACGACCCCCTCGCCTACCTGGTCGTCCCCCGCCTGCTCGCCGGTACCGTGATGGTGCCCGCCGTGGTGGTGCTGGGCATCGTGACCGGGATCGTCACGGGATGGCTCACGAGCATGAGCCTGCTCGACCTGTCCACGCCCGAGTTCGTCAAGGGCCTCAAGTTCCTGTATCAGTTCAAGGACGTCTGGTTCGCGCTGGTCAAGAGCGCCAGCTTCGGCCTCACCATCACGCTGGTCGGCTGTCGTCTCGGCCTGCGCACGCGCGGGGGGGCCGAGGGCGTGGGACGCAGCACGACGCAGGCCGTCGTGATTTCGGCGATGTCGATCCTCGTGCTGGACGCGTTCTGGGCGGTGGTGCTGCTGTGATCCAGTTTCACGATCTGCACAAGGGATTCGACGGGCACGTAGTGCTCGACGGATTCACGCTGGACGTCAAGGACGGCGAGACGATGGTGATCATCGGCCTCTCCGGGTCGGGCAAGAGCGTGGCACTCAAGCACGTGGTGGGCCTGTTGCAGCCGGATGCCGGAGACGTCATCGTTGACGGGCGTCCGGTGTCGCAGCTCGATCGCGAGGGCCTCATGGCGCTGCGCCGGGAGATCGGATTCGTGTTCCAGTTCGCGGCGCTGTTCGATTCGATGACCGTGGCCGAGAACGTCGCCCTGGGGCTGCGGCGCCGCGGCCTGTCCGAGGAGGCGATCGCGCAGCGGGTGGGGGAGGCGCTGAAGCTCGTGGACCTCGCGGGCACCGACGATCGCCTTCCGGCCGAGCTCTCCGGGGGCATGCGCAAGCGGGTCGGGATCGCGCGGGCCATCGCGTTGCAGCCGCGCTACATCCTGTACGACGAGCCCACGACAGGGCTCGATCCCGTGACCTCGGCGGTGATGAATCAGCTCATGGTGCGCACCCGTGAGCGTCTCGGAGTAACCGGAATCGTGGTCACGCACGACATGCGGACCGCCTATACGGTCGCGGATCGCATCGCGATGCTGTCCGAGGGACGGGTGCGGCAGGTAGGGAGCGTTGCCGAGATCCAGGCGACCGCCGATCCGGTGGTGCGCCAGTTCATCGAGGGGCGGCCCGAGTGAAACGCGAGAACGAATTCATCGTCGGCCTGGTCGTAGTGGTGGCGTTCATCGCGGTAGTCGCGGGCGCCCTGTGGCTGTCGGGAGCGCACATCGGCCGGACGGAAGCGATCTATACCGCACGGTTCCGGACCGTGGGCGGCCTGAGCGTGGGGAATCCGGTGGTGCTGCGCGGCGTGCGCGTCGGGCGCGTCGAGGCGATCCGGCTCGCGTCCGGCAACTGGGTCGAAGCCGACATGCGGATCTATGCCGGGGTGACGTTGCCCCAGCGGCCGGCGGTGCTCGCGACGTCCGTGTCGCTGTTCGGGGAATGGGCGGCGTCGCTCTTCTCCTATGACCAGCCGCCCGACGATCCCAACGTGCGGCAGGCTCTGGCGGAGGCCATGGCGCTCGGAGGCGGGCGCTGGCCCGGCGCCACGCTCCCCGACATCGGCCAGCTGACGGCGCAGGCGGGGCGGATCGCGAACGACATCGCCGCCGTCGCCACCCGGGTACAAACGGCCTTCGACTCGGAAGCGGTCTCCGAGCTGCGCCGGTCCATACGGGACTTCGGGCAGGTCGCCGACCGGCTGGCCAAGGCCGCCAACGAGCAGGCCGACAACATCGGGACCGTCGGCACCAATCTCTCGAAGGGATCGACGGCTCTCGCGCGCGCGGCTACGGTGCTCGAGTCGACGCTGGGTCGCGTGGATACGGCGACGAACCAGGGTCAGCTGGCGACGATCCTCAACAACGCGTCCGCCGCCAGTCAGGACGTCCGCACGGCCTCGCAGAACCTGCGGGAGCTCATGGACGCCACGCACCGCAGCCAGGAGAGCTTCGTCCGCGTGATCACTCAGGCGGACACGGTGCTGTCGCGGATCGTGAACCGCAGCGGCACCCTCGGTCTGCTGGTGGCCGATTCGGCGCTGTACCGGGAAACGACCCTGACGATGATCCAGCTGCGCCAGCTGCTGTCGGACGTGCAGGCGAACCCGCGGAAGTACTTCACCTTCAGCGTGTTCTGACCGTTTCTCCAACCATGATCCGGGAGGCACCGCACATGCAGGCGATTCTCCGATTGCTGGTGGTCGGTAGCGCGCTGGGCGTGACGACCGCGGTGACTGCGAGCGGCCAGGGCCACCTCGTGGGCATCCGAGGGGGCGTCAATATCGCGAAGATGGGCGGCGCGGACCTGAACGCGTTCGAGTCGGCGTGCGCGTGCACCACTGGGAGCCGCACTGCGCTCGACGTCGCCGGCTTCATGAGGTTCGATCTGGGGGGCGTGCTGAAGCTGCAGCCCGAGGTGCACTACGTCGGCAAGGGCACGAAGTTCGATTTGGCCGGCACGGCGGTGGAGATCCGGACCGCGTATGTGGAGGTGCCCGTCCTCCTGGTGATCGCCCCGCGCATCCAGGGACCCCTCCATCCCAGCATCTTCGGCGGCGGCGCGCTCGCCGTGAAGGTCGGGTGCTCGCTGGCGGGCGGCGGCGCCTCGCTCGCATGCAACAACAGCTCCGTCTCACTCCCCGTCAAATCCACCGACTACGGTCTCGTCTTCGGTGTGGGGCTGGGCTACGCCATGGGCGCGGGGGAGCTGCTTCTCGACGGCCGGTACAATCTCGGCTTCTCGGACTTCCTGGACACCAACCCCACTCCCGCGCTGAAGTACCGCGGCGTGGCAGTCACCGCGGGGTACTCCTTCCGGATCCGCCTGTAGCCGGACGGCGTCACGGGCGGAAGCCATGGCGAAACGACAGCGGTCCGAGCGGGAGACGAGCGCCGGCGGAGTGGTGTTCCGCCGGGACTCCGAGGGACAGGTCCGCTATCTCCTCATCCGCGATTCGTACCGTAACTGGGGGTTCCCCAAGGGGCATCTGGAGGCGGGCGAGCCGCCGGCCGATGCCGCCCGGCGTGAAGTCACCGAAGAGACCGGGCTGACGGATCTGATCCTGCACGGCCCGATCCGGGTGATCGACTGGTATTTCCGCTTCCGCGGCAAGACCATCCACAAGTACTGCCATTTCTTTCTCTTCGAATCCCGGGTCGGCGAGCCGGTGCCGCAGCAGGATGAAGGGATCACGCAGTGCGCCTGGCATCCCCAGGAGGAAGCGCTCACCACGATCTCCTACGACAATGCGCGCGGCGTGCTGCGGCGCGCCGCCGAAATGGTGCGGGCGCTGGCCGCCGTGAGCGGCGGGGCGGGCAACGGGGAGCGCGCGTGATGCCGGTCGTCCCGATTTGCCACCAGCGTCGCGAGGCACGCCGCGCGCTCGCGCGCGGATACCCGCGCCGGCTCGGCGCCGTGCGCGCGTGCGCCACGCCGCAGGCCGTGCTGCGCCTGCTCGCGGCGCGGCTGGTCGATGCGGTGGTGGTGGATGTGAAGTCGGAGCCGGAGATCTGGCTCGACATGCCGGGCCGCTACCCCAGGATTCCGCTCTTCGCACTCTCGGCGTTTCGACCGGACGACGGCCGGCTGCTCGCCCAGTGTCAGCGTGCGGGATTCGCCGGTGTGCTGGTGGAGCCCGTGGACCACGCGATGGCGGGAGAGTGGGTGGCGCGGCGCACGGCGCAGCAGGCACGCCGGCGGGCGCTGGCCGACGCGCCTCGCCTGCTGCGGCTGACCGAGCCGCTGCAGCTCCGCACGTGGGAGGAAGTCTGGCGCCGCGTGGCCGAGCCGACGAAGACGGCCGATGTGGCGCGCGCCCTGCGGGTGACCCGCGAGCATCTGTCACGCGAATTCGCGGCGGGTGGCGCGCCGAACCTCAAGCGGCTGATCGATCTGGTGCGGACCGCCTGCGCCGCGGACCTGCTCGGCAACCCGGGCTACACCGTGGGCGCCGTGGCGCGCATCCTCAATTATGCGTCGCCCAGCCATCTCGCCGGCGCGGCCCGGCGGGTCGCCGGTGTGGCCCCCCAGGAGCTGCGCAGTATGGGGCCGCGCGGCGTGCTGGCGGCTTTCCTCAAAGGGAGAACCAGGTCGCGGCTGTAACTCTATTGCGGATTGCGGATTGTGGATTGCGGATTGGTGAGAGGGGAGCACCACTGGCCGGGACTTTCCCTTACATTCCGCAATCCGCAATCTACAATCCGCAATTGTCAGCGGGGGTGGCGGCGGTAGGGACTATGTGATAATTTTCACAAGCTAACCACGAACCCGGAACCCCCATGGCCACCGATACTATCCTCCGCCCCGGCGAGCTGAAGGACATCCTCCTCAAGGAAATCCAGGCCGCCGATCTCGCCGCGATCGACGTGCGCGAAGTCGGGACCGTCCTCGAGGTGAAGGACGGCATCGCCCGGATCTACGGTCTGACCTCGGCGATGGCCGGGGAGATGCTGGAGTTCACGGCGGCGGAGACCGGCGAGAAGATCACGGGACAGGCGCTGAACCTCGAAGAGGACAACATCGGCGCCGTCATTCTCGGCGACTACCTCCAGCTGCGTGAGGGCGACGAGGTCCGGCGGACCGGGCGGGTGTTGGAGGTCCCGGTGGGCAAGGCGATGGTCGGCCGGGTGGTGGACGCGCTGGGCCGGCCGGTGGACGGCCTCGGGCCGATCCAGACGAGCAAGACGCGCAAGGTGGAGATCGTCGCACCCGGCATCATCAAGCGGCAGCCGGTGAAGGAGCCGCTGCAGACCGGCATCAAGGCGATCGACTCGATGATTCCGATCGGCCGGGGCCAGCGCGAGCTGATCATCGGCGACCGGGGCACGGGCAAGACCGCCATCGCGGTGGACACGATCATCAACCAGAAGGGCCAGGGGGTGATCTGCGTCTACATCGCGATCGGGCAGAAGAACTCGACGGTCGCGGCGGTGGTGGAGCGGTTGAAGGAGCACGGCGCGATGGACTACACCATCGTCGTCGTGGCCTCGGCCTCGGAGCCGGCGCCGTTGCAGTACATCGCGCCGTATTCGGGGTGCACCATGGCCGAGTACTTCATGTACGACGAGAAGACGGCCACGTTGTGCATCTACGACGATCTCTCCAAGCAGGC
>DATGDT010000399.1:0-4343 GCA_035310725.1 Gemmatimonadales bacterium
CAGGCCGAGCAGGTCCCGCGGCGCGAGCGACGTCGGATCGGGCGGGATCATCCCGAGGATCGGTTTGACGGCCTGGGCCATGTAGTGCATCAGCCGACCGAACTCGACCATCGCCTCGGCGTCCCGGGGAGAGTGGCGGTAGATCTCGCGGCGCGTCTTGTCGGGGTCGCCCCAGGAGCCGAGGTAGTCGCCGCTGTCCATCGGCGTGATCGTGCTCTCCAGCGGCAGGATCTCGAGCCCGTGCCGGGGCAGATCGAGGTCGCGGATGATCTCCGGCCGCAGCAGGCTGACGACGTAAGAGAACACCGAGAACTTGAATCCCGGGTAGATCTCCTCGCTCACCGCGGCCCCGCCGACGCGATAGCGGCGCTCGAGGACGAGCACGCGCTTGCCGGCGCGCGCCAGATACGCCGCCGTGACGAGCCCGTTGTGGCCGCCGCCGATGATGATCGCGTCCCACATCTGGGGCATCTCAGGCTCGCTTGCGCGCGGGATCGAAGAACGGCAGCGTGCGGACCGCCGCCGCCGCGCGCCTGCGACGGTGCTCGACGGTGACCTCCATCTCCACGGCCGTCCCCGGCTCGGCGTAGACCGCCTCGAGGTGGGCCAGCGCGATGTAGCGCTTGAGCAGCGGCGACCAGCAGCCGCTCGTCGCGTACCCCACCTGCACGCCGCCGACGTACAGCGGGACGCTGGCGCGCCACGCCGTGGTCGGGAGCTTGGGGGGCAGTCCGACCTCCGCGTAGAGGCGCTCGAGCGACGGCCAATCCACCTCGATGCCCACGAACCGCCACGCCGGCCCGCGAGCCTGCTCCTTCCGGAGCGCGTCCTGCCCGTTGAACCGCTCCTTGTCGAGGGCCACGGTCCAGCCCAGCGACAGTTCGTACGGCGTGGACGTCTGCGACTCGATCAGGGCGTGCTGGGCCGAGATGTAGTCCACCTCGATGAGCAGGAGCCCCGCTTCGTTCCGGGCCAGATCCAGGGCGAGCATCCCCGCGGGCGTGATGCCGTAGGCCGTGCCCACTTCGACGAGCGCATCCCACACGGCGCAGGCCTGCTCCGCGTCGATCCACACTTCATAGCCCAGGTCGCCGGTATACCCGGTACGGGAGATCGTTACCGGGACGCCGCGGATCTTCCCCGCGGTGAGCCGGAAGTACTTGAGCTCGGTGAGCGGCTGGCCGCTGGCCAGCTCGAGGATGGCGCGCGCGTTGGGCCCCTGGAGCGACAGCGCGGCGGTGCGCTCGGAGACGTCCTGGATGGCGACGTCGAAGCCGGTCGCGTTGAGATGCAGCCAGCGGAACGTGGGGTCCGCGGCCGTCATCCGGAACGTGGACTCCTCGAGGCGGGAGATGGTGCCGTCGTCGATCACCTTGCCGTGAGCATCGCACCAGGGCGTGTAGAGGACCTGGCCGACCTTGCACTTGGCGACGTCGCGCGTCACGATGCGGTCCAGCAGCCGGGCCGCGTCCGGGCCGTGGATCAGGTACTTGTAGAGGGGGGAGACGTCGAACAGCGCGGCGGCACTGCGCACCGCGTGGTATTCGCGCTCGTGGTTCAGCTCGTAGGCGCTGGCGACGACATACCCCGCCCAACGACGCCACGCCTGCCCCTCCACGAGGGCGGCGGTGCGAGGATGGAACGGGGTTTGCTTCAGCATACGATCCCTCCGGCCGTATCCCGCAGGAGTTTGAGGAGGGGACGCCGCGCGAGCATCGCTGAGCAGCGAACGGGGGCCAAAGTGAAGCCACGAACCTCCACGGGCGGGACAAATCAACTCATGGGCGGCACGGCGTCAAGCGACGACGACTGACTTGGCCCCTGGGAACGTGCAAGACAAGGCGTGGACTGTGATTATTCACCGACAGATGCGTCGCCTTCTCGTGCTGCCGGCACTCCTGTCCGTCGCGACGCTCGTTCGCGCGCAGCGGCCACCCAAACTGCCGAGTCTCCCGGAGCTCGAGACCAGTGCGGTGCGGGACTCGCTGGACCCGGACGCGCAGTTTCGGCTTGCGCTCGGGTACGCCCACAAGAAGCGATGGGACGATGAAGGGCGTGCGCTGCGTGGGGCCATCGCGATCAATCCTCGGTACACCCCGGCGTACGTCGCGCTCGCGTTCCTTCCGTTCCAGCGACGGCCGGCCCTCGCCCGGGAGGTTCAGAAGCGGAAGGTCCCACCGACGTGGCGGGATTCACTGGTTCAGACCGGCCGCCTCCTGCACCAGGCGTTTCTCATCGATCCGCTCGCGGAGTTGGAGCCGCCCGACATCGATGTACAACGGGAGGGAGCCGCCCTGGCATACATGAATCTCGCCCTGGCGTTGAGGTTCGGAGGACGGCCGCTGGACTCCCTGCCATCCTGGGTCCTGTGGTACCGGGGACTGACCGCGGGTCGGGTGGGGCGGTATGCCTCGGCGATCCAGGATCTCGAGGCGTTGCTGCGGCGCGGGGAGGCGATCGAGAGTGACTCCGTTACCCCGTTTCCTGTCTCGACCAATGAGTACCGCTACCTGCTCGCAGTCCTGTGTGATCGCGCCGGCCGGCGCGCCGAGGCTCTGAGCTACTATCAGGAAACGCTCGCGGGGGATCTGGGGAACTACATGGCGCACGCTCGGCTCGCCCGGCTGTACGTCGGCGAACAGCTGTGGACGGAGGCCGTGACGGAGGGGGAGCGCGCGGTGGCGGCGAATCCCGATGACGGATCGACGGTGCGAGAGCTTGGGCAGATCCTGCTGGCCGCCGGACGTCTGCCCGAGGCCGAGGCGGCGGTGCGCGAAGCCAGGGAGCAGAACCCCCGCGACCTCGGAACCGAATACGTCCTCGGGGTGATACTTGTGCGATCCGGGCGGACCGCGGAGGCGCGGGTCGCGCTGGAGCGGTTCCTGGCTCTTGCGCCGCCCACGCTCTACGGTCCGCAGATCGACGACGCCAGACAACGTCTGTCCGCCCTCTCGCGCTAACGGCCGGTCATGGCTCGGCCACCACCGGCTCCTGGGCCCCGAAGTGCCGCTCGATCTCCCGCGTGATGTGCATGGAGCAGAACTTCGGCCCGCACATGGCGCAGAACTCCGCCGACTTGAAGTACTCCGCCGGGAGCGCCTCGTCGTGCAGCTCGCGCGCCCGGTCGGGATCGAGGCTCAGGCGGAACTGCTCGTTCCAGTCGAACGCGAAGCGGGCACGTGACAGCGCGTCGTCGCGGTCGCGCGCGCCACGGCGGCCCCGCGCGACGTCGGCGGCGTGCGCCGCGATCTTGTAGGCGATCACGCCCTCCCGGACCTCCTCGGCGTTGGGCAGCCCGAGGTGCTCCTTGCGGGTCACGTAGCAGAGCATGTCCGCGCCGTACCAGCCGATCATCGCCGCGCCGATGGCGGACGTGATGTGGTCGTACCCGGGGGCGATGTCGGTCACCAGCGGCCCCAGGGTGTAGAAGGGGGCCTCGTGACAGATCGCCTTCTGCTTGGTGACGTTCACCTCGATCAGGTGCATCGGGATGTGCCCCGGACCCTCGATCATCACCTGGACGTCCTGCGCCCACGCCTTCTCGGTCAGCTCGCCCAGCACCTCGAGCTCGGCGAACTGCGCGCGGTCGTTGGCGTCGGCGACCGATCCCGGCCGCAGCCCGTCGCCCAGGGACAGGGTGACGTCGTATGCCCGAGCGATTTCCAGCACCCGGTCGAAGTGCGTGTAGAACGGGTTCTGGGCGTTGTGCGCCGTCATCCAGTAGGCGTGGAGCGAGCCGCCGCGCGACACGATCCCCGTCACCCGGCCGAGCGCGTGGGGCACGTGCTCGCGCAGCACCCCCGCATGGATCGTCATGTAGTCGACGCCCTGCCGCGCCTGGTGCTCGACCATGTCGAGCAGGTCGTCGGCGGACAGGTCCTCGACCTTGCCGGTCTCCGTCACCGCCTGGTAGATGGGCACCGTGCCGATCGGCACGGGCGACGCGTCGAGGATCGCCTGGCGGATCGCGTCGATGTCCCCGCCGGTGGAGAGGTCCATCACGGTATCGGCCCCGTAGTGGACCGCGTGATGCAGTTTCTCGAGCTCGCCCGCGATATCGGACGTGACGGCGGAATTGCCGATGTTGGCGTTGATCTTCACGCGCGCCACCTTGCCGATGCCCATCGGGTCGAGGCGCTTGGCGAGGTGCTGGACATTGGCGGGAATCACGAGCCGGCCGCGGGCGACCTCGTGGCGCACCACTTCGGGCGCCAGCTCTTCCCGCTCGGCCACCCGCTTCATCTGTTCCGTGATCACGCCCTGGCGGGCGAGGTACATCTGAGTGTTGCACGTCATGCTGGGCTCTCCTCGTGGAAACGGGGAGCGGGGAGCGGGGAGCGGTC
>DATGDT010000400.1:0-5370 GCA_035310725.1 Gemmatimonadales bacterium
GGGGCGGCGCGGTACTCGACCAGCGCCGGGTCGCAGCAGCGCGCCGCGCGGTAGGCGAGCGAGTCGGTGGTGCTCGTCGCGCCCCCTTCCACCGTGACCCCCTCTCGCTCCAGCGCGAAGGCCAGGGCGCGCGCGGCGTAACGATTGGGGTCGGGAAGGGCGAAGCTCTCGGTCCAGGGCTTCCGTCCCCGCGCGGCGGTCCCCTCGGCCCAGATGTCCATCGTCCCCGGGGCGCGGAAGAAGTTGTCGCCGATCGTGGAACCTCCGCCCGTCGGACCGGTGCGGGCCCGGTTCTCGAAGGTGAACAGCCCCAGCTCGGGCGTCCAGGTGATCGTGGGCGGCCGGTCCACCGTATCCGACGGCGTGATGAAGAAGTCCACGCTGTTGTCGTGGAAGCCGAGCCCCGAAACGGGCGCCGCGTACCACCAGTTGAGATCGAACACGTTCCAGGCGGGGTGCACGAGCTGCGGCTCGAAATAGCTGCCGTCGCCCACGATGTGGCCGGTGATGCGGCGTACGCCATGGGCGCGGATCGAGTCGGCGATGGCGTCGATCGCGGTGAAGGACGAGTCGCAGGCGCCGGGGGCGAGCGTGTCGACCCCGTAGCAGCGCTCGGAGAAGGTCGGGTCGCCGCGCCCGTACAGGATCAGGTCGCCGTCGAGCACGCCGTCCTGCAGCACCCCGTTCACGTACACGCTGGTCCGCACGCGGTAGTCGGCGGGCAGCAGCACGGCGGCGCTCGCACTGACGACGAGCTTGGTGTTGCTCGCGGGGACGAAGAGCCGATCGGCGTTGCGCTCGTAGAGCGTCCGCCCCCGCTCGTCCACGACCGACACGCCCCAGGTGACCCGGTCGAACGGGCGCCGGTCGAGCAGCGCATCGAGTCGCCGGGCGAGCGACCCACGGCCCGGCCGGGCGGCCGTCTGGGCGACGGCCGTGAGGGGCGCCCCCAGGGCGCAGCTAATCGTGAGCGATACGAGGATCGGCTTTCGCATACAACAGGTCCGCGACGAGGTTGACGAACACGAACACGAGGGACATGAAGAGGATCGCGCCCTGGACGGCGGGGAGGTCGCGCTTCTCGATCGCCGTCAGCACGTACCGGCCGAGGCCCGGCCAGGCGAAGATCGACTCCGTGAGCAGGCTCCCGGTCAGGTAGTTGCCGGTGTCGAGCGCGAGCACGGTGATCACCGGGATGAGGGCGTTGCGCAGCGCGTGCCGCGTCACCACCGCGAGCTCTGGGAGTCCCTTGGCGCGGGCGGTGCGAATGAAATCGCTCGCCAGCGCCTCCCGCATCGCGCCGCGCGTCATCCGCGCCAGGACCGCGACCGAGCGCATGCCGAGCGTCGCCGCCGGGAGCACGAGGAACGCGAGGCCTCCCGATCCGGATGGTGGGAACCAGCGCAACGTCACGGCGAAGAGCAGCACCATGAGCAGCGCGACCCAGTACACCGGGAACGAGACCCCCAGGTAGGCGAGTAGGCTGGCGGCCCGGTCGGCGGCGCCCCCCGGGCGGATGGCCGCGAGCACGCCGAGCGAGATTCCCGCGAGCGCGGCGAAGGTCATCGCGGTGAGCGCGAGCTGGGCGGTCTTGGGGAACCGCTCCATCAGGTCCCGGGCGATGGGCCGCCGGGTGATGTAGGAGCGGCCCAGATCGCCGCGCACCACGCCCCACACGTAGTGCCCGAACCGCACCGGCAGGGGATCGTCGAGACGCAGCTCCGCGCGCAGTCGGGCGATGGTGGCCGAGTCGGCCCGCTCGCCCACCATCGCCTGGACCGGGTCGCCCGGGGCGACTTCGAGCAGCAGGAACGCGGCGACGAGCACGCCGATCAGCGTCGGGACGACGAGTAGCAGGCGCCGGCCGAGGACGCCGGTCACGGTTGCGAGGGCGCGCGCCGCACCGCGGTCCAGCGTTGCCCGTTGAAGATCACCGGCAACTCCCACCCGGTGATTGATGGCGATTCGGCCCAGAGGTCCACCGGGAACCACAGGTAGAGCCAGGGAGCCGCCTGATAGACGCGCTCGTCGATGGCGCGGTACAGGGCGGTGCGCGCCGCTTCGTCCTGGGTGCGGCGGGCGGTGAGGATCAGGGAATCGGTGACCGGGTCGCTATAGAAGGCATAGTTGCCGCCGGGGCCGAAGCTGGCGCTCGCGAACAAAGGATAGAGGAAGTTGTCGCCGTCGGGGTAATCGGCCCACCAGTCGAGCAGGGCCATGTCGGCGTTGCCGGCGCGCGCCGTTTCGCGCTGGCTGGGGGCGTCGCGCGTGACGATCTCCACCCGGATGCCGACCGCCGCGAGGTCGGACTGTACTGCCTGCGCCACCCGCCCCAGGGTCTCGTTGTCCGCGGTGCGCCAGAGCTGGAGCGTGAAGCCGCCCGCATGCCCCGCCTGGGCCAGCAGCTGTTTTGCCAGCGCCGGATCGTACGCGAGCGCCGGACGCGTCGTGTCGCCGCCCGCGAGGGTGGGCGGGATGGCGCCGCGGGCGCGGATCCCCCTGCCGCTCCAGACGGTCGCCAGGATCTGATCCACGTTCACGGCATGGTTGATCGCCTGGCGCACGCGCACGTCGCGCAGCGGGCCACGGCGCGTGTTGAGGGCGATGTAAGTGACGCGCAGGGCGGGCTTCTGCTGTAACCAGGCCGGGTGTCGCTCGCGCCAGCGCGCCGTCTCGCCGAAGGGCACTTCCACAACGTCCAGCCGGCCGGACTCGAACTCGGCCGCGCGCACCAGTTGATCGGGGATGATGCGCACCATGAGCGAGTCGGCCTGCGGCGCACCGCCCCAGTAGTCGGGGTTGCGGGCGAAGTGCAGCGCATCGTCGTGCGCCCAGCTGGCGAAGCGCCAGGCCCCGGTGCCGTTGGGCCGGGCCGATAGATCGTTCCCTGAATCCGGGCCGGCGATAGACGCCACCGGCATGGCCAGGAATTTCGGGAACACGGCGAGCGGCTGGGTCAGGGTGAGCGCTAGCGACGTGTCGCCCAGGACCGCGATGCCGCGGACCTGCTGCGTCGCGCCCGCGGCGTAGGCCGCTGCGCCGTCGATCGGGAGCAAGGGCCAGGCGCGCCCGCCGGTCGATTTCGGATCGAGGACGCGGAGGAAGCTGCGCTCCACGGCCTCGGGACCGAGCGGCGACCCATCGTGGAACTTCACGCCGGGGCGCAGGTGGAACACGTACCGGAGCCCCGCGGCATCGACGCTCCAACGGTCGGCGAGCGCCGGCTCGAGCGAGCCGTCAGCGCCGAAGCGGGTGAGGCCGTCATAGAGCAGCGTGACCATCTCGCCGGTCGGCACGTCGGTCGAGAGGGCGGGATCGAGCGAGCGCGGATCGTAGCTTTCGTAGTAGACGAGCGGCGCCTGCGCGCCGCCACGCCCCCGTTCGCCGGTGCACGCGATCAGGAGTGTCAGGAGGGCGGTCGGACAGGCCCGGAACCGGGGCATCAAGTTCGGTGTCGAAAAGGTTGACAGTTGGGGTAGTGGCCGGCCAACATACGGGGCCCAACATACACCGTCAATTGCGTTTCCCGCGTCTTCTCGCTCTCGCCGTGCTGTGCGTGCCGGCCCTGCTCACCGCTCCGCTCGCGGCGCAGCAGGAGCCGGAGCGGGTGGTGCGCCAACTCGATTTCGTGGGCAACCATGCGATCGACGATTATACCCTGCGCACCGTCATCGCCACCTCGCAATCCAGCTGGTTCGCCAGGGCGGCGCTGGTGCGGGCGCTGGGCCTCGGCGCCAAGCGCTACTTCGACGAGCTGGAATTCCGGCGCGACGTGGTGCGCCTGATCATCTACTATCGCCAGAGCGGCTACATGCAGGCGGTGGTGGACACGAGCGTGCGGCGCACACCGCGGGACGCGTACATCACCCTCCGGATCTTCGAGGGCCAGCCGGTGCGTGTCCGGCACCTGGACGTGACGGGGATCGCGGGCATCGTGAACGAGGGTCCGCTGCTGCGCGCGATGCCCTTGAAGGTGGGAGACCCGTTCAATCGGTTTCTGATGCAGGCGTCCGCCGACACCCTGGCGGCGTGGCTGCGCAACCGCGGGTTTCCCTACGCCCAGGTGCTGCGGAACTTCGACTCGGAGGCGGCCGAGCTGGGGGCCGATGTCAGCTTCGAGGCCGTGCCGGGCCCGTTCATGCGCATCGGGGACATCGTGGTTGATGGCCTGCACCGGCTGGACACCACGACGGTGCTGCGCATGCTCTCGGTGCATCCCGGGGAGACCTACCGCGAGGATTTGCTGTATCGGAGCCAGCGGGACCTGTATAGTACGGGCATGTTCCGCGCGGCGACGGTGGGTATGCGGGACACCGTGCCCCCTCAGAACGGCGATACGACGGTAGACCTCGTCGTGCGCGTCGCCGAGGGGCCGCGACAACGGATCGGTCTCGGCGCGGGGTACGGCACCCTCGATTGTTTCCGGGCCCAGGGCGGTTGGTCGTCGTACGGGTTTCTCGGGGACGCTCGCGTGCTGAATCTGAGCACGCGGGTATCGAAAATCGGCGTCGGCGCGCCGCTCGACATGGGGTTCTCCAAAAAGGGATCGGTCTGCTTTCCGCTTGAGGGGGACTCGACGTCCGACACCCTGAACTACAACGTCGCTCTCACCCTGCTCCAGCCGACGTTCCTGTCGCCCAGTCACTCGGCCAGTATCGGTGTGTTCGCCGAGCGACGTTCGGAGTTCAAGACCTACACGCGCATCCAGGTCGGGGCCAACGCGGGAGTGACGTTCAACGCCCGCCGCCGTGTGCCGCTCGGGCTCGCCTACGGGTACTCCGTGGGGCGGACGGAGGCGACCGACGCGGGCTTCTGCAGTGTGTTCAACGTGTGCGACGATTCCACGCTGCGGTCGTTGAGAGACCCACACCCGTTTGCCTCGCTGACGCTCAGCGCCGCACTCCGCACCGAGGACTTCACGCTCGATCCCACCCGTGGCGGACACGTGGGGATCACGCTGCTGCACGCCTCGCGCCTGCTCGGATCGGACCGACTGTACGAATTCAACCGGGGCGAGATCGAGGTGGCGCGCTACGTCCCGTTCGGGCGCTATGGCGTGTTCGCCTGGCGCCTGCATGCCGGCGCATTGTTCCCCGCGCGAATCACGGTCTCGCCCGGGCAGAGCGCCCTGTTCGTGCCCCCGGATCAACGCTTCTATGCCGGCGGGCCCAATTCGGTGCGCGGCTATGCCGCGAACGGGCTGGGCCCGCAGGTCTGGGTAGTGAGTGACAAAGACACGACCGACGTCACCGTCATCGGCGGCGACACGGTCTACAACCAGGCGCGCCGTGTGGCCACCGGGGGGAATTCGCTCGTCCTGGCCAACGCCGAAGTGCGCGTGCGGTCCCCGGTCTGGCCCGACCGCGTGCG
>DATGDT010000401.1:0-2085 GCA_035310725.1 Gemmatimonadales bacterium
GTCTGGGCAGCGATTGCCAGAACGCGACGGTCCGCTCCGCTACCGCGTCGTCGCTGTAGAGCTCGAGCGCCCGGGCGCGGGCCGCACGCGCCAGCGCGCTACGCCGCTCCGGGTCGAGGATCTCACCGATCGCGGCGGCCATCGCTTCGGCCTCGCCCGCCGGCGTGACGATCCCCGCCGGACCGATCAGCTCGGGGAGCACGCCAGTGTCGGAGCCGATCACCGCGACTTCGTGCGCCATCGCCTCGAGCAGCGTGGTTCCGGTCGGCTCGTTCCAGGTGGAGGAAGGGCGCGAAGGAACGACGAGGACGTCCCACGAGGGCCAGCGGGCGGCGAGCTGCTCGGGGGGCAATGCGCCCACCCAATGGACGCGCGCGGCGAGCCGCAGCTCGCTCGCCAGACGCTCCAACCGCTCGCGCTCCGGTCCGTCGCCGGCTACGAACAGGCGCCAGGATTCGTGCCGGTGCCGGGCGAGGGCACCGAGCAGGGTGTCGAGCCCACGGTGCGGGACGAGCCGCCCCACGAATCCGATGGTGAGGCCTTCGTGCTGGTCGTGCGTCGGCGCCGGCGGCACCGCGGCGCCCTGCGGTGGCAGCACGGCGACCGGGATGGCAGGGGCGTCGCGCCGCACCATTTCGGCCGCGCCGGTGCTACCCGCCAGGGCTCCGGAGAGTCTCCGCAGGATGCGGCGTCGCCGCCAGCCACCGAGCCAGGAGAGTCCGCCGTCGAGGTTGGTGGTCGTCACGAGGACCGTCGGGACGCGCATCCGTGTGGCGAGGCGGACGAGCTGACGCGCCAGGGCGGTTTCGGGTTCGGCTTCGACCTGCACGAGCTCGGGCCGCTTGTCGCGCACCAGCGCAGCGAGCGCGCGGGCGCCGAACCGTGCCTGCATGGGATCGGCGACGTAGCGCATCGCGATGGGGAACACCTCGAGCGCCTGTTGGCGCTCCCAGGTGGTCTCGCGCAGGCGGTCGAGGATGGGATCGCGCCAGCGCTGCGGCACCGCCACGGTGAGCTCCACTCCGCGGCCGGCCAGCGCGCGCAGCTTCCCGCGGGCGGTGGGTTCGACGTAGACGTGTCCGGCGATGAGAACCCGGCGCATGCACTAGTTGCGGATTGTGGATTGCGGTTTGCGGATTGGCATGGACTGGTCATGTGGTGCACATGGGGGCGGCGACTTCAATCCGCAATCCACAATCGCCAATCCGCAATGGAAATGGGCGGTACTGGACTCGAACCAGTGACCTCCGGTATGTGAGACCGGCGCTCTAACCAGCTGAGCTAACCACCCGCAACGAGTTGCGCGGTTCGACCGCTCAGCCACCCAAGATAGCTTCCTGCTGCTCGACGGGGAACTCCACGAATGGAAAGGCCCCTGCGTGGCTCAGGGGCCTGCCTTGGAAATCCCGGCGATATGCTAGATCTCGGTCTTTCGATGGGCGATCAAGCGCAGCAGCCCCTTGATGCCCATGTGGAGCACGAGATACGCGAGCATCGCGATGACGATCGGGAGGGCCAGCGTGAACCCTTCAGCCGTCGGGCTTGCCACGATCCCCTTGAACATCGCGTAGAACGGATCGGTGACGGTGCGGATGAGCTGTACGAAGCCGTTGCTGGAGTTGGCCCCGATCAAGGCGAGGACGAGCCGAATCGCCAGCAATGTGTAGACGGCGTAGAAGGCGTAGTCGACGACCTGCGAGACGCGCGTCAGGCTGCGCGCACGTCCTGCTTCGCGATCGGTGCCGACGACCTCATCGATGGCCTTGCCGCGAAACTTCTCGGCGACCTGGTCCATCCGTTGACCTTCCGTGCGCGTCGCGTGCTCGGCACGCTCCGCGATTTCGGCGTTGACATCACGGTCGACCTGGGACTTCATCGAATCATGCAGGACCGCGCGACGGGCTTCGCCGACGGCCACCTTGTTGTCTTCCATGGCTACACCTCTATATGAATGTGACGATTCGCGCGTGCTGGGCGAACCGATTGCACCACCATGAGGATACCCCAGGCTGCGATCGCGGGGGTATGGTTCGAAGGGACGGAAAGAGGCCTACATCCGTTGACGTACTTCGCGTATGGCCCGAA
>DATGDT010000402.1:0-5847 GCA_035310725.1 Gemmatimonadales bacterium
TACACCTGGAGCGAGTGAACCGCATCACCGACGTCCACATCCACATCCAGCCCTGGCGCGACCTGAAGCCCAAGGTCCAGGCGGTGATGCGGGCCGGCAAGGAAGACCACTGGGACTTCCTGCTGTCGCTCATGGATGACCCCAAGACGCTGCTCGAAGTCATGGACAAGGCCGGAGTCTGGCGCGTCGGGCTCGTGAACTACCCGAGCCCCGACATCATGGGGTTCACCGATTCCACCAATGACTTCGCCGCCCGCTACGCCAGCGCCAACCCGGAGCGCCTGCTGCCCTACGGCGGCGTCCATCCCCGCTTCACCGCGGATCCCACCGCCGGCGTGGACCGGCTGCTCGAGCTGGGGATCCGGATGCTCAAGATCCACCCGAACCACCAGGCATTTCCCGCGAACGCCTACACCAACGGGCTCGACGCTCTGGCGGCGATCTACCGGCGCTGCGAGGAGCGGGGGCTTCCGGTCATGGTGCATACCGGCACGTCGATCTTCCCCGGCGCCCGCTCGAAGTGGGGCAACCCGCTGGAGCTGGACGACGTCGCGATCGACTTCCCCGACCTCCGGATCGTCATGGCCCACGGCGGGCGGCCGCTGTACATGGAGGAGGCGTTCTTCATCCTGCGGCGTCACCGCAATGTCCGGCTCGATGTATCCGGTATTCCGCCCCTCAAATTGCTGGACTACTTTCCCCGCCTGGCGGAGATCGGCGCCCGGGTGCTCTGGGGCACGGATTGGCCCAGTCCCGGGGTGAGAGATCTGCGGGGGAACATCGACCAGTTCCTCACGCTGCCGTTGGCCGACGAGCTGCGCCGGGCCATTCTCGAGACGAACGCGCTGGCGCTGTTTCCCGCGTCCTGACGCCGTACACGACCCATCCGTCCGGAGTACGATGCATGCGTGTGTTCCTCCTGGCCGCCCTCGGCGGTCTCGCTCTCACGGCCATGGGCGCCTCCCCGCTCGACGCCCAGGCTGGTCGCATCAGCTACGACACCTTCTCCCTGGCCAATGGCCTCCGCGTGATCGCCTCTGAGGACCATTCCACCCCGATCGTCGCGGTGGACGTGTGGTACAACGCCGGCTCCCGCAACGAGCGGGCGGGACGCTCCGGGTTCGCCCATTTGTTCGAGCACATGATGTTCCAGGGCTCGGCCCACGTGAAGAAGGCCGAGCACTTCCAGCGCGTCCAGCGCGCCGGCGGGACCGACAACGGCAGTACCCAGGAGGACCGCACCAACTACTTCGAAGTCCTCCCCTCCAACCGCCTCAATCTGGCGTTGTGGCTCGAGGCCGATCGCATGCGCTCGCTTGCGATCACGCAGGAGAACTTCGAGAACCAGCGCGAGACCGTGAAAGAGGAGCGCCGGCTCCGCGTGGACAACCAGCCCTACCAGCGGGCCTTCGTCGACGGCCTCACCCTGCCCTACGACAGCGCCACCTGCTTCGCCTATGCGCACTCGGTGATCGGAGACATGGCGGATCTCAATGCCGCCAAGCTGCCCGACGTGCAGGCGTTTTTCGATACGTATTACGCACCCAACAACGCGACGCTCGTCGTGGTGGGCGACTTCAACCTCGCCGAGCTGCGGCGGCTCGTGACGCAATACTACGCAAGCATTCCGAGCCACCCGGCGCCGGCGCCGGTGAGTTGCGAGTACCGCCTCAGCCCCGGCACGGTGCGGCGCGAGTACACCGACGAACATGCCAATCTCCCGGCCGTGGTGCGTCTGTACCGCGTCCCGCCACACGACGACGCCGACACGCCGGCGCTCACGTTGATGAACATCATCCTCGGCCAGGGTGAGAGCTCGCGGCTCAACGTATCCATCGTGCGGAAGGCCCAGGCCGCGCTCGGCGCCGGGGCGGGCAGCGCCGGCACCCACCGCGGACCCGGGACGATGTTCGCCTTCGCCGTCGCGAATCAGGGAGTCGAGGTCGACCATCTCGACAGCCTGCTCGCCGCCCAGGTGGACACACTGCGGCAGAGCGGCGTCACCGCCGACGAGCTCACCAAGGCGAAGAACGGATTCCGGGCACAGTTCATCGACAATCGCGAGACCGTCCTGAGCAAAGCCGAGGAGCTGCACCACTACGCCATGTTCCATTCCAGTCTCGCGGACATCAATACCGATCTGGACCGGTACCTGGCGGTCACCAACGACGACATCCGGCGCGTCGCGGGCAAGTATCTCGATCCCGCGAACGCCGTGATTCTGATCGTGAAGCCGGCAGCGGGAGGTGGACAATGAGACGGGCGGACGGGCGGTCAGGCGGTCAGGCGGTCCTCGGATTGGCGGTGCTGCTGTCCGCCTATCCGGCAATCCGCCTGTCCGCCCAGGATTCTTTCCCCTCGCAGCCGCCGGCGCCGACGCCGCTGGCGCCCGTGCGGTTTCCGCCATTCCGGGAGTCGCTGCTGCCCAACGGCATGACCCTGCTCGTAGTGGAGAACCACGAACAGCCGGTCATCTCCGTCAACCTGAGTTTCCGCGCCGGCGAGCTCTACGATCCCCCCGGCAAGGAGGGCACGGCCGAGCTCGTCGCCCAGGTGCTCACCAAGGGAACCCCCACGCGCACCGCCGACCAGATCGCCGCGGCGATCGAGGGAGCGGGTGGAAGCCTGAGCGCTTCCTCCGGTGACGACTTCCTCACGGTGTCGGCGAACGTGCTGAGCGACCGTGCCGATCTGGCGTTCGACCTGCTGGGCGACGTGGTGCGGCGCGCCACCTACCCTGCCGACGAGCTGGAGCTGGCCCGCACGCAGGCTCTCTCGGCCCTGGCGCTCTCGCTGTCCCAGCCCGCGAACGTCGCCGATCGCTTCTTCCGCGCGGACATCTTCGGGCAACATCCCTACGGCCGCAGCCCGGAGACCGGCTCTTACAAGGCGATTTCTCAGAACGACGTGAAGCGGTTCGCGGCGAGCCGCATCCGGCCGGGCGGCGCCCTCCTCGTCATCGCCGGGGACGTCACCGCGCTCCGCGCCCGTGCGCTCGCCCTGAAGGCCTTCGGCGGATGGACGGGGGCGCCGGCGGTCGTCGCACCTCCTCCCGGTCCCCCGGTGAAGTCGGCCACCGACATCCTGCTCGTGCACCGGCCGGGGTCCGTGCAAGGCAACATCCAGCTCGGCAACACCACGTTCGGCCCGACCGATCCCGGCTACTACGCGGCACGCGTCGCGACCCAGGTACTGGGCGGCGGAGCCGACGCCCGGTTGTTCCTCATCCTGCGTGAGCAGAAGAGCTGGACCTACGGGTCCTACGCCGGCCTGATGCGCCACCGCGGGCTCGGCGCCTGGCAGGCGACGTTCGAAGGCCGCACCGAAGTCGTGGATTCGGCGCTCGCGGAAATGCTGCACCAGATCGACCGCATGCGCACCGAGACGGTATCCGACAGCGAGCTCACGAACACCAAGGGATTCCTCGTGGGCTCGTTCCCCCTCACGATCGAAACTCCCGAGCAAATCGCCGGCGTGGTGGCCAATGCCCGGCTCCTCGGGCTGGGGGCGGACTACGTGCGGCTATACCGCGAGCGGCTCTCGGCCGTGACGCCGGCCCAGGTCCGCGCCGCCGCGCAGCGGACTTACCACCGCACGGCGCTGAGCATCGTGGTAGTGGGAGACGGCGAGAAGCTGTACGACCGCCTCAAGGCGATCGCCCCGGTCCGCCTCGTGGACGTGGATGGGAAGCCGCTCAAGCCGGAGGATCTCAGAGCCCCGACGGGAGTCCCCACGCTCGACCACGCCCAGATTGTGACGCGGACCGACAGCTTCCAGATCGTCATCCAGGGTACCCCCAATGGCGCCCTGACCTCCCGGACACTCGTGTCCGCCGACTCGATCGTCTACCAGGAGAACACGGTCATCGCCGGGGGAATGGTGCAACAAGGCACGACGGTGCACTTCAACCCGGCCGACCTCGCCGTGACGCAGGTTGACCAGACCGGGCAGATCCAGCGCCAGGCCACCGAGATTCACCTCACATATGCCGCCGGACGGGTGAAGGGAACGTCCACGACCCCGCAGCCGGGCGGCGGCTCCGCGACCCTGCAGATCGATACGACGGTGACCGCCGGAACCTACGACGACAATGCGCTCAGCTTCGTGCTGCCGGCCCTGCCCCTGGCGGACGGCCGCAGCTTCGCCCTGAACGTGTTCGAGTCGGGCAAAGGCATCACGCAGGTCATGCAGATCAAGGTTTCCGACGGCGGCAGCATGACCGTGCCCGCGGGCACGTTCCCGGTCTTCCGGCTCGACATCACGGGTGGACAGGTGCCGACGGCCTTCTACGTGACGCGGGACGCGCCCCGTCGCATCGTGAAGATCGAGCTGGTTGGGGCTCCGTTCGTGTTCGAGCTGGTGAAATAGTCCTCGCGCGGGAGATTCCTTTCATGCGCTCCTCCTGGATCCTGTTGCTGCCGCTCCTGGCATCGTGCGCCAGTGCGAGCGCCCGGCCCGCCACCCAGGCCCCTGCCCCGGCCCCGACCCCGGCGGCCGCCGCGGAGACGACCAGCGCACAACGTCCCCAGTATCCCTCGACCTACCGGCGCCATCCCAACCCGCCCGTCCTGATCCGCAACGCGACGATCATGACCGCCACGGGACAGGAAATCGCCGGCGGATCGATCCTGTTCCGCGACGGGCGCATCGTGAGCGTCGGCACGACGGTCGAAGCGCCCGCCGATGCGGTCGTAGTGGACGGCAGCGGCAAGTACGTGACGCCGGGCATCATCGACGACCACTCGCACCTGGGGGTGTACGCGGCGCCGGGGACCGACGCCGAGTCCGACGGCAACGAGGCGACCAATCCGGTCACCGCCGAGGTTTGGGCCGAGCATTCGTTCTGGCCGCAGGATCCGCAGATTCCGCTCGCCATCGCGGGCGGCATCACCACGATCCAGGCGTTACCCGGTTCGGCGAACCTCATCGGCGGGCGCAGCGCCGTGCTCAAGCTGATCCCCGCGCGCACCGTGCAGGAGATGAAGTTCCCCGGCGCGCCCTATGGCCTGAAGATGGCGTGCGGTGAGAACCCCAAGCGGGTGTACCGCACGCGCGGGCCCTCCACGCGGATGGGTAACATGGCGGGGTACCGTGCCGCATTCATCCAGGCCGAGGGATACCGCCAGCGCTGGGACAAGTGGAACCGCACGCATCAGGGCGATCCGCCACAGCGCGACCTGAAGCTCGAATCGCTGGCCGAAGTGCTGCGCGGCAACATGCTGGTGCAGAACCACTGCTACCGTGCCGACGAGATGGCGCAAATGCTGGACCTGGCGCACGAATTCGGCTTCAAGATCCGCTCGTTCCACCATGCGGTCGAGGCGTACAAGATCGCCGATCTCCTGGCCCGCGAAGGCACCGCTTCCTCGGTGTGGGCCGACTGGTGGGGGTTCAAGGAAGAGGCGATGGACGGCATTCACGAGAACGCGGCGCTGCTCCAGGCCGCGGGGGCGCGGGTGGTGATCCATTCGGACGACCCGGGCGGCATCCAGCGGCTGAACCAGGAGGCCGGCAAGGCGATGTACGCCGGCAACCGTGGCGGCGTCCCCGTCACGCGCGACCAGGCGCTGCGCTGGATCACGGCGAACCCGGCCTGGGTGCTGGGGATCGATTCGATCGTCGGTACGCTCGAGCCGGGGAAGATGGCCGACGTCGTCGTGTGGTCGGCCGACCCCTTCTCGGTGTACGCCCGGGCGTTGCAGGTCTACAACGACGGCTGGCTGGTCTACGACCGCAACGACCCCGCGCACCAGCCGCGCACCGATTTCGAACTCGGCCAAGTGCCGGCGCCGGGAGGTGTCCGATGATCCCGTTCCTGCTGGCCCAGACCATCGCCATCACGGGCGG